>NZ_JBEOXT010000004.1:0-252643 GCF_040296685.1 Streptomyces sp. NPDC002054
CTCACCCGACAGGATCAACTCGGCCTTCGGCCGCCCAGTACGCGCCACAGGCCAAGCCTACACATCTGAACGGAATTCCTGACTCAGAAGACTAGGACCTGTCTGATAATTGATCTTGTGGTGGGTCGTGGTGAGCTGCCGGATGCAGCGTGGGAGCGGATAGTGCCCCTGCTGCCGGGTGTTGATGGGCGAGGTCGGCCGTGGCGGGATCACCGGTAGGTCATCAACGGGGTGTTGTGGCGGTTGCGGACAGGTGCGCCGTGGCGTGACCTGCCGGAACGCTATGGGCCGTGGCAGACAGCCTATGAACGGTTCGCCCGCTGGGAGACGGACGGAACCTGGGCTCGCCTGCTCGAGCAGGTCCAGGTCCGGGACGAATCCGTCGGATCCGTGGAGTGGACGGTGTCGGTCGACTCCACGATCAACCGAGCCCACCAGCACCCCGCCGGCGCCCGCAAAAAGGGGCGGCGGCTGGGGACGAACTGGAAGATCCGGCACATGCGACGGTTGGCCAGGCGCTCGGCCGGTCCAGAGGCGGGCTGACCACCAAGGTCCATCTCGCCTGCGACGGCCGGGGCCTGCCCCTGGCCGTCGTCGTCACGCCTGGCAACGTCAACGATTCCACCGTCTTCGACGAAGTCATGGACGCCTTGAGGGTGCCCCGGACCGGCGCCGGGCGGCCCCGCCGCAGGCCCGACGCGGTCATCGCGGACAAGGCGTATTCGTCACGGGCGATCCGCCAGGGCCTGCGGCGGCGGGGTATCCGCGCGGTCATCCCGGAACGAGCCGACCAGAGAGCCAACCGTGTGCGGCGCGGACAGACCGGCGGCAGGCCGCCGGTCTTCGACCGCGAGCTCTACAAGGCCCGCAACGTGGTCGAACGCTGCTTCAACCGCCTCAAGCAGTTCCGCGCGATAGCTACCCGCTTCGACAAACTAGCCACCCGCTACAAGGCCGGAGTCCACCTCGCCTCACTCATCCTCTGGCTCCGCGAATCCACCCAAGGACCTTAGGGCGCTTTTTCAGGGCCGGGTCGTCGACCTTGGGCGATCACGGAACTTGACCTCAATCGCAGTTGAGGTTGAAGGCTGGTGCCATGACCGCCACCGTTGCCGGCCTCCAGCCGGTCGCACTGCCCGACCCTGACCGTCCGGACGCGGGCCTCATCCTGGCGTCCCTATGGCACACCGAGGGGCCCGAACAACAGCAGAAGGTTATGTCCGGCGTCATGGACGCCTGGGAGGAGGCCCCGCTGCCGGCTGCGTACCTTGCGCGGCACTGTCTGGCAGGATCCGACGGCCGGACTATCCTCAACTTCGCCCAATGGACGAGTTCCGACGCGCATCTGGCCTTCGCCGCCGACCCTCGCAACCAGCAGATTCTGGGCAGCGCCATTCAGGCGCTCTACTCGGCCGATCCGCCGGGCCGTTACGCGCCCCACCGCTTCGAGGGGCGGCACGATGGAGCCGCCCGCTACTTCACCGCAACGTGGTACGACACCGAGGACGCCGGGACGGCCCGATCGCTTGCCGATGAGTTGGCCGAACGTGACTCCGCCGACCCGGCGTCCGCGGTCGCTGTAGCGGAGTACTTCTACGTCGGCGAGGACGGGCGGCAGCTCTTGGTGCTCGCCGGGTTCGAGGACGAACCTGGCGGTGCCAGCCTGTGCTTCCGCCCGTTCCGCGGGCTGGCGAGGTCGGCGCGCTAGGGACCCACTCCCACGTCGCACCCGTCAGCTTGCCACGACCGGCCACAAGGTCAATTGTCAGACAGGTCCTAGTTGGCCCTTTAGCGCGCTACTTGGCCCATCTGAGTGTTCTAGATGGCCCCTGACGCCGTCGGGACACCCCTGACCTGTGTGTATGGATGGTCGGGGCGGGAAACTGCCCCGAGGCGTGTACCCCCAAGGTCCTGACGCCGGGACGCCTCCGAGCCCCGTCTAGGCTCCCGCGCATGGACATGGGCGAGCGGTGGGCGGAATACGACGGGCTGCGGGGACGGGCCCCCTCGTGGCATCCGGTCGGGGTGGTGGTCCAGGCCGATGGGCCGGTCGTGCGCCGGCACTACGGGACGCACGGCACGGCCGAGCACGCCCCCATCGCGCCCGGGACCGACATCGCCAGCCTGGTTCGCTGCCAGCAGGAAGCCTTCGCGGATCGTGACGAGCCGGTGGAGTGGAAGGTGTACGGGCACGATTCGCCGGACCTGGGCCCGGCGCTGACGGCGGCGGGGTTCACTCCGGGCTGGGAGCGTTCCGTGCTGATTGCCGAGGAGCTGCCGGGCGAGCAGCCCGATGTTGTGGCGGAGCCCCGGAATGAAATCCGCAGCCTGTACGCGGTACAGGAGCAGGCCGAACGGGCCTGGGAGATCGCCGTCGGTTCCCCCGGCCCGCACGCGGTGCCCTATGCGGAGATGATCGCGGACGGCGCCTCGGAGCACGGCAACATCTACATCGACGTCCTCCTGCAGCACGGCGAGGTGACCGCCGTGGGCTGGGTCTACGCCGACCTGACCCGCCCCTTCAAAATCGTCGGTGGGCTGAGCGGCGACGACGCAGACTTCGTCAAGGACTGCACCGCCCACTGGCGCACGCAGAGCTCACGTCCCCTCCTCGCCGAGGCCGGAGGCCTCCTGCGCGAGCGGCTTCTGAAGGCCGGCTTCATCGAGGCAGCCACCGTCCGCTCCTACTACTGGCGCCCGACCGGCACCCCCGAGACCACCCGCCCCGCGCAGTTCCTCGACTGGCTCCTCGACGACGTTCCACTGTGGGACCGCTTCTACACGGACTTCGACTTCAAGCCGAGCACCACCTCCCTGCCCGCGATCAGCGCTCCCGTTCCCTCCGCCGTCTGGCATCTGCACGCCCACCACCGGCCCGTCCCTGACCTCCCCGAACAGATCGACGCGATCGTCCAGCGCGGACTGCTCACGGCCACCGAGCCCGGCGAGTTCGTCTACTGGCTCGACTGGCAGCACGACGGCTACCGCTACGACACCCGCCGCACCGACCTCCCTGGACGGCCGCCCCGACCCGGCAAAGGCACCTACCCCAATGGCGACTACTACCTCCACCTCACCCACGACCTCCGCCTGGGCACCTTCGGCCACCCCTGGGAACAGACACTGACCGTCTGGGGGCCCCCGCTGCTCGCCGCCGTCGAGGCGGAACTGACCGAGCTGCTCGGAGAGCCGGTCAGGCGCCGCGACTGAAGGGTGGCCAGGGTCCCCGTCCTCGTCTTGAGGTCGGGAGCCCGAACGCGACACAGGTTGGCGCGGTTCCGCAGCGGGCGGGAATCGGCCAGGTGGGGGTATTCGGCCACTTTGACGGGAAGGGTGTCGTCCGGTCGGGGGGTGATGTGACGATCCGTCATGTCTCGAATGGACATTCGAGAACGGGAGGGGAGTCGTCATGCGCCACGCACGAACGCTGACCGCCACCGCACTCGCGGCCACCGCACTGACCACAGTCCTGTTGACCGCACCCGGATCCGTCGCCGGGGAAGGGCCGGCCATTCCGCCCCAGCGGCCCAACCCGGCGCCGTCCGCCGAGGCCAATGGTCGGGCGGTTGTGCCGGAGGAGGTTGAGACCAGCTACACCACGGCCGACGGGGTTACCCACGGGAGCGTGTACCTGGCCGCCCCCGGGGTGACGGCCAAGGAGCTTGCCGCCAAGCTGCGGGCCGCCGGAGTGCGGGGTGTTCTGGAGCCCGGGGCTGTGTCCACGATGGCGGGGAACTGCGGGTGGGGCAGTGCCGCGAACCTGGACGGGCAGTGCCCGGTGATCAACTGGCGTCGCAATGGGTACACGAACCCGCAGATTTACTACAACGACCGGTCCGGGGCGGGCTGGCCCCAGGGCACTGTGCTGACCCAGTGGAACCAGTCGCCGAACATCCACGTGGAGCGGGCCACCGGCGGCTGCCCCGGGTACAGCGGAACGCACTGTGTCGATGTGGTCGACGGCAGTTACGGGGCCACCGGGTGGCTGGGTGTGACCAGTTACAGCTACGACTCGGCGCGCTTCTTCGTCGACGGCACGGTGTCGATCAAGTACAACAACTCGTACCCGTCGAACCACCGCGCCGTCGCCTGTCACGAGAGCGGGCACGCCTTTGGGGTGGGGCACAACACCAGTACCAATAGTTGTATGTACGGGGTCGATCCGAAGAGTAATGTGCCCAATTCAGATGATTATGCGTTGATTGTGAATCGGTTGTACCCGCGCTGATTCGCTAGGCGCAGCCGGGGGCGTTCGGTGCCGGGGTGAGGGTGACGGGGGCGTCGAGCCAGCCGGGGGCTTCGAAGCGGAGGCTGTCGGGGGCGGTCAGGGTGGCGTAGCCGGGTACGACCGGCGGGCCCGAGGCCGGTCCCTGGGGGCCCGGGAGGTTCGGTGGGGTGGCGGGGACGGTGCCGGCCTGCCACATGCGGCCGGCGAAGGGCAGGTAGCGCAGGCCGCAGTGCGCACCCCAGTCGAGCGGGTACGTGCGCCCCACCTCCGCGGCGGCCGGGCCGGTGGCCGGGCTGCCGGGGGTCACCGTACGTCGTTCCGGTTGGTGGGCTGGTGGTGGTGCTGTGGGGGAGGTCGGCCTCGTGGTGGTGGCTGTTTCGGATTCGCCTCGGCCTCCTAGGCCCAGGGTGATTACCGAGGCCAGTACGGCGCAGGTCAGTACTCCGGCTGCCGCTCCCGCCGCCCGCCGCCGGTCCCGGCCGCGTCGGATCACCTCGGCCACCGGGGCCGGGCCGGCCGGCTCGCCGTCCACGAGCTCCCGCAGGCCGGCCCGCAGTGCTTCCTGTTCCCTGTCGTTTGTGGTCATGAGCTGGTGCTCCCCTCGTCCTTCTCGGGCACGTTGTTTCTGAGGTGCGCCAGGCCTCTGGCCGTTCGTGACTTGACCGTCCCGGTGCTGCAGCCGATCAGTTCGGCGGTTTCGGCGATGCTGAGGTCTTCGTAGAAGCGCAGGACCAGTACGGTCCGCTGGTCCCGGGGGAGTGTGGCCATGGCCCGCGCCAGGTCCACCCGCTGGCCCCAGCCGCGCTGGGGGTCCGGTCCGGGGCGGTCGGGGAGGATTCCGTGCGGCAGCTCCCCGCGCCAGCGGCGCCGCCACCAGGATCCGTGGACGTTGACCAGCACCCGGCGGGCGTAGGCGGCCGGGTCGTCCCAGCCGTGCCGGCGCGACCAGGCCAGGTAGACCTTCAGCAGAGCCGTCTGCGTCAGGTCCTGCGCGGTGTCCCGGTCGGCTGCGAGCAGCAGCGCCGTACGCAGCATCCGCGGGTAGACGGCCTGCGCGAACTCGGCGAATTCCGCGTCCCGCTCCACGTGGTCCCCTCTCCGGCCGGGCGTTGCATCCCGCACTCTGACCGTCTGGGGGGTGGGAAAGGTTCCGTCCATCGGGGTGGTTACGGTGTGTGACTCTCGTACAGTCGCGTTGTACGAGGTCCTGTGCTGCCGAAAGGGCTGGTCAGCGCGGGAGCGTGGCGGTATGACAGCACTGCGGCGAGCTGCCGCCATGACCGTACACACGTTCACTCAGCGTTTCAGTTCCACCCGGCGGGGTGCCCGGCTCGCGCGGCATCTGGCCGTGATCGAGCTCGCCGACTGGGGGCTGCCGCTCGGTGGGGGTGACTCCGATGCGGCTGCGTTGGTGGTGGCCGAGCTGGTGAGCAACGCCGTTGCTCACGGGCGGGTGCAGGGGCGGGACTTCGAGTTGCGGATGGTGCTGATGCACGGGGTGCTGCGGGTCGAGGTGTCCGATGCGCGGCGGGACCTGCGGCCCGTGGTGCGGGAGCACGAGTCGGGGGCCGAGGGCGGGTACGGGCTGCGGATCGTGGAGGCGGTCGCCTCCGGGTGGGGGGTGCACGACCGGGTGGTCGGCAAGACCGTGTGGGCCGAGCTGCCCGTCCGCGGCTGAGGCAGTTACAGGGCCTTGGCGCTGGCCAGGATCGTGTCGACCTCCTCGCGCTGCGCCTGGTCCGGGTCCTGGGCGACGCCCATGAGGAAGGCGGAGCGGTCGGCGGTGAGGGTGGTGACGGTGAAGCGGAGGTGGGCCGTGCCGGCCTTGCCGTCGTCGATCTTGAGGGTGACCGTGTGGGCCGGGTGGCCGCTGACCTTCGTCGGCTGGGAGTCGGTGATGGTGGAGCGGCCGTCCGGGAAGAAGAAGGCCGCGTTGGAGCGGGCGGAGCGCTCCGTCTGCCGCTTGAGGTCCGCCTCGGCGATGGCTCCGGCGCGGCCGGCCAGCACGGTGGCGGCCGAGTCCTTGGAGATCGTCGAGGTGAAGGCGTTGATCAGATCGCCCTGCTTCTCCGGCTGCTTCCAGCTCTCGGGGATCCCGTACGACAGGCCCGCGGCCTGGTCCGTGACCCGGGGGCGGCCCGCCAGAGGGGAGTCGTCGTCCTCGCGGAGCAGCCACCAGCCGGCCGTGGCTGCCACCGCGAGCAGGACGAGGGCCAGGGCCGCGGCCAGGACCGTGCGGCGGGCGCGCGGGGGTCGCATGGCCGGGGGCGGGCCGAAGGCGGCGGGCGCGGGGGTGTGCGGGGGCTGAGGCGGGGTGGTCATGGGTCCAGCCTCGCGGATGGGGGGCGGGCCGGCCTGAGTGGTCGTACTCAGGCCGGTACTCAGATGTCCGGATGGGGCGCCGGCTGTTACAGGTACCGGGCGAAGTCGTCCAGGGTTCGCAGGACCTCCGGCTCGGTGGCCGAGGGCAGTTGCAGGACGACCTCCTCGATGCCCAGGTCTGCGTAGTGCGCGAGCTTGCCCGGGCTGGGCTGTACGGCGTACGGCACCACCTGGAGGGCCTTCGGCTCGCGGCCGGCCAGCTCCCAGGCGGCCCGCAGTACCGGCAGTGACTCGGCGAGTCCGCGCCCGCCGATCGGCAGCCAGCCGTCCGCGTACTCCGCGATGTGCGTGAACAGCTTGGGGCCGGCCGCGCCGCCGATCAGGGTCCGCGGGCCGTGCAGCGGGAGGCCGCCGGCCAGTTCGCGGGCGGGCTGCGCGGGTTTGGGGTGGGCGAAGCTGGCCCGGACCGAGCCGAACTCGCCGATGTAGCCCTCCGGTTGCGGAGCCCACAGGGCCCGCATCAACGCCATCCGGTCCCGGACCAGTTCGCGGCGGGTGCGCCAGTCGACGCCGTGGTCGGCGGCCTCCTCGACATTCCAGCCGTACCCGATGCCCAGGGTGAACCGGCCGCCGGACAGATGGTCCAGGGTGGCGACCTGTTTGGCCAGGTCCACCGGATCGTGCTGGGCGACCAGGGTGATCCCGGTGCCGAGCCGCAGCCGCTCGGTGACGGCCGCGGCCTGGCCGAGCGCCACGAAGGGGTCGAGGGTCCGGCCGTACTGCTCGGGCAGCTCCCCGCCCATCGGGGCGGGGGTGTCCCGCGAGACCGGGATGTGGGTGTGCTCGGGCAGGTACAGGGCGGCGAACCCGCGCTCCTCCAGGCTGCGGGCGATGCGGACCGGGGACACGGTCCGGTCCGTCAGGAAGATGGTGGCGGCGATCCTCATGTGCTGACACCTCCGTCAAGTGGATGCCCCACCGTACGGTCTGCATACGCGAATGCCGAGAGGACTGTGCCGAGAGGACTACCCGCGCGGGTAACGCGCCAGCCAGCCCGCCGAGGAGACCGCCGGGCCGTGCAGGGTCGGGCCCTGGGTCATCTCCAGGGCGAAGTCGTCCGAGATCTCCAGGATCGTCGCCCGCCCCTCCAGGTCCGCCAGCCAGGGGGCGGGCAGGGCCGTCTCCCCGTGCAGCGCCCCCAGCAGGGCACCGCACAGCGCACCGGTGGCCGTCGAATCGCCGCCGTGGTTGACGGCGAGCCGCAGGCCGTGCCGGATGTCCTCCGCAACCAGTGCGCAGTACACGGCCACGGCGAGGGCGTCCTCCGCGTCCCGGCCGTCGCCGGGCGAGAGGGACTCCACCGTCTTCGGGGACGGCGGTCCGGCGGTCACCGCCGATACGGCCCGCTGCAGGGCGTCTGTGACCGGCTGCCGGCCGGGCCGGGCGTCCAGCAGTCCCACGGCCCGCTGCACCGACGCGTCCAGCGATTCACCGCGGGTCAGGCCGTGCACGATCACCGCGAAGGCCCCGGCGGAGAGATAGGCGGTGGGGTGGCCGTGGCTCTGCGCGGCGCACTCCACGGCCAACTGGAGGACCAGCGCGGGTTCCCAGCCCACCAGCAGCCCGAAGGGGGAGGAGCGGACGGTCGCGGCGGCGTCCCGGGCGGTCGGGTTCTTCGGCTTGTCCAGGGTGCCGAGGATCTCGTCGCCGAACCCGGTCAGGCAGGCCCGGTCGGGTCCGCGCCGGGCGTAGAGCCATTCCTCGTGCGCCAGCCAGCCGTTGTCCTTGCGCCGCTCGTCCGGGCCCCAGTCGTGCTGGGTGGCGGCCCATCGCAGGTAGGCGCGGTGGATGTCGGTGGGCGGGTGCCAGGCGCCGGTGTCCCGGCGTACGTGGGCCCGGATCAGGCCGTCCACGGTGAACAGGGTGAGCTGGGTGGAGGCGGTGACCGCGCCCCGGCGGCCGTAGGCGGGGGCGGGTTCGGTGAGGCCCTCCAAGCCGTGGGTCTCGCGGATGCCGTCCAGGGAGAGGCCGGCCACGGGCGCGCCGAGGGCGTCACCGATGGCCGCGCCGAGCAGGGTGCCGCGGACCCGGCTGCGGAAGTCCTGCTGCTCGGTCCGGCCCCAGAGCCCGGTGGTCACGGCACTGGTCACGGCGCCCGTCCCCGTATCCCGTTGCTGCTCCGCCGTGCTCTCTGCCACCAGGTCCATGCGGTCTCCCCCACCCTCGTTCTGGCGCGCACTGTAGTGGACAGTTCCGATCGAAATCGGAAGCTCTGCGTCAAGCAGCCTCTAACTAAGCGCAGAAAGGCCGGAAACCGAACAGTTCCGGCCGTCTGTCTGGCATGGGCTGCTTAGGTGGCACGTTTTGCCACTGTCCTTCCGGGCGGCCGGTTTCGGCCACGTCGTGTTCACGCCCGGTTTCCCCGCGCCGCCCAGCCTCGCAGTCATGAAGAAGGCAACCCTCGCCGCGACCGCCGTCGCCTCCGCCCTCACCCTCTCCCTGACCGTGGCCCCGGCCGCCACCGCCACGGTGTCCCACCACTTCCACGACCGGCACGCCATTCCCTTCACCGAGGCCACCGTCACCGCCGCCGCCGACGGTTCCTCGTACACCCTGAAGTGGAAGGCCCAGGGCACCAAGCGGGTCGCCGTCAAGGCCAACGGCAAGGTCGTCGCCAAGGGCGGCGCCACCGGCGAGGCCGTGGTCACCGGCCTGCCCGCCGCCGACCGCCAGTGGTTCGACTTCAGCGCCGACCGCGGTGCCGGCCTGCGCCTCGCCGACCGGCTGATCAAGCTCGACGGTGCCGTCAACTTCCGTGACGCGGGCGGCTACCGCACCGCGGACGGCCAGTGGGTCAAGATGGGCGAGGTCTACCGCTCCGACGCCCTCAACAAGCTGACCGCGAACGACCTCGCCAAGCTGCAGCGGCTGCGCGTCAAGACGGTCTTCGACCTCCGCATGGCCGACGAGCGGGCCAAGGACCCCGACCTCGTCCCGGCCGGGGCGCAGTACGTGGTCGCCGACGTGTTCGCGGGCTCCGGCTCGTTCCAGACCATGCCGAAGACCCCCGACGAGGCGGTCAAGGCGATGGTCGACGCCGAGAAGGCCATGGTCAGCGGCGAGGGCGGCAAGAAGGCGTACACCCAGGTCTTCGACGGCATCCGCCGCGACGACAGCCGGGCCGTGCTCTTCCACTGCACCGCCGGCAAGGACCGCACCGGCTGGTCCAATGCCGCCCTGCTGACCGCCCTCGGGGTGCCGCAGGAGACGGTCATGGCCGACTACCTGGCCAGCAACGACTACCGCAAGGCCGCCAACGACGCGATCCTCGGCCACCTCCCGCCCCAGCAGGCGGCCGTCTACAAGCCGCTGCTCGACGTCCGCGCCGAGTACCTCAACTCCGGCTACGACGAGGTGAAGGCGAAGTACGGCACCTTCGACCGGTACCTCCAGGACGGCCTCGGCATCGACGCCCGCGAGCTGAAGCGCCTGAAGAAGGACCTGCTCGTCGGCTGACCCCCCGGCCCGCAGCCCTCACTCCAGGACCGGCAGCAGCTCCGGCAGGTGGCCGTCCGAAGCGGCGGCCACCCGCTGCCGCTCCTCCGGCACCTCCCCGTACAGCGTCGTACGGGCCTTCGCCGGCCGGCCCGCCGCCTCCGCCACCGCCACCAGGTCCCGGACCGACTTGTACGAGCCGTAACTCGATCCGGCCATCCTGGAGATGGTCTCCTCCATCAGGGTCCCGCCCAGATCGTTCGCACCGGACCGCAGCATCTCGGCCGCGCCCTCCGCGCCCAGCTTCACCCAGCTGGTCTGGATATTGGTGATGTGCGGGTGCAGGAGGATCCGGGCCATCGCCGTCACCGCCCGGTTGTCCCGGACCGTCGGCCCCGGCCGGGCGATCCCCGCCAGGTAGACGGGTGCGTTGGTGTGGATGAAGGGCAGCGTCACGAACTCGGTGAAGCCCCCGGTCTGCTGCTGGATCCGGGCCAGGGTGCGGAAGTGGCCGAGCCAGTGCCGCGGCTGGTCCACATGCCCGTACATCATGGTGGACGAGGAGCGGATGCCCAGCTCGTGGGCGGTGGTCACCACATCGATCCAGTCGGCGGCCGGCAGCTTGCCCTTGGTGAGCACCCAGCGCACCTCGTCGTCCAGGATCTCCGCCGCCGTCCCCGGGATGGAGTCCAGCCCGGCCTCCTTGGCCGCCGTCAGCCAGTCCCGTACGGACATCCCCGTGCGCGTGGCGCCGTTGACCACCTCCATCGGCGAGAAGGCGTGCACGTGCATCCCCGGCACCCGCTCCTTCACCGCCCGCGCGATGTCGAAGTACGCCGTCCCGGGCAGGTCCGGGTGGATGCCGCCCTGCATGCACACCTCGACCGCGCCCACGTCCCAGGCCTGGGCCGCACGGTCCGCGACCTGCTCCAGCGACAGCGTGTACGCGTCGGCGTCCGTGCGGCGCTGCGCGAAGGCGCAGAACCGGCAGCCGGTGTAGCAGACGTTGGTGAAGTTGATGTTCCGGGTGACGATGTAGGTGACCTCGTCCCCGACGACCGACTTCCGCAGGTCGTCGGCGATCCGGCAGAGCGCGTCCAGGGCCGGGCCGTCCGCGTGCAGCAGGGCGAGCGCCTGCTCGTCGGTGAGCTTCGTCGGGTCGTCGGCGGCCTGCGCCAGGGCCGCCCGTACGTCCGTGTCGACGCGCTCGGGCACCATCCCGGGGGCCGCCGACTCGCGCAGCGCCTCCCAGTCGCCGTAGACGTGGTCGAAGTCCTCGCGGCGGTCGCCGGTGCGGCCCTCGGTGTCGATGGCGGTGTGCAGATCGGTGCGGCCGGAGGCGGCGAAGGAGGCGAAGCCCTCGTCGGGCTCCTGCCACGGGTGGCCCTCGACCGCCGCGTCCGCGTTCGCGAGCCCGGTCTCCGGGTCGGCGAGAGCCCGGACGTGCGGCAGCAGCCGCGGGTCCAGCCAGGGCTCGCCGCGCCGCACGAACTCCGGGTACACGCACAGCCGCTCGCGCAGCTCGAACCCGGCCGCCGCGGACTGCCCGGCGAGCAGGTCGATCTGCGGCCAGGGGCGCTCGGGGTTGACGTGGTCGGGGGTCAGCGGCGAGACACCGCCCCAGTCGTCGATGCCGGCGCCGATGAGCCGGACGTACTCGCCGTCCACGAGGTTCGGCGGGGCCTGCAGGCAGGCGGACGGCCCCATGATGTGCCGGGCGACGGCGATCGTGGCCACCAGGTCGTCCAGTTCGGCATCCGGCATCCCGCGCATGGCCGTGTCCGGCTTGGCGCGGAAGTTCTGGATGATCAGTTCCTGGATGCCGTGGTACGCCCGGGAGATGCGGCGCAGCTCGAAGAGGGACTCGGCGCGCTCCTCGTAGGTCTCGCCGATGCCGATCAGCAGCCCTGAGGTGAAGGGCACCGAGGACCGGCCGGCGTCCTCCAGGACACGCAGCCGGACGGCCGGCTCCTTGTCGGGGGAGCCGTGGTGCGGGCCACCGGGTTCCGACCACAGGCGGGTGGCGGTGGTCTCCAGCATCATGCCCATGCTCGGCGCGACCGGCTTGAGCCGCTGGAAGTCGGCCCAGGACATCACCCCCGGGTTGAGGTGGGGCAGCAGCCCGGTCTCCTCGAGGATCCGGATCGCCATGGCCCGGACGTAGGCGAGGGTGTCGTCGTAGCCGTGCGCGTCCAGCCATTCGCGGGCCTCGGGCCAGCGGTCCTCGGGCTTGTCGCCGAGGGTGATGAGGGCTTCCTTGCAGCCCAGCTCGGCACCGCGGCGGGCGATGTCGAGGACCTCGTCGGGGGACATGTACATCCCGTGGCCGGCCCGGCGGAGCTTGCCGGGCACGGTCGCGAAGGTGCAGTAGTGGCACTTGTCCCGGCAGAGCCGGGTGAGCGGGATGAAGACGCTCTTCGAGTACGTGATGACGCCGGGCCGCCCGGCGGCGGCCAGGCCGGCGTCGCGGACGCGTGCGGCGGAGGCGGTCAGGTCGTCGAGGTCGGAGCCGCGTGCCTGGAGCAGGACGGCGGCCTCGGTCACGTCGAGCGCGACGCCGTCGCGGGCCCGCCGGAGCGCGCGGCGCATGGCGTTTTCGGTCGGAGCGTCTGCGTTGCCCGGCGGATTCCCCGTATTGGTCATGCTGGGAGCATACGATCCGACAGATGGGGCACTGCACGGGCGACCGCCGCCCGCAGAGCAGCCCTCACCGCATCAGCTCACCGGCGTTGACCAGCAAGGATTGGCCGGTTATCGCCCGCGCCCGGTCGGAGGCGAGGAAGGCCGTGGCGTCGGCGACGTCCCCGTCGGTGGCGAGTTCCGGCAGTGCCATCCGCTCGGTGAGCCGGCCCAGGACCTGGTCCTCGCCGACCTGCTCGCTGTGCGCGGTGAAGGTGACGTACGCCTGCACCGGCGGCCCCCACATCCAGCCGGGCAGCACGGTGTTGACGCGGATGCGGTGCGGGCCGAGCTCGCGGGCCATCGAGTACATGGCCGAGGTGAGCGCTCCCTTGGAGGCGGCGTAGGCGGCCTGCTGCACCTGCGAGGGCGCGGCCACCGCGGACTGGGTACCGACGATCACCACCGATCCGCCCCGCTCCTTGAGCGCGGGCAGGCAGGCGCGGGTCATGCGGAGCGTGCCCAGCAGGTTCACATCGATGATCTGCTGCCAGGTGCCGAAGTCGGCGTCCTCCAGCCCGCCGAAGTACGAGTCCCAGGCGGCCACGTGCACGACGGCGTCGATCCGGCCGAACCGCTCGACGGCGAGGGCCGCCAGGGCCTCGCACTGCGCCTCGGCCGTGATGTCGGTGGTCCGGTACGCGGTGTGGGCGCCGTCGGGGTCGATCTCGGCGGCGGACTTGGCGAGATTGGCCTCGGTCCGGGCCCCGAGCACGGCGTTCCCGCCGTCCCGCACGACGGTGGCGGCCACCTGGTGCCCGAGCCCGGCCCCGACGCCGGAGACGATGACGGTCTTCCCTTGCAGCAGCATGAGCTTCGCCTCCCGGCGGGGACCGATTTCCTGACGGTGCGTCAGGGTAGGGCCCCGAGGTCCGGGTGGGAACCCCCGTGCCCGGGCGGCTCCCCGGACGGAGACGGCGGCGGTCCGATGGTCATGCCCATGCCCGGCGAAGGATGAACGGGCTGCCGTGTCCTGACCGTTGGTGACACGGTGGGCCCCGACGCATAAAGACCAAAACCCAGGGGGAAAATACCCAACCCCACCCCACCAGCCTCCCCGAGGGCGTCCGTCCCTCACATGGGTGAACTGTGCCAACTGGACTGGATTTCGGCACGGTTGGCGGGCATATGCTCGGCTCGACCACGCAGAAATGCGTCGGCCCCCGCCGGGACTGCCATCCCGAACGAGGGCCTGACCAAACAGGAAGAACCAGTTCCCGATGGCTTTCCAGAATTTTAGCGCGCCCCGCCGCGCCACGTCCCGTGTTCCCGCCGGGAATCACCGAACCGGGGTCAAGCGAGTGACCGATCCACACAACGTCCAGTACACCGTGGTGGGCAACCACCTGGCCCAGCACACCGAGCTGTCGCTGATCGCGATCGGGCTCGCCACCCACATCCAGTCGCTGCCGGACGGCTCCCCGGTCGGCATCAAGCACCTCAGCAGGCGCTTCCCCGAAGGGGCGCAGCGGATCGCCGCGGCACTGCGCGAGCTCGAGGCCCACGGGTACCTGAGCCGGACCCGGGAGCGGCTGCCGAACGGGCAGGTGGTGACCCGTACGGTCTCGTACAACAGGCCGCAGGGAGTGAAGGATCCGGATCCGGAGGACGAGGGGCCGGAGCCGGATCCGGAGCCCGACCCGCCGCGGGGTGGTGGTTCCCGCCGTCGGCGCAGGAAGGCCGCCGCCGTACCCGCACCGGCGAAGCAGGCCGCCCCGCCGCCGGAGCCGCCGCGTGCTCCCGCCAAGGTCGTGCCGCTGCCCCGGCCCGACCGGCCCTCGGCCGGCCTTCACCGGGCCGCCGTCGACCTGCTCGCCGGGCTGCGCACCGAGGACCCCCGCCTGCTGCTCGCAGAGCGGGACGTCCAACGGCTCGCCCCGGCCGTTGCCGCCTGGCTGGAACGCGAGGCCGCGCCCGAGGCCGTGACCCGCGCCCTGGCCGCGTTGCTGCCCCCCGACCTGCGCTATCCGGCGGCCATGCTCGCGTACCGCCTCAAGCAGTTGCTGCCACCGCCGCTGCCCGAGGTTCCCGAGGTGCCCAAGCCGCCACGCCCGGACCCCTTCCAGACCTGCGACGGCTGCGAACGGGCCTTCCGCGCCCCCGAGCCCGGCCGCTGCCGCGACTGCCCGCCGGACGGGCAGCCCATGCCCGACGCCGCCTGAGGCCTTGCCGCGGCGGCTCAGGAGGCCGAGCGGGTCGACCTCTCCAGGCGGGCCAGGCCCTCCGCGATCTCTTCGGGGGTGTGGGTGGTGAAGGAGAGGCGGAGGGTGCGGGGGTCCGGGGTGCCGGTGAAGAAGGGGGCGCCGGGGACGAAGGCCACGTCGTTGGCCACCGCCGACTTCAGCAGGGCCGTCGCGTCCCAGCCCTCCGGCAGGCGGGCCCAGACGAACATGCCGCCCTCGGGCCGGTTCCACTCCGACCCGGCCGGCAGGGCCTCGGCGAGGCCTGCCAGGAGGGCGTCGCGGCGGGCCCGGTAGGCCGCGCGGATGCGGGTCACGTGTCCGTCGAGGTCGGCGGCGGCCAGATAATGCGCGGCGGCCAGCTGGTCCACGGTGGAGGTGTGCAGATCGGCCGCCTGCTTGGCCACCACCGCGGCCCGCCGCAGCCCGGCCGGTGCCCGCAGCCAGCCCAGCCGGAGCCCCGGCGCCATGATCTTGGAGAAGCTGCCGAGCAGGGCCGTACGGTCCGCCGCTTGCGGGAGAGCCGCCAGCCAGGGCACCTCGGCGCCCTCGTAGCGCAGTTCCCCGTACGGGTCGTCCTCCACCAGCCACAGGCCGAGCCGGGCCGCGATCCCCGCGACCGCGGCCCGCCGGGCGGCCGGCAGGGTGCGCCCGGTCGGGTTCTGGAAGGTCGGCACCGAATAGAACAGCTTCGGCCGCTCCCGCCGCACCGCCTCCTCCAGCGCCTCCGGCAGCACCCCCTCCTCGTCGCACGGCACCGCCGCCACCCGGGCCCCCGCGAGCCCGAAGCACTGGAGGGCCGCCAGGTAGGTCGGGTTCTCGACCAGGACCACATCGCCGGGCTCGACCAGGGTGGCCGTGATCAGCGCCAGAGCCTGCTGCGAGCCGGTGGTGACCAGCAGGTCGTCCGGTGTGGTGGGCAGCCCGCGGGCGCCGATCCGCGCGGCCACCGCCTCGCGCAGCTCGGGCGCGCCCTCCGTGGTCGAGTACTGCAACGCCCGCCGGGCCGCCCCCGCGAAGGCGGCGTCGTACGCGGCCCGCAGCCCCTCGCTGTCGAAGAGCTCGGGCGCGGGCAGGCCGCCGGCGAAGGAGATCACCCCGGGCCGTTCGGTGAGCGCCAGGATCTCCCGTACGGGCGAGCCCCCGACCGAGGTGGCCCGGGCGGCGAACGCAGGGGGCGCGGACGGCTGTTGCTGGTCGCTCATGCGGGCTCCTTGGCTGAATCGGTTCGGTGACCGCGGACACACTAGTGAAGAAGTGTGTATCCGCCAATCATTTGTTCATTTGTTCACGGACTCCCCAACTGATGGCTCATCAGATAGACCGGTGCCATGACGAATGGCGAAGAGGAACGAGGCGAACGCGGGGCCGGATATGCGGAGCTCGCCGCGGTGGGTCCGTACGGGGTGCGGCCCGGCCATGCCCTGATCACCATGGTGGAGCCGCACCCGGGCCACGAGTACGCGTACAACCGCTGGTACGAGGACGACCACTACTACGCCGGGGCCATGGCCATGCCCTGGATGTACGCCGGCCGGCGCTGGGTGGCCACCCGGGACCTGCAGGACCTGCGGTACCCCGAGAAGTCGGCGGTCGCCCAGCCCGTCACCGCCGGCTGCTACCTCTCCACCTACTGGGTGACCGAGGGCCGCTATGACGAGCACATGAAGTGGACCGTCGGGATCAACAAGCGGCTCAACCGGGACGGCCGGGTCTACCAGGACCGGACGCACGTGTTCACGTCCTTCCAGGACCACGGGGCGACCGTCTACCGGGACGGTGCCGCCGGCCCCCGGGACTACCACGCACTGGACCACCCGTATGCCGGGCTCATCCTCCAGGTCGTCGACGCGGACGGTCCCGGGCAGCGGGCGGAACTGCTGGAGTGGCTGCGCTCGCGGGCCCTGCCGAAGCGGCTGGCGGGCGGGCCGGCGGCGCTGGTGACGGTCTTCCGGCCGACACCGCTGCCCGGGGACCGGATGACCTATGTGAAGCAGGTCGAGGGCGTCGACACCCGGCTGACCCTGCTCTGGTTCCTGGAGGCCGACCCGCGCGACTGCTGGGACCGCTTCCGCGGGCTGGATGCGGAGGTCGCGGAGGCCGGCCTGGGCCGGGTGGAGCTGGTGGCGCCGTTCATCCCCACGGTCCCCGGGACCGACCGATACGTGGACCGCCTGCGCCACTGAGAAGTGTCCGGGCATGACCGAGCCCCCTCGGCCGGGACGGCGGACCAGTCGAGAGGGCTCATTCGTTGATGCTGGGACGGGGTGCGGGCCGGGTTCTCGCCGTCACGCTCAGGCGAGACGTCCCAGCGTGCCTCCGGTGACTCCGTTGACGAACGAGGTCCACGAAGCCGGCGCGAAGGTGACGGACGGACCGTCCTGCACCTTCGAGTCACGGACCGCGATGGCTTCCATGATCGGGGACTTGACCTCGATGCACGCACCGTTTCCGGCGGAGTAGGAGGACTTGGTCCAGTTTTCGGTGGCACCCTGACGAATAGCCATGTTCTCTCCGGTCCAGCGAGTTCTTCCGATGTGGCGCCAACCTTTTCCTGGTTGGCGTGATCGACGCTACTCGCACCGCTCGTTGAGTGAAGAGGTCATTCACTCGACCGGGTGGCATATTCCATTCAGGCCTTCTGTGGCTGGGAGGTGACGGTGTACCGTACCGGCCTCCCGGCCCGCCCACCGCCGAAGACGGCTCTTCTCAGCCCATCTCAGCCCTTCTGCGCGTATTGGGCAATGATGTCGGAGATAAACTCCCGGGTCTGGTCCACATTGTGGGCCTGGGCGCGCAGATGCTCGTACATCACGCTGTACTTCTGCACATCATTGGCCTTTTCCAGGTACAAATCGCTCGTCACGCCCTCGATGTAGACGACCGTCGAGTCGGATGCGTCCGGGAATTCCAGAATGGCGTACTGCCCGTTCAGTCCGGGATGTGCGCCCATCGAGAACGGCATCACCTGGACCGTGACGTGCGGCAGTTCCGATTGCTCTATCAGGTGCTCCAGCTGCCGGATCATCAACTGCGCGTTGCCCACGCGCCGGCGCAGCGCCGCCTCGTCGATGACCGCCCACAGCCGCAGCGGACCGATGTCCGGATTGTTGTTGGCCGTCTCCGAAAGCCGGTCCTGGCGCCGCATCCGGACCTGGACGCGCTTGTCGATGTCCAGCGGCGCGGTCTCCGGCAGCGCGCCGCGGATGATGGCCTGCGCGTACTCCGGGGTCTGCAGCAGCCCCGGCACGATCTGCGGCTCGTACACCCGCAGGCTGGCCGCATCGGTCTCCAGACCGATGTAGACGCTGTACGGAATGTCGCCGAAGGCGTGCCACCAGCCCTGCTGGCGGGAGTCCTTGGCCATCTGCATGAGCGAATCCACGAGCCTCCGGTCCTCCACCTCGTACACCTCGCACAGGTCGCGGACGTCACGCTGGCTGATGGACCGGCGGCCGTTCTCCAGTCGGCTGATCTTGGACTGGGAGACCAGCAGACGCTCGGCGACCTGTTCGGCCGTCATGCCCTTGTCCTCACGGAGCTTGCGCAACTCCATGCCGAGTCGGCGCCGTCGGACGGTGGGATTGACATTGGACGCCACGGGAACGGCACCTCCGCCTTCTGTCTCGTGCGTACGTGTTCTGTGCGCGCTGCGTGTCTGATAGTGAGCAGACTGCCACCGAACGGTGTGTCACCGCTGGGGAATGTGCGGGAAACACAGACGCGCGGGGCGGCGGGGCCGGCGGACCGGCCTCGCCACCCCGCGCGCTGGCGGCTTCCGGACCGGGGCGAAGGGGCGGCCACGGTCACGGCGACGGCGTTGCTGTGGATCTGCTGGTACGGGTCGTACGGGTCGTACGGTGCTGCGGGTGCTGCGGGTGGATCAGTGCGCGGCGCCGGCGCGGGCCATCGGGGCGCCCCGGCGCGGCTGCAGCGGAAGGCCGCTCGCCGCCGTGGCACGGGCGGCCGGGGCCGGTGCGGATGCCGGTGCTGCTGCGGCACGTTCGCGGCGCGGCTGTGCTGCCACACCGTTCTGGACGTCCATCACGGCATGTGCCACGAGGCCGCCCATCGGGTCGTGCCGGATCAGGTCCCGCAGCCGGGACCTGGACGAACGACCCTCGTTGCCGGGGTACAGGTGCTTGCCGAGACCGACCGCGTGGGCCAGTGCGGCGAGCGCCGCGGTCCGCGGGTCCGGCGGTACACCGGTGCGGATCGCACTGTCGAGCCGGGCACGGATCTCCCGGCTGATGGCCGTGTCGGTCGCCTGGTAGCGAGTCGTCGGCAGCACCCCGCACATCTGTCCCGCCACGGCATGGACCATGCCGCACCGCTCCAGATGAGCGAGGTAAATCTGACGGAGCCCCAGCCGGGGTCCGCCGATCCAGTGGACGGCCCGTACCGGGCTGCCGCGCCTGCGCAGCAGTTCCAGTGCGGAGTCCAGAGTCGGATCTCCTGTCGGCCGTGGCATCACCACGGCGATACGATCCCCATCAGGGGCTATCCGTCCTGCCAGAGCCAGCTCCACTAGCTGTGCCCCGGCCAGGCCGAGGTCGAGCGACTGCGGCTGCGCCGTGGTTCCCGTGGTCGGGTCCAAGGCGAGCAGCAGAAGCTCCTCCGGAATTGTTCTGCGGCTCCTGCCCATCCATGCCTCCCCGCGTGGATGAGTGACAGGGTGACCCCTCTCACATTCATCTGTCGAGAGTGCCTGTCTTCTTTGTGCGGGAACCTGCAGCTATGTCGTTCTCGTCTAGCACGGGGGCGATGTCCCCTAGACGGGACACTGGTAGACGGTTCGGACAGCGATGGAGGAGGAACTGGTGGCGGGCGAGTCCCCCGACAAGTCGGTAGAGCAGGGTTCGGGTTCGTCGGGAGCGGCGGCGGCGCAGGAGCGTGAACCGAAGGGTTCGGGTTCGGGGTCGTCGGCTTCGGCTCCGTCGCCGGAGCGCGACCCCCGCCTGTCGGTTTTGCGCCCGCGCGATGCAGAGCCTGCCGAGCGGCAGGATCCGCTCCGGGCGGCGGTAGCGGCGTGGGTCGCAGCCGCCGACCCCACGCCACCCCCGGCCACCCCGGAGACCCCGGCCGAGCCCCCGGCGCCCGCCGACCCGGCCGCGAAGCCGTCCGCCGAGGCTCCGGCTCCCGCCGACCCGGCTGCGAAGCCGTCCGCGGCTCCCGCCGAGCCGAAGACGTCGGCTGCGAAGCCGGTCGCCGGGGACCCGGCTCCCGCCGAGCCGGCTGCGAAGCCGGGGGCTGACGCCCCCGCTTCCGCCGCGGCGGATTCGGAGCGCACGGCGGTGTTCCGTGCGGTGAAGCCGGCTGCGGATGCAGCTTCCGGTTCCGGGCCGGAGGCCAAGGCTGCGCCGGCCGCGAAGCCGGCTGCGGATGCGGGTTCCGTTTCTGCGCCGAAGGCGCCGGAGACGCCGGCTGCCAAGGCCGGGGCCGATGCCTCGGCTCCGGCTGAGCCGGACCCGGAGCGCACGACGATGTTCCGTGCGGTGAAGCCCTCCGCCGCCGCGGGAGCGGGTTCCGCTTCTGCGCCGGCGGCGCCGGCTGCGAAGCCGGGGGCTGACGCTGTGGCGGATTCGGAGCGGACCGCTGTCTTCCGTGCGGTCAAGCCGTCCGCGGCTGCGGAAGCGGGTTCCGCTTCCGCCCCGGCGGCCAAGGCCGAGTCGGCCGCGAAGCCGGCGGCTCCCGCTGACGCGGCTGAGCCGGCCGCCAAGGCCAAGGCCACGGACAAGGTTGAGCAGGACTCCGAGCGGACTGCGGTGTTTCGGGCTGTCAAGCAGCCCGAGGCTGCTGAGGCGGGTTCCGGTTCTGGGGTGAAGGGCGGTTCGGGGAAGGTCGCGGACGGGGGTGGGTCCGGTGGTGACTCCGCCAACCGCGACGCCGTTCTCCGTGGCATGCGCGAAGACTCCGCACCCGCCACCGCAGATTCCGCTTCTGATCCGGAGGACAGTGAGAAGACCGCCGTCTTCCGGGCTGTTCGTACCGACGTCGATGTCGATAAGGACTCCGGCTGGTTCCGGCCCAGCCCCCGCCCCGAGGCCGGCAGCGCCGGCAGCAGCACGTTTGTGCCGCTGCGTCGGGACGACGACCTGCCCCGCACCCCCGTCAAGCCGGAGCCCAAGCCTGAGCCCAAGCCGGAGCCCAAGCCCGCGCTGACCGGGACCGAGCGGACCACGCAGCAGCCGCTGCCGCCCAAGCCGCCGCTCGACCTGCTTGCCGAGCTCACCAACAACCCGCCCCCGCCGCCCAGCGCCGTACGGACCACCGTCCGGCGGGTCAAGATCTACGCGCCGCTCCTCGTGCTGCTCGCCGTCGTCCTCGGCATCGTCCAGCTGGTCCGTCCGCTGCCCGAGCCGCAGCTGACCATGACCGCCAAGAGCAGCTTCACCTTCGACGGAGCCAAGCCGGACCTGCCCTACCCGACCGACGGCCAGTCGTTCATGGCCGCCGCAGGCCTCGGCACCGTCGGTTCCTCCGGCGAGCAGAAGCCCGTGCCGATCGCCAGTGTGACCAAGGCCATGACGGCGTACATCATCATGCGCGACCACCCCCTCAAGAAGGGGGAAAAGGGGCCGATGATCCCGATCGACAAGCTCGCCGAGTCCGAGGGCCAGAAGGACAAGTCGGACAACGAGTCCACCCTCAACACGGTGAAGGAGGGCCAGTCGATCTCCGAGTACGACGCGATCGCCGCCCTCATGATCCCCTCCGCGAACAACATCGCGCGGCTGCTCGCCCGCTGGGACACCGGCGGCGACCAGGAGGCGTTCGTCAAGAAGATGAACGACACCGCCAAGGAACTCGGCATGACCAACACCACGTACACGGACCCCTCGGGTCTGGACGCGACCACGGTCAGCACCGCCGAGGACCAGGTCAAGCTCGGTCTGAAGATCGTCGAGATGGAAGCCCTGATCGCGATCACCCGGCTCCCCGAGTGGACCGACGCCTCCGGCAAGAAGTGGCGGAACTGGAACGACCTCGTTCCGTTCAACAACTCGCTCGGCATCAAGACCGGCTCCACCACCAAGGGCGGCGGCAACCTGCTCTTCGCCGCCGAGAAGAAGGTCGGCAAGACCAACCAGCGGATCGTCGGCGCGGTCCTGGGCCAGCACAAGCCGCCGATCCTCGACACCGCCATCTCCGCCAGCAAGGCCATGATGCTGGCCACCCAGAAGATGCTGACCAACGCTCCGGTGGTCAAGAAGGGTGAGGTCGTCGGATACGTGGACGACGGCCTCGGCGGCCGGACCCCGGTGGTCGCCACCGCCGACGTGGAGGCGGTCGGCTGGTCTTCGGTGACGGTGGCCATCAAGCTGAGTGCCGGAGGCGGCAAGCTGCCGCAGTCGGCGAAGGCCGGCACCGAGGTCGGTGTGCTGACCGTCGGTGAGGGCGCCAGCCAGGTCAAGGTGCCGGTGGCACTGCAGAGCGACCTGGCCACTCCCGGCATCGGAAGCAAGCTGACCCGTCTCGGCTGACCGCCGGCCGGGACACAGGTGACGACTCCGGCGCCCCGGGCAACCCCGGGGCGCCGGTACGCGTCTTCGGGTCAGGTGCCCGGGGAACGCAGGTTTGGGAGTGCGACGCAGTGACCACCGCGGAAGAGAAACAGGGGCCGCCACAGCCGGCGGCCGTGGCCGCCGGCATACGGCAGCCCGCGGGCACCCATGCGCAGAGCCGCGGAGCCGCGGCCTCCGCCGGTACCCCGGCCGGCGCAGGCCCTGGTGCCCCGGTTTCCGTCGCGCGGCGAGTGCTTCGGGTGTTCACCGGGCGCCCCGTCACCGTTGCCACCGCGCTCGCCGCGGTCCTGCACGTCGTCTGGTTCTTCTGGTTCGCCAACAGCGGCGGCGACCTCGCCGCCCAGGACGCCTGGGCCGAGTTCGTCGGCCGCCACCCGGACTCCGCGTACAACCTCGCCTGGTACGGCGGCATGCACCCGGTCTCCTACAGCGTGGTCTCGCCCTACCTGATGCACGTCCTCGGTGTCCGGACCACGATGATGATCGCCGGTACCGTCTCCGCCGCCCTGCTCGCGCTGATCCTCACCCGCTGCCGCGGTGCCGTCCGCGAGCCGCTCTGGCCCGCCCTCGCCGGGGTGTACGGGCTGTTCTGCAACGCCCTGTCCGGCCGGGTCACCTTCGGCCTCGGGGTGATGTTCGCGCTCGGCGCGGTCGCCGCCGCCTTCTGCTGGCCGCGCATGTGGGCGCAGAAGCGCTGGGCCAAGGCCGCCGTCGCCGCGCTGCTGGCCGGCGCCGCCACCGCCTCCAGCCCGGTCGCCGGGCTGTTCCTCGGGGTGGTGGCAGCCGCGCTGTTCCTGAGCGGGCGGCGCCCGGGCGCGTACGCCCTCGGGCTCGCACCGGTGGCCGTGGTCGGTCTGTCGGCCTGGCTGTTCCCGTTCTCCGGCACCCAGCCGATGATGGCGGCGTCGGCCTGTCTGCCGTTCCTCTCCGGGGTGGCCGTCCTCGTCCTCGTACCGAAGCGGTGGAAGACGGTCCGGATCGCCGCCGGCGTGTACACCTTCGGCGTCTTCCTGACCTGGGCGATCGATTCACAGGTCGGCTCGAACGTCACCCGCCTGCCGATGCTGTTCGGCGGCGCGGTGCTGCTCGCGGCCCTGCCGTACGCGGTGCCGCGCAGCCGGCGCTGGTACGCCGTCCTGCTCGCCTTCACCACCATCACCGTCTGGATCACCGTCAACAGCTTCCAGGACATCGTCCGCACCACCCCGGTGGCGGCCTGGAACCGCGAGCTCGCACCGCTGGTCGACCAACTGCAGAAGGTGGGCGCCGACCGGGGCCGGGTCGAGGTGGTCCCGGCCAGCAGCCACCGCGAGTCCTCGGCCTTCCCCTCGTACGTCAATCTGGCCCGCGGCTGGAACCGGCAGGCCGACCTGGAGCGGAACTCCCTCTTCTACGACGATTCGCTGGACGCCGAGAGCTACCGGGAGTGGCTGGACCGGTGGGCCGTGCACTACGTGGTGCTGCCGGCCGACAAACCCGATGTGGGCGGCGAGGACGAGGCGGTCCTGGTTCGCGAGGGCCTGTCCTACCTCCAGCAGGTGTGGGGCGACGCGAACTGGCAGCTGTTCAAGGTGCTCGAGCCGGCCCAGCTGGTCGGCGGGTCGGCCCAGGTGGTGCGCGCGGGTGCCGACCGGATGGTGATCGATGTGAAGGCCCCCGGCCGGGTGCTGGTGAAGGTGCCGCACTCGCCGTGGCTGGGCCTGGTGGGCCCCGACGGCAAGGCCGTGGTGCCGCCGCAGGAGACGGAGCTCTCCAAGGCCGGGCGCACGCCCGTGAAGCAGTACGAGAACACGGCCGGCTGCCTGTTCAAGGCGGCGCCGGACTTCGAGGGGGACGTCTGGACGGAGCTGCTCGCCCCGGCGCCCGGTGAGTACCGGCTGGCGGCGAAGTACCAGCTCCCGCGCGGTACGCCCTGCCCGGAGGCGCTGATCCACCAGGAGCTGGGGACGCCGGCGCGGACGAGTCCGCCCCGGACGCCGACCCAGCCCTAGGGGACGTTCACAGCTATACGCGCTTGGCGCTGCGCAGCGTCGTCGCGTAGTAGCCGTTGCCGTCGAGGCGCGACGTACCGCCCTTGTCGCCGATGGTCGGCCCGTTCGCCTCCTCGCGGCTGGAGATGAAGATCTTGTGGCCGTCGGTGTCGGTGCCCAGGTAGATGCCGGTGTGGTCCAGCCGCTCCCCGGTGCGCGCGTCCAGCTTGAAGAACAGCAGGTCGCCCGGCTGGAGCACATCGATGGAGGTGGGCCGGTGCTCGGTGCCGACCCCCTTGAGCGGGATGACGTTCACGCCCGGCTTGCCGCGGGCCATGCCGTTGGCGGTGCGGGCCAGGCCGTCACCGGAGCTGTCCGTGGCCATCAGCGGGAAGCGGGCCCGGTAGCCGAAGACCGTGCGGATGAAGCCGGAGCAGTCCATCGAGCGGGCCCGCATGGGCTCGGGCTTGATGGTGGTGCCGCTGCGGAAGGTGTAGGGGATGCCGAGGTAGTCGTAGAAGTCCGACTCCTCCAGTCGGTAGTCGTTGCCGACCGAGCCCTTGGGGTTGATCGGTCCGAAGTTCGCGTCGCCCGCGTAGGCGATGCCTTCGGCGTCCTTCTTCACCGGGGCCTGGTCGCCGTACTGGAAGGCCATGGCGAAGACGTCGTCCTCTTCGCTGCCGAAGTACTTCTTGAACCAGTCCTTGAACCACTGCTCGCGCTCGGCGCCGTTGCGCCACACCTCCGGCATCAGCCGGACCCAGTTCTCGGTGACCACCCGGGTCTTGGTGGTGGCCGGCTCGGTGAAGGTGCGGCTGGGGCCGGTGAGGGTGGCGGTGCGGGCGCCGTCGGTGAAGGTCGCGAGGATCCCGCCGTTGCCGTCGCGCAGTACGGAGCGCTCGGGGTTCTTCAGCCGCTCCCACTTCTGGCCGTTCTCGTCGGCCGACTTGCCGGCGGCGGCGGGGGTGTCCACGACCGACTGGATCGCGGGCGCCTTGGCTTGCTCCTCCTTGCGCAGCTCGATCGTGAAGTACGCGCTTCCGGCCAGCAGCGCGAGCACGGTGGCCGCGTGCAGGACGGGACGGGTGCGGCGTTTGGACGTGGCGGCGGTCATCGGTCGCTCCGGGCGGGGTCGGCAGGGTCGGTGGTCGAGGTGGTGCGGTGGGCGTCGCGGATCACGCGTGCGGCATGACGCCGAGCAGGATGCCGGCGGTCAGGACCACGTAGGTCATGAGGGTCGCGGAGCCCGTCGCGAGCAGCGTGGCGCCCTTGGGCTGGCGGACCAGCTGGTAGGCGATCAGGCCGGGCACGATGAAGCCGAGGGTCTGGTTCGCGTACAGCAGCGGGAATTCCATCTGCAGCAGGATCACCACCCCGCCCTGGAGGATGACGCCGATCAGCACGACGGCCGCGAACAGCCGCTTGCCGTAGAGGATCACGAAGCGCTGGACGACGAGGGTGAGGACGTACGTCAGGACGGTGACGCCGGTGACGATCGCGGCGCGCTGGAGGTCCTCGATCAGGGTGAGGGCGAGCCAGCCGGGGGTGATCATGCCGCCGGGGGACAGGTTCGTCGTCAGGTAGCAGACGAGGGAGAACAGCAGGCCCAGGGCGATGCCGATCGCGGCGATCTCGGGGGTGAGGACGGCGGGGATCAACGGGGTTCTCCTGGGCTGGGCCACTGCTGGGGCTGCTGGGGCTGCTGCTGCGGGTTCTGGGGGTGGGGGTGCTGGGGATGGCGCTGGGGCTGGGGCTGCTCGTGGCGGGGCCAGGGTGCGGGCTCCAGCGCGGGGCGCCGCGGCGGCTGTTGCTGTTGCTGTTGCTGCGGGGGCTGCTGGGGGTGCAGCTGCTGCTGGGGCAGCGGGGCCGGCGCGAAGGTCTGGTAGGACTCGTAGGGCGGCTGGGCCGGCCGCGGGTGCTGCTGGTACGGGTAATGCTGCTGCTGGCCCGGTACCGTCCACCGTGCCTCCTCGGCCGCGGGCAGGTATCCGTACGGGTCGAGGGGTTTGACGTACAGCCCCCCGGTCTGGTCGTGGCGCACCTGCGGTGCCTGCTGCCCCGGGCGTGCCTGCGGTGCCTGCTGGGCCTGCTGGGACTGCGGTGCCGGCTCGGCGT
Source organism: Streptomyces sp. NPDC002054 (assembly GCF_040296685.1). Classification (NCBI taxonomy): domain Bacteria; kingdom Bacillati; phylum Actinomycetota; class Actinomycetes; order Kitasatosporales; family Streptomycetaceae; genus Streptomyces; species Streptomyces sp. NPDC002054. The sequence goes on from NZ_JBEOXT010000004.1 coordinate 26,516, forward strand.
CCTCCTCGAAGGAGGGCAGCTCGGCGAGGTGCTCCAGCAGGATCTCGCCCTGACCGTGGATGTTGCCGATGGCCACGAGCGAGGAATCCGCCCCGAGGTGGCCCAGCAGCTCGTGCATGAACTCCTCGCCGTCGCGGCCGTCGCCGCCGAGGTCCACGGCGCGGTCGCGCCACTCGGCGGGGATCGCGTCGATGGCGCTCTTCGACGGGTGGCCGATGACGAACACCTTGTCCGGCTGGAGGTCGGGCACGATCTGGCCCATCTGGCCGTTGCGCTCGACCCGGTCGGGGCGGCAGTTGATGACCACGTTCAGCGGGCGGCTGATCGCGCCGAGGTCGAGCAGTTGGTTGATGTTCATCAGCGTGGACTCGGGGTCGTTGGCCGCGAACACGTTGGCGAACCGGACCCGCTTGTCGCCGGGGGCAATGTAGCGCTCGACGGAGAGCACGCCCGGGTCCGGCGGGGCGTCGTACATGCCCTGCAGTGCGGTTTCCCGGTCGATGCCGAGGAGATCGGCGACGGTCAGCGCGATGGCCACGTTCTCCTTGAAGGTGAACCAGCTGAAGCCGCGCAGCTCCTCGTCGCTGACCATGTCCGGGTCGGCGTAGATCAGTTTGCAGTCCCGCGCGTCCGCCTCCTCCTGGAGGACGTGGAAGCGGTCCTTCTCGGCGGTGACGCAGATGCCGCCGTGCGGCATCGAACGGGACAGGGAGCGGCCGATGTCGTCGAGGGTCGGGCCCATCTCGGCCACGTGGTCCTCGCGTACGTTGCACAGCACGCCGATGGTGGACTGGATCAGCTTGGCCTGGTTGAGCTCCTGGAGCGGCGGCATCACGGCCATGCACTCCATGACCAGCGCGTCCGGCTGGTAGGCCGCGGCCCGGCGCACGATGCCGATCTGCTCGACGACGTTGGCGATGCCGAACTTGCGGTAGACCGGCTCCTCGGTGGCGTCGGGGTGGATGAAGCGGGCCGCGGTGCCGGTGGTCTTGGCGACCGTGACCAGCCCGCCGCCGCGCAGTGCGCCCGCCACCAGCCGGGTGATGGAACTCTTGCCGCGGATGCCGTTGACGAGTACCCGGGTGGGTATCTCGTCCAGGTTGGCGAAGTGCCGCCGCTGCTCGATGATGCCGGCGACCAGCATCAGCAGGCAGCAGACGACCAGCACGATGTAGAGGAAGAGCACAGCGGGTCAGTTCCTTCCGGCCTGGTGGGTCGGTGCGGTGGTGCCGGCGGTGGTGGTGCCGGCGGCCTCCCGCTTGCGCAGCTCCTGGAGCTGCTGCCGGATGACTTCCAGGCTGCGGGTGACGGCGCCCACCTCGTCGTGGTGGCGCGGGTAGAGGACGGTCCGGCGGTCGCCGTCCGCCAGGGCCTCGGCGCGCTGCGCGAGTTCGCGCAGCGGGCGTACGACGATGAGGTGGAGCCAGCCGAGGCAGGCCACCGCGGCCGTGAGGCCGAGCAGTCCGGCGAGCACGGTGCGGTTCTGCAGGCTGTACTCGGGGATGCCGAGGCCCTTCGCGGGCTGCCAGCTGACCACGGTCCAGCCCATGTCCTTGGCGGCACCGCCGCCGACGAAGGGGGCCGCGGCGGCGATGGTGTGCGTGCCGTTGTCGCGGTAGAGCACACCGGCCGGGCGGGCGGCCATGCCGACCTTGAGCGCGGCGCCGTCGGCCAGCGCCTCCAGCCGCTTGTCGTCGAGCTTCTCGAAGGCGCGGTAGCCGCTGTTGGAGGCGATGACGCGGTGCTCGCCGTCGACGACCCGGATCTGGCCGAGGCCCGGGCGCTTGAGCAGTCCGTTGAGGAAGTCGATCCGGAACTCGCCGACCACGGCGGTGCCCGGCCGCCCGGCGATCTCGGCGGTGCCGAGCAGGATCGGTTCCTTGCCGCCCCCCACCATCGTGATGGGGTTGCGGCCGGCGGCCTTGCCGAGCGGAGCCTGCGGGTCCTTGCCGGCCTGGGCGAGGACGGTGCCGTTCGCGTCGACCACGTACAGGGACTGGTAGCGCTGGTGCTGCTCCAGGGTGCGGTCCAGCACGGTGCCCATGTGCGCCGGGGTGGTCCCGTCGTTCATCAGGGAGGCCACCGACAGCAGGTCGGCGTGGCCCTCGTTGAGCGCGCGGCGGATCCGGTCGTTCAGGGTGTCGGTGCGGTCGCGCTGGTCGTTGACGATCTGCTGCGGGATGACGGCTTCCTCGCCGGCCCGGTTGACCATCAGGCCGAGTGGCAGGCACCAGCCGAGCAGCAGGAGCAGGGCCAGGCCGACGAGCGTACGGACGCCCGCCTTGCGCCGCTTGCGGCCGGTCTCGACGCCGTCCGGGCCGGGGTCGGGGCGGCCGAGCAGCTGGTGGCGCAGGCGCTCGAGGGCCAGGCCGATGCGGGAGCCCTCGCCGGTGCGGGGGACCGTCACCGGGCGGTGCAGGTCGCCGCGGGTCAGCCGGCGGCTCTCCAGGAAGAGCGCGAGCAGCGGGCGCTGCACGGTGCCGATGAGCAGGAGGATCACCAGTGCGCCGATGATCAGCAGGGCGCCGGCCGCGGTCAGACCGGCGAAGGCGCTGGAGGCCGACCGGGTGTCCTCGGCGATGTTGACCATGGCGACGACGGTGAGGCCGAGGCTGGTGGCGGTGGTACCGACGCCGGCCTCCGGGCCGGCCAGGGTCGCATAGCCGGCGGCGGCGCGGTCGCCCCCGAACTCGCCGCCCAGCAGGCTGCCGCTGACCCCGAGGAAGCCCCCGGAGCCGGGGTTCTTGGCGGACAGCGGGTGCTTCTCGGCCTTCTTCGCGGCGGCCTTGGCGAAGGACTTGAGCTGCTTGGTGTCCCGTTTGACGTCGGCGCGCTGGAGGTCGGTGAGGACCTGCTCGGGTTCGGGGATGCCGTCGCTGCTGAGGACGCTGCCCTCGCTGTCGACCACGGCGATGGCCCGGAAGCCGCCGAGGCTGATGCCGGGGAAGCGCAGGCTGCTCGAGGACACCAGCAGCTGCTGGGGCTTGCCCGGCCAGGAGAGGAGGGCGAAGGTCAGCAGCCGGGTCTCGCCGTTGGCCAGGCGGACCATACGGGGCGAGAGGCCGCCCTCCTCCGACAGCTTGGAGCGGTCGATGGCGGTCAGCGGGAGGTTCTCGCCGCGGGCGGCGAGCAGCCGGCCGGAGCTGATCTCGACGATCGCGGTGCCGCGCCACTTCTGGTAGACGTTGCTGATCTTGTCGAGGACCGCGTCGGGCGCGACCGGGTCCCCGGAGGAGAAGAGGGTGGCGGCGCGGTTGAGGTCGGTGACGCTCTCGTCCAGCGAGGCGCGCAGCGCGATGGCGCCGTCCTCTGCGAAGTGCTGCTGCGAGGTGAGTACGGCCTCGGGGAGGGTGTCCTTGCGGACACTGCCCAGGCTCAGCGCGGTGATACCGGCGAGGAGCAGCAGCAGGACGGACAGGACGGCGATCGGCGGGCGGATGCCACCGAGCAGTGACATGTCGGCCCTTCGGCGGGCCTTTTGCCGCCGCTTCGTACGCGAAGCGGCCACGGGGACGCTCCTCTCCTGACTGTGCGCGCGCAGGTGCACGCGAGGGTGATGGGATAAAGGGGACAAATAGCTGCGGTGCCGGGATCAGCCGCCCGGGAGCTCTTGCAGGGGCCGGAGGCCGTCGTTGGCGGCGCCGCGGTTCAGGACCGTGCCCTGGGTGCGTTCGAATGCCAGCCGGTACCGGGAGCGCTGCTCGGGGAGGAGGTTCTCGCCGTTCCGAAGCGCCTGTGCCACGTCGACCAGCCGGTGGTCGCGTACGGGCGGGGCCACTTCCTTGGGCTCCGCGCCGCCCGGCGCGGCCTCGGGGTCCGGCGGAATGTCGGTGAAGGTCGGCACGAAGCGGGCCTGCACGTCCCAGCTGCCGCGCTTCTTCTCGGTGAACTCGAACCAGCCGATAACGCCTTCTTCGGTCAGGCCGCTGGGCACGTCGTGGCGGGCGACCTGGTTGCCCAGGCCGTAGGCGACCCAGGTGCCGGCGACCTTCTCGAAGGGCTGCACCACATGGGCGTGATGGCCGATGACCAGGTTGATCCCGGTCTTCTCGGCGATCTTGCGGGCCAGCTTGAGCTGCGGCTTGCTCGCGTTGGGCTGGTGCTCACGGCCCCAGTGGACGGAGAGGATGACGACCTCGGCGCCGGCGGCGCGGGCGGACTTCTCCGCGGCGGCGATCTTGTCGAAGTCGATCAGGTTGGCCAGCCACGGCTTGTCCTTGGGGACCTCGCGGCCGTTGAACCCGAAGGCGTAGGAGATCTGGGCGACCTTGACGCCCTTGACGTCCATGATCAGGGGCTTGTCGGCCTCGGCCTGGTTGCGGGCGGAGCCGGTGTGCTTCAGGCCCACCTTGTCGAGGGTGTCGAGCGTGCGGTAGACGCCCTCGGGGCCGTGGTCGAGGCTGTGGTTCGAGGCCGTCGAGCAGGTGTCGTAGCCGATGTTCTTGAGGGTGTTCGCGATCTGGGGCGGAACCAGGAAGTCGGGGAAGCTCTGGAACGGGCCGTTCGGCTTCCCCAGGACCGGCTCCATATGGCAGATGCCCAGGTCAGCCTTGGAGACGACCGGCTTCACGCCATCCATGATCTTGTCGAAGTCGTACCCGGCCTTGCCCGCGGCCTTCGCGTCCCGGGCCGCCTGGTCGGTCAGCTGCGGGTGGATCAGAACATCGCCGGCCGCCGCCACCGTGAACGAGCGGCCCCCCTTGGCTCCCGCCTCGCCCTCGGCGTCGCTCCCGGCGGAATCCGCACCCCCGAAGAGGCTGCAGCCCGAGAGGGCAGCCGTCAGCGCAAGGGCGATCGCTGCGTTGCGGATCATGAAGGGAGTGCGGGTGTTCGTCACTCCGTTATTTTTGTATGACCATGGCTCATTTTCGTACGGTCATCGCAAACAAGCGAATAACGATTCTGATAACTCTGGGTGTCGTGGCAGCGCTCACCGCGATTGTGGTGTATTTCATGTCGCCGGCCGTACAACCATCCCGAGAAGCGGCTCCGGCGAAGCCTTCGGCGGCGGCCGGCATCGACCTGGAACAGCGGATTACCGCATTCACCAGGGGATTTGGCGAGCGCGGCGGCTATCGGGTGCCCACCGAGCAGGAGCGGCTGACGGTCACTCAGGGGGTCGCCCTGCTCCTCGACGGAGACCTCGAAGGGGCGCGCAACCGTCTCGCCGAGGTCGATTTCACTGTGCAATCGCTCACGGACGCGGTGAGCGGCCGGCGGTACGCCGAGGTGGCCGACGCGGCCGACCGCAAAGATCGAGCCAATCGGGGCTGGGGTCGCGTGTACGTGGATCTGGGCGCGAAGCCGAGCTGGATCGTGCAGGTCCCGCACCCGGTCGCCGACCAGGAGACCGAGCGGCTCGGGGCTCGGGTGCTGCGCGGGACGCCGGGCGGAGTCATGGTGCTGGCCGGCGCGCACCGCACGGCCGGCGAGGGGGATGCCGCCGATGTGGCCCACCGTACGGACTCGGTCTTCCACAGCGTGATCGACGAGCTGATGAAGCGCCGCCTGCCCGGGATACAGCTGCACGGGTTCGCCAACGAGTCCTTCCCCGAATTCGACGCGGTGGTGTCCACCGGGGCCGGGGACCGGGCGGTGTCCGACGCCAAGGTCCTTGCCAAGGAGCTGACGGGGGAGGGGCTGGAGGTCTGCCGGACCTACGCCCGGAAGTGCAAGCTGGCCGGAAAATCCAATGAGCAGGGCCTGGTGGCGGCGGAGGAAAAGCTCCGATTCCTGCATGTGGAGCTGGCCCGCCGGATCAGGACCGACGACGACCGGCTGAATGATGTGACGGAGGCGATTCGGGTCCTCACTCGGCGTTGGGTGGAATCCTGACCGGGTGCGCGGAGGGAATTGTGTGCATACGATCCCAGTAGTCCGATTGGGTGTTCCCAGAGGGAGTGACGACGGGATGAGCAAAGAGCAGAAGCAGCAGGATGTCCGGCCGACTCTGGAAGCCCCCGAAACGGGCCGCGCGCCTTGGGTGCAGGGGCTGGAGCGCGGGCATGGGCACGGTTTCGAAGGCCCGGTGCGGAGCAAGGTCAAGGGCGGGGCACACACGAAGGCGGAGCTGAAGCGGGCCGGCACCCCCCAGGGCGACCGCATCGGAGAGCGCAGCAAGGGCCTCAGCTAGCCGTAACGGCTCCGCTGCTCCCGCCGCATATCGGTGCCGCCGTACCCTGTCGCTGTCCGGGAGTTGACGCAAGCACCTGCCGAGGGGGCCGCCGTGCCGCTCCAGCAAAGCCCCGGGCCGAGCCCCGAGTGGCCGGCCCGCAGTCTGCTGGCCCTGCTGTCGCCCCCGGCCCGCCGGGAACTGCTGGGTGCGGGCACCGAGGTCCGGTACGGGGCGGGTGCCGTGCTGCTCACCGAAGGGGCCCGGGACCGGCACGTCCTGCTGCTGCTGTCCGGGCTGGCCAAGGTCACGGCCACGGTGGAGAACGGGCAGGCCTCGCTGCTGGCGGTGCGGGTCGGCGGGGACACGGTCGGCGAGATGGCCGCCCTGGACGGTGCCCCGCGCTCGGCGACGGTGACGGCCTGCGGCCCGCTGACCGCCCGGGTGATGCAGCCGGCCGCTCTGAACGAGCTGATGGTGCGCCGCCCCGAGGTGGCCATGGCGCTGACCCGGATGGTCGCGGACCGGCTGCGCTGGGCCAACCGGCGGCGGCTGGAGTTCCGCGGTTACCCGGTCAAGGTGCGGATGGCCCGGCTCCTGGTGGAACTTGCCGAGCGGTACGGGCGGCAGGAGCCGGACGGGGTGGTGGTCGGCTGCCGGCTCACCCAGCCGGAGATCGCCGCGCTGACCGGGGCCGCCGAGACCACCATCCACAAGGGCTTGCGCGAGCTGCGGGAGGAGGGTCTGCTGGAGACCGGCTACCGCACGACGACCATCCGGGACCTGCCGCGGCTGCGCAAGCTCGCCGACCTCGCCGGCTGACCGTTCAGCCGTTCAGCTGGTCAGCCGGCCAGCCAGGGCCGCAGCAGCACGCTCAGGCCCGCGCTGACCCCCATGACCGCCGTGCACACGACAGAGGCGGCCAGAGCGCGGTACTTGGCGACGGCGACCCCGGCGAGGAACCGTACGGCCTGCGAGAGCTCGCGCCGGGCCGTCTCCGTCCCCACCGGCAGCAGGACGTCCGGGCCGCCGGCAGACAGCCGGCGGAAGCTGTACGGATTGGCCTCGGCCGGCTTCCACACGCGCGGGCGCAGTGCCAGCGCCAGGCTGCCGGCCCCGCCCAGCAGCCCGGCGGCAAAGAGCACCAGCAGCGCCCCGGCCACCAGCCCCGGCACCCCGCCGCGCTGCCAGCCGTCCACGGCCCGGCCACTCCAGGCCCCGGCGGTGGTGACCAGTGCGGCCTGGGCAGCGGCCAGGATGCCCGCCTTGGAATCCGCGTGCTGATGCGTGCTCTGGAGCGAGCCGAGCATGAACTCGGCCGTCCGGATCCGGTCGGATTCTGATCGGTCGGGCCGGTCCGGCATGGGGCCACCTCCTGGGGGAACGGATCTGCGTACTCCCCCAGTGACGGGCGAGCGGGCCGCCGGGACCAGTCACTTGTACGGGATCTCAGCAGGATCTCGGCGGGATCTCGGCATCCCGTATTTCCACGTGGTGTGGCCGGGAAGCGCCCGGTACCACTGGCCGTGAGCCGCCGAAGCCTGCGCGGAAAACCGGGACAGACCCGGGACGATTCTGTGTGGGAGTTGTAACAGCGGTATGGCTTGGGCGAGTTGAGGTGTGCGGCATTCTTTCTCTCCCGGAAACCACGTGGAGGAGTGCGTCATGACAGTGTTCGGCCGAAGGCTTCTGCTGGCCGTGGATGCGAAGGGTTACGGCCGGGCCGGAGCGCTCCTCCAGGGCCAGTACCAGGAGGCCATTCCGCGGCTGCTGGGCGAGGCCGCCGAGGCTTCCGGCTTCGACCGGTCCGCCTGGGAGCGGCAGTTCGCCGGTGACTCGGAGTTCGCGGTGCTGCCCGAGGGGGCCTCGGAGCCCGCACTGGTCGACACCTTCATGCGGGCCCTGGAAGCCGGGCTGCGGGCCTTCAACAGCACGCGGCTGCGGGAGGCCTGGCTGGAGTTGCGGGCCGCCGTGCACTTTGGGTCGGTGAGCCCGGGCGCCAACGGGTTCATCGGGAAGGCGCCGGTCGAGATCGGCCGGATCCTCGACAGCCGGCCGCTGCGCGCCGCACTGGCCGGGGCGGAGGACGCCTGTCTGGCTGTGGCCGTCTCCTCCACCGTCTTCAATGACGTGGTCCGCGAGGCCTACACGACGATCCGGGTCAAGGAGTTCCGCGAGGTGCGGATCGAGGCCAAGGAGCACTCCGGGCGGGCCTGGATCTGGGTCCCCGGCCACGACGTACACCTCCTGGACCTGGAGGGTGCGGCACAGACCACCACGGAGCCCCCGGGTCCGGGGGTGGAGCCGGGCCCCGCGAGGGGGGAGGGGCCCGGCTCCGGTGACCGGCCGGCGGCGCCCGCGGGGGACGTCATCGTACAACAGTTCACCGGAACCGTCCACGCGGCAGGCGGCGTCTTCGGGATCTCCAAGTGACCGACCGCGGCCCGTCCGGGGAAGCAGGTGGGGTGCAGATCCAAGCAGACGAGGGCCACCGGGAGCCCGGCCCGGAGGAGGCCGCGGCCCCGGAGTTACCACCGGAGCCGGCCGGGGACGAGCAGCCCCGGCAGGAGCCCCGCCCCGCCCGTGCCCGCCGGAATCAGGCCGCACCCGAACAACCCCCAGCGGGCGGCGAGTTCGCCACCGTACTGAACTACGTCAGCCAGTCCTTCCACGGCCCGCTGAACGCACCCCAGGCCCACTTCGGCATCGCCTCCGACCACGCGACCGCCGGAGGCGGCCGGCGCCGGGCCACCGGCCGGATCGACGCCGGCGAGATCGACACCCTGATCGGCTACTACGTCCCGCCCGCCCCCTTCGAACGCGCAGTCGAGGCGCTGGCCGAGGACACCGTGGTGGTCCTGGTGGCCCCGCCGGGCACCGGCAAGCGCTCCGGGGCCGTCGCCCTGCTCAAGGAAGTCGCCGACAGCACCGGCTATGTGGTCCTGTCCCCCGACAACAGCCTGGAACAGCTCGCCGAGCGGACCTTCGCCAAGGGCATCGGCTATGTGCTGCTGGACCGGATGAGCGAGGGCCCGGCGGCCGGCCAGACGGCCGACTTCGACTGGCGGCGCGTCCGCGACCAGGTCCGGAGCCAAGGCGCCCACCTGGTGGTCACCACCGTGCACGACCCGGACGGGGTGCCGCCCGAGGCGGTCCGCCACATCGGCTGGAGCGCCCCGGACCTGGCGGACGTCCTGCGCCTGCGGCTGCGTACCGGCGGCCACGCCGAGGAGGGCGTGGCCGCGGCGGCCGAGCTCATGCCCGCCGAGTGCACCGTCGCCGAGGTGGCGGCGGCAGCCGGCCGCATCCTCGGCGGGGCCGAACCCGCCCTGGTGTGGCGGGAGTACGGCAGCGACGCCGCCCGTCCGGTGCGCGACTGGTTCGGCGCATCCGAGCGGTCCCTGCAGGAGATCGCCGAGGTCACCACCCTGGCCTTTGTGCCCGGGGCCGGGCGCCGGACCTTCGAGTCCCTCCAGGAGCTGCTGGAGCCGCTCCTGGAATCCGCCTTCGCGCCCGCCGGCCCGACGGCCTCCTCCTCCGCCTCTGCCTCCGCCGCCCCGGCGACTTCTGCTGCTCCCGCCGAGGACGCGCCCGCCCCCGGAGCCGCCGAACCGCCGCTCCCCGTACGCCGGTTCGCGGACCGGCGCCGCTCCCTGCGCCGCAACGCCCTGGTCGCCACCGAGGAGCAGGCCCAGGCCCAGGGCTCGCCCACCCGCACCGTGGTGGTCTTCCCCAACTCCTCGTACCGCCTGTGGGTGCTCCAGGAGCTGTGGGCCAACCACTCGACGGCGTACTGGGACGGCGTACGCCAGTGGCTGGACCGGGTGATCGCGGCCGGGCCCAGCCCCGGCCTCCAGATGTCCGTGGCCACCGGACTCTCGCTGCTCGCCCGGCCCGCCTTCGACGAGGTCGCCGACTGCTACCTGCTGCCCTGGGCGCGCGGCGAGGCGGGCCCGGCCGGCCGGGCCATGGCCGTACAGGTGCTGTCCTGGATGGCGCTGGACGCCAGCCTGGGCGCCGCCGCGCTCACCCTGGTGCGCAGCTGGGCCCAGTCCGGCGACCGCGGGCTCCGCACCACCGCGATGCTGGCCTTCAGCGGGCTGCTGGGGATGACCTTCCCCACCGACGCGGTCAAGTGGCTGTGGCACCTGATCAGCCAGTGGCAGGGCGACCGCGCCTCGGTGTCCACCGAGCCGATGATCGCGCTGGCGCAGCTGTTCGCCCTGCTCACCGAGTACGACGAGGACGTACGGGTGGTCCTGGACGCCCTGGTGTACCGGCTGCGGAAACAGGCCCGGACCAAGGTCGCCACCCACCTCAAGGGGGTCACCTTCGGCTCGGTGGTCCTGCTGCTGACCGCCGTCGACCAGCGGACCCGGGTGCCCGCGGTGGCGGTGCTGGCGGGCCGCGGTTCGCCGGCGCTCACAAGTGTGGCCGAGCTGTGGGCGGGTGTGCTGTGCCACCGCCCGTTCCGCGGCGCGGCACTGGCCTCGCTGTACACGGCACTGTGCGCGCTGCCGGCCGTGTGCCAGGACCCGCGAGCCGCCGCCGGGCGGCTCGGGCGGGAGATGGGGGCGGTGCTGCCCCCGGACGAACGGTCGCGCCTGGATCTCGTCCTGCGCAGGGTGGCGGGCCGGCCCCGCCCCCAGATCGCCGAGATCGTCGACGAGTTCCTGGCGGCCGTACTGCGGAACGAGAACGAAGGACTGAGGCGCCATGGCTGACAGATATCCCCTGGTCGAGCAGCGCGAGTTCGGCCCGCCGGGGCAACGGGGAGGCTGGCTGAACAAACGCGCCGCCCGGGAGCAGGCCGACCTGCCGCGGATCGCCGCGCACCAGGTGCTGGTCTACCGGGTGGGCGAGGAGTACGTCGAGGACCACGGGCTGCGCGGGCCGCGCGACGAGGTGGTCGTCGGGGCGAGCTCGGTGAGCGTGGTCGACCGGCGGGTGGCCGTACCGCTGGTGGTGGAGACGTCCGTACCGTCGGCGGAGACCGGGGCGTTCACCCTGCGGGTCACCTTCCACTGCACGGTGACCGACGCGTGTGCCGTCGTACGGGACGGGGTGGACGACGCGGAACCGCTGGTCCTCGGCTATCTGAGGGAGATCCCGGGACTGGCCGAGGAGGGCAAGGACCTCCCGGTGAGCCGGGCGCCGGAGGTACGGGACCGGGTGTGGAGCCGGATCTGCGCCTACGGGGAGATGGTGCCGGCCGCCCTGTCGGGCATGCGGGTCCGGCCGGTCACGGTGGAGGTCCTCACCCCCGAGGAGTTCGCTGCGCACCGGCGGGCCCGGGAGGAGGCCGAGCGCACCCGCCAGCAGAACCGGTTCGAGGCGGAGCTGGCGGAGGAGCGGGCCAAGGCCGAGCACGAGCGGCAGCTGCTGGAGCGCGACCTGCTGCGGGAGCAGCGCCTCACCGAGGAGCGGTACCGGCAGGAGCAGGCGGTGGCCGAGGAACGGCACCGGCAGGAGCTGGAGGACCTCCGGTCGGTGTTCCTGCACCGGTCGGACGTGGAGAAGCTGGACCACCGGCTCAGCCAGGAGACCAAGACCAACGCGCACGGCAGGCGGGAGACGGCCGAGGACGTCAAGGTCTTCGGCTACGACCCGCTGGCCGCCGACTACCACGCCTTCCGGCGCGGCGAGATCTCCGCGGACACCCTCTCCAAGCGGCTGCACGAGGCCGAGGCGGCCTCGGCCGGGCGGCGGGAGTCCGAGGATGCGCGGCGGTGGCAGCTGCTGGAGCGCGAGGAGGAGCGGGCCCGGGAGGCCGCCCGGGTCCGGCTGGAGCGGGGCGACCGGATCCGGGAGCTGCACCGGCAGGACCGGCGGGAGGACCTCGGCTCGCGGCGGCAGGAGCAGTCCCGCCGCTGGGAGCTGCAACGGGAGGACGAGCGGCAGCGCCGGCTGGAGGATCGCGAGGACGCGCTGATGCAGCGCCAGGAGCAGCGCGAATGGCGGGAGAAGATGCTCACCGCGAAGTACGACCTGACGAAGCGGGTGATCGACCGGGGCCACGGGGACGACGCGCACCTGGACGTCACCAGCCTGATCAACGACGTCGGCGAGTCCAACCTGGCGGCGGCCCAGGCCGCGTACGCGCTGGCCGAGGGGCCGGGCGAGGTGCACCGGGTGGAGCGGGCGGACGCCGGCCCCGGCGCGGCGGACGCGACGGCCACGGAGGACGACGACGTGGACGGCCTGGAACTCGACTTCGACCTGGGCGAAGCGGGGAGGGAGGAAGGTGTCGGCTGACGCACCGGCCCGCCCGTCCGGGCGCGCCGACGAGCACGAGGACCTGGCATGGCTGCCGGCACCGGCACCGGCCGTTGAGGTGCCTGAGGTGCCTGAGGCGATGCTCCGGGCTCCGGCACGAGGTCGGGGAGGCCGGAGAGGCCGGGGAAGCCGGAGGCGGCAGCCGGCGGTGTACCTCCGCCGGCTGATCGGCGTCCGCGAGGACGTCCTCGGCTGGGTCCCGGAGGAACGCGCCCGCTACACCTGGTACGGGGCCATCGTCCTGAACACGGCGCTGCTCGGCGGCGCCTCCATGGCCCTCGCCATCGCCACCATCAGGGACGAACTGCCGCTCGCGGTGGCCCTGGTGGTGGCGGCGATCTGGTTCTGGGTGGTGCTGGCCCTGGACAGCTGGCTGGTGTCGAGCACCCACGGCATCCCGTCCAAGGGCCGGCTGCGGGCCCTCATCCCGCGGCTGTTCCTCTCCGTCCTGCTGGGCCTGGCCATCGCCGAGCCGCTGCTGTTCCAGATCTTCGACAAGGAGATACGCCAGGAGATCACCGTCGGCCACCAGCGGGACGTGGAGGCCTACCGGGGCAGCCTGATGGCCTGCAACCCGGTCGACGGCTCCGCGACGGCGGGCCGACCGGACTGCGCCGGGTTCCAGCTGAACGTACCCGGCTCGCCGGCCGCACTGCGCGAGCAGATCACCCGTAATGCCGCGGAGGTCAAGGAACGCCAGGACCAGGTCGCGGCCATCAACACGAACCTGGCCGGCAAGATGGCCGCCGAGCAGCGCGAATGCGATTTCCGGACGAAGTACGTCTGGACGAACGGCGGCAAGGACGTCACCGAGACCTGCAAGCGGGCGCGCAAGGACGCCTCGGACTACCGCGATTCGAGCCAGGCCGACAAGCACCAGAGCGACCTCACGGCGCTGATCCAGAAGGGCCGCGACCTGACCGCCCAGGAGGCCACGGCCGGCGAGACCTACCGCCCCGCCCTGGTCAAGGCCATCGACGAGCGGACCCGCCGCCACGAGCAGTCCCTGGACGACGACGGCCTGCTGACCAGCGCGCACGCCCTGGGCGCGGTGGCCTGGTCGGACTGGTACGCCGGGTTCGTCGCCGTCCTGCTCCACATCCTGCTGCTCACGGTGGATGCGATGCCGGTGCTGGCCAAGCTGATGAGCGGCCCCACCAGTTACGACCGGGCCCTCACCGGCCGCCTGGAGTCCGGCCGCCGCCGGCACGCGGAGGAACTCCAGGTCCGCCACGCCTGCGAGGCCGCCGAACACGAGGTCCGCCGCCACCGCTCGGCGCAGGAGGCGGCGAACCGTATGGACGCGCTGGAGCACACCTACCGGCTGGCCCAGTCGGACCGCGCCCAGGCGTTCCGCGCGGAACTCGACGCCCGCGCCGCCCGCCTCCGCAACCCCTGACCCGACCGCCCACCCACTCAGTCACTCACACGGGGAGGACCCCCGGCCGCACCCGGCCGGGGGTCCTCCCGCATGCGCAGATCCGGCATTCGGCGCACCCTGTGAACGTGAGGGGGCGGCCGGGCGAAGGAGGCCTTGTGAACCTGGAGAACCGATACCCGCCGATCGCCGACCACGGAATGGTCGGCGATCTGCAGACGGCCGCGCTCGTGTCCTCCGGCGGAACGATCGACTGGTGGTGCACGCCCCGCTTCGATTCGCCCAGCATCTTCGCCTCGCTCCTGGACAGCGAGCGGGGCGGCCATTGCCGGCTCGCCGCGGAGCTCCCGGACGACGGCGCTGCCACGGTCCGCCAGCTGTACCTCTCCGACACCGCCATCCTGGTCAACCGCTTCATGGCCCCCGGTGGCGTAGGCGAGGTCGCCGACTTCATGACACCGATCGAAGGCACCGTCCCCTCGGACCGGCACCGCCTGGTCAGGGTCGCCCGAGTGGTCCGGGGCAGCCTGTCCTTCTCGTTCGCCTGCCGCCCGCGCTTCGACTACGCGCGTGCCCCCCACACCCTCACCCTGACCGACGACCACTCGGCGGTCTTCCACGGCCCGGGAACCGACCTCCACCTCCAGGCCACCGCTCCCATCACGCTGCAGGCCGACGGCGACGACATCACGGCCCGCTTCACCCTCGAGGCCGGCGAGATGGCCGCCATCGTGCTGACCAGCACCGCGAGCGGCGGCGCCGCCCCGCACCCGCCCTCCCTGCCCGGCATCGCCGACGAGCTGCAGGCATGCCACACGTTCTGGCACCTCTGGCTGCGCTCTTCCACGTACCGGGGCCGCTGGCGGGACATGGTCAACCGCTCGGCGATCACCCTCAAACTGCTCACCTACGCCCCCACCGGGGCGCCGATCGCCGCGGCGACCATGGGACTGCCCGAGCAGGTCGGCGGCGAGCGCAACTGGGACTACCGGTACACCTGGGTGCGCGACGCCTCGCTGTCGGTCCGGGCCCTGATCGACCTGGGCTTCGAGGAGGAGGCCCATGCCTTCCGCCTCTGGATGCGCGACCGCCTCGAGGCCGGCGGGACGGCTTCGGGCGACCCCTTGCAGATCATGTACCGGGTGGACGGGGATCCCCACCTGGTCGAGGAGACCCTCGACCACCTGGAGGGCTACATGGGCTCCTCGCCCGTACGCGCGGGCAACGCGGCGGCCGACCAGCTCCAGCTCGACATCTACGGCGAGGCGGCCGATGCCCTCGCCGTGACGGGCGACTTCATGGGCGCCATCCGCGGCTGGAAGGCCATGAGCGACGTGCTGGACTGGCTCGCCGACAACTGGGACCGCCCCGACGAAGGCATCTGGGAAACCCGCGGCGGCCGGCAGAACTTCACCTACAGCCGACTGATGACCTGGGTCGCCTTCGACTGCGGTGTCCGGCTGGCGACCGCCCACTCCCGTCCCGCCGACATCGCCCGCTGGACCGAGGTCCGGGACACGGTCTTCCGGCAGATCGTCGACCGCGGGTGGAACAAGGAGCGGCAGGCCTTCGTCCAGCACTACGACACCGACGTCCTGGACGCCTCACTCCTGCTGATGCCCCGGGTCGGCTTCCTCTCCCCCCGGGACCCGGACTGGCTCACCACCCTCGACGCCATGGACCAGGAGCTGGTCAGCGACAGCCTGGTCTACCGCTACAACCCCGAAGCCTCCCCCGACGGCCTGCGCGGTGCGGAGGGGACCTTCAACCTCTGCAGCTTCCTCTACGTCGAGGCCCTGGCGCGGGCCGGCCGGCTCTACCAGGCCCGGTACGCCTTCGACAAGATGCTCACCTACGCCAACCACGTCGGCCTGTTCGCCGAGGAGATCGGGCCTTCGGGCGAACAACTGGGCAACTTCCCCCAGGCGTTCACGCACCTCGCCCTCATTGCAGCGGCCATGGCCCTCGACGAACAGCTCGACAAGGCGGAGACCCGCCTGAGAACACACATCAAACTCCCCGACCCTCCCCCCCACCGTCCGCAACGGGACACAGGACCCCGATGACCGACTCAGGCACGTCGGCGGCACAACGACGGATCCTCGCCCCACTCGCCCTCGCGCAGTTCATCTGCAGCTTCGCCGGCTCGAACATGAACGTGATGATCACCGACATCAGCGAGGACCTCGACACCACCGTGCAGGGCGTCCAGGTGGCCATCACGATCTTCCTGCTCGTCATGGCCGCTCTGATGATCCCCGGCGGCAAACTGACCGACCGCTACGGCCGCAAGCGCTGCTTCCTGGTGGGTCTCGCCGTGTACGGGATCGGCGCCCTGCTGAGCGCCGCCGCCCCGGGCCTGGGCGTGCTGATCCTCGGCAACTCGATCCTCGAGGGCGTCGGTACGGCTCTGCTGATCCCGCCCGTGTACATCCTCACGACGCTCCTCTTCACGGACCTGACCTCCCGGGCCCGCGCGTTCGGGATCATCATGGCGTTGGGCGGCATCGGCGCTGCCGCGGGTCCACTGATCGGCGGGCTCATCACCACATGGATCGGCTGGCGCGCCGCCTTCGTGTTCCAGGCCCTGGTGATCGCGTTGATCATCGTGCTGAGCCGGCACCTCGACGACCCCCTGCCACCGGATCCGACGCGCCCCTTCGACACCATCGGAGCCGTCCTCTCGGCGGCCGGCCTCGTCCTCGTCGTGATGGGCATCCTGGCCGCCGACAACAACGTCTGGCTGATGACCGGCCTGCTCGTCCTCGGCGCACTCACGCTGCTGTGGTTCTTCCGTCACGTACGCGCCCGCGAGGCGGCCGGCCGGGAACCGCTGCTGTCCACCAGCCTGTTCCACAACCGCACCTCCAACCTCGGCCTGGTCACCCAGAACGTCCAGTGGCTGCTGCTCATGGGCTCGTCGTTCACGGTGGCGGCCTACCTGCAGGTCGTACGCGGCTACGACGCCATTCAGACCGGCATCGTCTTCACCGCTGCCACCCTCGGCCTGCTCGCCTCCTCCCTGGCCGCCGAACGCCTCGCGAAACGGCGGCCCCAGCGCACCCTCATCACGGCGGGCTTCGCCGTCACGATCACCGGCATCGTCGTCCTGATCGCCATGGTCAACAGCTTCCCGAGCGCCTGGGCCTTCGCCCCCGGCCTCCTCCTGCTCGGCCTGGGCCTGGGCCTGATGCTGACCCCCTCGGTCAACGTGGTCCAGTCGAGCTTCCCCGAGGAGCAACAGGGCGAAATCTCCGGCCTCTCCCGCAGCGTCTCAAACCTCGGCTCCTCGCTAGGCACGGCCATCGCCGGCACCATCCTCGTAGCCACCCTCACCACGGCCGCCTACGCCACCGCCATGCTCACCCTCGCCACAGCAGGCCTCCTCGGCCTAGCCGCGGCAATATCCCTCCCCAAGCCACATCCCTGACCGTGCTGCACGCTCATCCCCGCGACCCCGGGCCCGCTCCGCCGCAGCGAAAGACCTCGACGCCCGACGAGCACACCGGCGTGGCCTGCCAACAGCAAAGGGCCAGTTCAAGGGGATCAACCCTCGCACTGGCCCTCAATGCTGTGCCCCCGACAGGATGCGAACCTGCGACACCCGCTTTAGGAGAGCGGTACGACGGATCTGCGGCTGACCTGGGCATTTGCCTGGCGTGTTGAGCTACCACCCAGGACCCATCAACTCCCCTCGTTCCCCGTGGCTCCCCGCACGATCTGGCACGTTTGTGGAACGCCCGGGCTTCCTAGGCCCTGCCGTGCGGGTCAAACGCCGGGCTTCTCAGCCGCACTCTCCCCAGATCGTTGGCGCACTACGGACGCCACGGGCGTGGCTGTAGCCGCTCGCTTTTGGTGGGAGTCGGGCCACAAGTGTGGAGGCGCCAGAGCGGGGATGGTCACCTGAAGGCGGCTCCCCCTCGTGGGATCAATACCCCGCAGCAAGATCAGTCGCTGTCCATCCGCTTCGGCCAGCTCGTCCATGGCGTGGGGGAGGGCGGCGCACACGGTGGCGATGGCAGTTCCCAAACCGATCAGCCCACCGTGCTTGTTGTTCTGCCGGTACTCGATGCGGTGCAAGCCTGACTCGGCAATAGCCGCCACTTCGGCGCGGCGACTCATCTGCTTGCTGTCATTGGTGATGATGGCTTCGAAGCCCTCGGCCTGAGCCTTGGGGTAGAGCTGGACGTCCTTTGTGCCTGACCAGCCCTGCAGGTCGTGGACGTGCGATACGTCGTGCGCGGCGAGGAGCACAGCCACAATGTCGGCCATGGGCCGGGGCACGTTCTCATCCAGCAGCAACTTCAAGCGACGACCTGCCCGGGGCCGCTGTCGCTCATGTAGCTGTCCACGTAGTTGCTGAAGTCGTTTGCATCTCGGGCCGCTGCCGCGCTGACTCCGGGATAGAAGTCGCTGATTCGGTCTGGTGGGATCCCATCCCGCACCAAAGCAGCCACCTCGGACGCGGGGATCCGCGTGCCCTCGATGACCGGTTCGCCACCTCGAACGGACGAGTCGACAGCTACGTGGTCCCGCGGCTTGAGAAGATCTGGAATGTGCCGGCCGTTGCGGTAGAAGGGGGCCAGGACGTCCACGAGCTCGTGAATGACGATGTTGCCCCCTCTGATGAGGTCGACAGCATGGTCCGAGTCGGCCAGGTAGATTCTGTCGTTTTCCGCCACGAGGACGTACGAAGAGAGGTGCCTCCGCTCTCCAAGGTCCTCACGCAGGGTGTTCAAGGCCCGGCGGATCTTCTGTAGCGAAGTCTCCTGGCGGAGCTTGACGCATGTGCGGAGGGCGACGACGTCACGGAAGGAATACAGGATCGGTCGGCTGGCCGACACTTCCGGCACAAGGATGGCGCCCCTAGTGGACGACGGGTTGCGCCAGTGGGCGAGTTGACGGATGGTGGCGCCGGACAACGCAGCGGCCAATTTGGGCTCGTAGGACACCGCGCCTCCCTCCATACCCCGTACGTTGGCTTTGTGACGCTACCCGATTGTGCCGGAGAGAGCACGAGCCTCGGCAGACCTCTGAGCCCATCGAGTGAGTAGGGCTGACGCGGCCAACTCGCCCGCCCAAAGACCTCTGATGGTCCCGATTGTGCGGACGTGGAAGGAAGTGGGCTGCCGTGAGTTAGTCGTGCCGGACGAGCTTGACTGTTGAGACGAGCAGGATCGTCGGCTCGTCCGACCCCCATACCAACCCACCACGCTCCCCAACTCCCATCCCGTCTGCCGTCGACCCCACGTACGTGGAGCGGACGCGGTGCGCCCGGTGCCGTGTCTGCTCGGCTTGTCCTGGGTCGACGGCAGACGGGATGGGAGTTTCCTCCGCCCCCAGCCATCCACGGGCCGGCAGCCGCGTACGGCGCCCCCGCCATCCCGGAGCCTGAGGCTCCCGCCGGAGGCAAATCGGTGAGTGATGGAACCGACGGCCGTAGGGCTCGACTCATGCCTTCGGGTCTATCCCGCCTTGCAGGGGCGGGCGGGCGTCGGCGCAGCGCGTGCGGAGCCGGGTGCTTGATGAGGTAGGGAAACCTGTAACAGCTCGCTCTGTCCCCGGTGGTCTTGCCGACCTGGCCACCAGCTGTTGGCATATGTGTGGGGACGGCATACACGGGGGCGGCTGATGAGCGATCTCACGGTGAATCCGTGGAAGAGGCACGGCAAGGACCGGCTCTACGTGAACCTCCCGGACGGGACAACGGTCGCCTGGGCGGATCGAGCGACAAAGACCGTGACGATCAAGGTTCAGAAGTACCGGGATGAGGCGTTAGCCCTGCTCCGACGCCACCTTGGGGATGGGCTCACTGTCAGCTCCACATCTCCGCGCCCTCCTGGATCGCGCCCTGCGCCACCCCCTCAGAACCCTGGTCACACAGCCCCGAAGCGCCGGGCCGAGCGGCCGGCGTCTCTCCCACCCCTCAGCCCCAGTGAGGATCTGGCAAGGAACCGCCCCGGTGCACGCCTGCTTGGGATGCTCGCCGAGCGAGGCCCATCAACAGCTCAACGGCTGAAGGCGAAGTTGCTGCGGCAGTCGTCGGACTGGGACAGCTGGTACGCCGGGCTCGAGGGGGAGCGACGGGTAGGCCGAGAGTTAGAGCGCCTGGCGCCGCTCGGTTGGCGGACCCTTCATGGCATTCAGAAGAGCAACGGCGGCGACATCGACCACCTGCTCATCGGCCCCGGTGGCGTGTTCAGCATCAACACCAAGAACCACCAGGGCGCCTCAGTCTGGGTCGGTGATTCGATGGCCAAAGTCAATGGCCGGCAACCGGAGCCCTACGCCGCTGCCAGCAAGGCCGAGGCCGATTACGTACGGAAGGTCCTGGAGCGGTACTGCGCCTTCGAAGTGCCCGTGGAACCGGTACTGGTCTTCGTCGGTGTCGCGTCGCTCCATCGTGCAGCGACGCAGTACACCGTTCGCGTCTACCAGGAGCGAGACGTGGCAGCGCTCGGCCCGACCACCGGCAAGCTCACCGCGGAGCAGGTGGAGAACGTGTACGCCGTCGCCCGTCATCAGCATGCCTGGCGTCGTGCCTGACCTTGCTCGTCCCTCAAGAGGCGGCTCGTGAAGCCTTGCCGGCACAGTCGTTCGTACGCGTCGATCACGTCGCCAGGCACCTGCTGACGGATCATGAAGCCCTGCTCCGGGTAGACCAGCAGTCGCTGCAAAGCACCCACCAGCATGTCGATCACCAGACGAGCGTCACCGATGGAGTCGATGTACTCGTCCAGCGTCATCGGGCTGGAAGCGCTGACGATCTCAACTCCGGGCCACAGCTGGCGCGCTGTGGCGTATGCGCGCCTCTCCTCGTACGGCTTGCTGATCAGCAGTGCGGAGGACACGTCAACGCCGGCCTCTTGGAGCAGTTCGCGGCTGAAGCGGATGTTCTCGCCCGTGTTCCGAGCGCGCGGTTCCACTAGCACGGCCGAGCTGGGAACCCCCAGCTCAAGCGCCCGCTCCCGGTAGTGGACGGCTTCGCCGCGAGGCATGCGTTCCCGTGTCGTCGGGCTGGTGGCTCCGCTGAACACGAGCAGCGGAGCCATACCGCGCCGGTACAGGTCGACTGCGGTGTCGGCCACCCCCAGGTCGTGACTGCCGAGCCCGATGGCAACGGAGCACGGCCGGGGCGCGTGGCCCATCTGGTGGTACTCCCACAGGCACCGCGTGTCGGCCCAATCCTGCGTCGTGATCACTCCTGGCCTTCCCTGTCCTTCGCCGAGTCCGGCACCTGGAAGTCGTACTCCCAGGCGAAGCGCGAGCCGGCGTGCCCTCCGCTGATCTATCAGCACATCGCGGGGAAGCTCGGGGAGATGATCCGCCAGGTCCGGAAGGGCATCGATCCGCTGCCTTGTGGCACCTAGGTGGCACGGCCGTGATCATGGCGAAGGGCCAGCATCGGGGGAATGTTCCCCTGAGCTGGCCCTTTACCTTGTGCCCCCGGCAGGATTCGAACCTGCGACACCCGCTTTAGGAGAGCGGTGCTCTATCCCCTGAGCTACGAAGGCAGGGCGCGGGTTGGTGGCCCGCTGACCGCTGACAGCCTAGCGGATCGTATTGCGCGGGTGCGCCCCCATAACGGGCCGGGCCTGGGCTGCCGTGCGGATGGTCGGGTGATCTGCGGAGGCGGCCTCAGCTTGCCGCCTTCTCGATGAGCGCGGCGATGCGGGCCTCGGCGGTGGCGGTCAGCTCCGTCAGGGCGTAGGAGGTCGGCCACAGGGTGCCTTCGTCGAGGGCCGCCAGGTCGCTGAAGCCGAGCGTGGCATAGCGCGTCTTGAACTTCTGCGCGCTCTGGAAGAAGCAGACGACCTTGCCGTTCCTGGCATACGCGGGCATCCCGTACCAGAGCTTCGGCGCGAGGTCCGGGGCGGCGGCCTTGACGATGGTGTGGAGCCGCTCGGCGAGGATGCGGTCCGCTTCAGGCATCTCGGCGATCTTGGCGAGTACGTCGCCCTCCGCGTCCGCCTTGGCCGCGCGCGGGCCGCGGCGGGCGGCCGTCTTCAGCTCCTGGGCGCGCTCCTTCATCGCGCCCCGCTCCTCGTCCGTGAATCCCTCGTGCTGCTCGGCGGGCTGCTGCGTGGTCTTTGTCGTCATGGCAGGTTTCTCTCCTACGGGGGTTGGGTCGGTTGCCGCGCGGTCAGGCGAGCCAGTGGCCGTTGCGCATGAGGTCTCGGCCCTGGAGTTTGTTTGCCTCCCGCCACGCCTGGATGCCTCGCGGCCGGATCAGGAAGTACTGGTAGGGCTCGTCGAGTTCGTGCGGGTCGAAGCCGTTGCGGGCCGGGCCGAGGCCGGGGTGCGCGGTGTGGAGATGAGGAACGCGGTGGCGTGCTTGTCACGCTGGTTGCGGCTCGGCCGCGGGGGCTTGCCGGTAGGCGGCGGGCGGCATGCCGGTCAGCTCGGTGAAGCGGGTGGCGAAGATGCCCGGCGTTGCGCAGCCGACCGCGGAGCCGACCTCGGTGATGCCGAGGTCGCTGTGCCGCAGCAGGGCCGTCGCGCGCTCGATGCGGCGCGTGAGGAGATAGGCGTACGGCGATTTGCCGTAGGCGAGGCGGAACTCCCGGCTGAGTTGCCCGGCCGGCATGTTCGCGCTGCGCGCGAGCGCCTCGACGTTCAGTGGCTGTGTGTATTCCCGGTCGATCCGGTCGCGTACGCGGCGCAGTCGCGCGAGGTCGGTCAGGCGCTGGGCAGCGATCCGTGCGAGCCGCCATGCGGGATGGCACATGAGGGAACTCCCGGGGGGACGGAAGGATCAGCGGAGTTTTTGGATGCGGATCAGGTTGCCCGCGGGATCGCGGAAGGCGCAGTCGCGGACGCCATACGGCTGGTCGGTCGGCTCCTGGACCACCTCGGCGTCGCCGGCCTGCACCTTCTCGAAGGTGCCGTCGAGGTCGGGGGTGGCCAGCAGGATCCAGCCGTAGGTGCCCTTGGCCATCATCTCGACGATGGTGCGGCGCTCGTCCTCGGTGACTCCGGGGTCGGCGGCGGGCGGCGCCAGCAGGATCGAGGTGCCGGGCTGGCCTACCGGGCCGACCGTGATCCAGCGCATCTTGCCGTGGCCGACATCGCTGCGGACCTCGAAGCCGAGGATGTCGCGATAGAAGGCGAGGGAGGCGTCCGGGTCGTCGTGCGGGAGGGCGGTGGTGTGAATGGTGAGGTCCATGGCCGAAACGTTAACTCCGGGCCGGTGAACGGTGCTTCTCCAATCCTGATCCGTTTGGCTGGGCGCCGGCCGGCCTTGTGCTGGGGGTGGCGGCGGGTGACGATCAAGGGGATGGAGCATGCCGAGGAAGCCATGGGGTCGGGCGGTGGCGTTGCCGCCGTGACGGCCGGGTTGTTGGAGATCGACCGGATGTATGGGGCGCGGTACGCGGCTCCCGCGGCCGTGCGGGCTGTGCGGGCCGCGGGTGGCGTCGACCGGCGGGCCGGAGCCGCCGGGAGTGAAGCGCTGGCCGAGCTCTTCGAGGTGGTTGGATGGATCCTGTTCGATGCCGAGCGGCACGGGGCCTCGTACCGGATGAACCAGCGGGCGCTGGCCCTGGCCCGATCGGCCCCGGCGGCCAGGGAGGACGTCGGGCACGGGGCCTCCGTCGAGCTGCTGACCCTCTCCGTGCTGTGCATGCAGCACGCCCACCTCGGCCGCCCCCGAGACTCCCTCCGCATATCGTCGGCCGTCCTGGCCAGAGCGGGGCTTCCGGAGCGGGTGGCCGCGATATTCCGGGTCCGGGAGGCGCGTGCGCAGGCCCAGATGCAGCAGCGACGCGCGGCCCTGGGGTCGCTGAGCGCCGCCCGGGACCTGCTCGCCGACGGGCCCTCCGACCGTGACCCGGCCTGGACGTGGTGGTTCGACCGCACCGAGCTCGACGGACACCACGGGCTCGCCCACGCCGAGCTGGGGGAGCCGGAACAGGCGGCCGTGCTGCTCCACGGAGCGGCGGCGGCCGGCGACGCACCCGCTTACCGCTCGCTCTTCGCCACCGAGCTGGCGTACGTACTCGCCCGGGCCGGTGCATGGCGCGAGGCGGACGCCTGGCTGTCCACCCTCCTCGACTCCGTTCCCCGCATGGGCTCGGTCCGCGCCCTCAATGCGCTCGGGCGCGCCGCTCGCACCATCGAGCGTGCGGATGGCGTGACGCGTGGCCTGCGCGATACGAACGGGCAGCTGAGCGAGCTTCTTCGACGGGTACGGCGGGAACGTCCGGGGGCGTGTGTGGCGTCCCCATCCGTGTGAACGAGAACGGGTGGCGCGGGCGGGTCATCGCCGGCACGGCGGTCGGGCTTGCCCTGCTGATGCTGTTCCACGACCGGGTGCCCAACCGGATCGGGAACCTCGGCAGCCTCGTGCAGACCTTCCTGCCCTGGACCGGGGTCCTCGTCGCCGTCCTGGCCGTGGTCGTGCTCGCGTGTGCGCGCGGCTCGCGGGCCGCGCTGGTCGGGGTGCTCGTTCCCGCGCTCGTCTGGGTGTCGCTGTTCGGGCCCGGCTTCCTCGACCGGGCCGAGGCGTCCGGTGAGAACGCCGCCGGCGGCGATCTCACCGTGGTCACGCACAACGTCGACGACGCCAACCCCGACCCGGCCGGCACTGCCCGCGCCCTCGTCGCGTCCGGCGCGCAGATCATCGCCCTTGAGGAACTCGTCCAGCCCGCCACCGGTACCTACGAGCGCGCCCTCGCCGCCACCCACCCCCACCACCAGGTGCACGGCACCGTCGGCCTGTGGAGCATGTACCCGATCCGCGACACCCGCCCGGTGCCGATCATGCCGTGGACCCGGGCCCTGCGCAGTACGGTCGACACCCCCAAGGGCCCGCTCACCGTGTACGTCGCCCACCTTGCCTCCGTCCGCATTCGGCCGGAGAGCGGGTTCACCACCGCCCGCCGCAATGCCGCCGCCGCCCGCCTGGCGGCCGAGCTGGCCGCGGACCCGGAGAGCGCCCCGCCCCGACGCACCCTGCTTGTCGGGGACTTCAACGGCACCACCGACGACCGGGCCCTCGCCCCCGTCTTCTCCGGGTTCCGGCCCGCCCAGCGCGAGGCAGGCGCGGGTCTCGGGTTCAGCTGGCCCGCCGCGTTCCCGGTCGCCCGGATCGACCACATCCTCGTGCGCGGGGTCGAACCCGTCGCTGCCTGGTCGCTGCCCGCCACCGCCAGCGACCACCTGCCGGTGGCCGCCTCCCTCCGCCTCTGAGTCGCTGCTGCATTGGATGCACCGGATGTGCGGAACGCACCCCTCCGCGGGGTCCCAACTGGGACACTGCGCCGGGTGGACAACCACATCTCCGGCGGTACCTACTTCGCCCCCGTCGTCCAGGCCGGGACCGTGATCATGCAGGACGCTTCCGCCATGTCCTTCCGCGTGCCCGCCATGCTGCCCCACATCCCCGACGGATTCGTCGACCGCGACGCGCTCCGCGCCGAGCTGGACCGGCTCGCCGCGGGCCTGGCCGACCGCAGCTCCCCGCAGGTGGTGCTGCTGGACGGCGCGCCCGGCGCCGGCAAGAGCGACCTGTGCGTGTACTGGGGCCGGACCACCGCCCGGGAGCGCTTCCCCGGCGGGGTCTTCTACGCCGACCTGACCACCGCCGCGGCGGCCGGCGCCGCCGATCCGGCCGCCGTACTGGAGTCCTTCATCGGCGAGCTCCGCGCCCCCAGAGCCGCCTCCGAGACCGTCGCCGCCCTCGCCGCCCGGTTCCGCAGCCTGACCGCCGACCGCCCCTGCCTGGTCGTACTCGACGGCGTGGTGCACGCCGGTCAGGTGCCGGCGCTGCTCCCCGGGCACCCGGCCGGCATGGTCGTCCTGACCAGCCGCAGCCCGCTGGACCGGCTCCGCCGGGGCGGCAAGGTCAGGCCGGTCCGGCTCACCGTCGGCGGGCTGGACGAGGCGGCCTGCGCCGAGTTGTTCCGGTCAGTGGCCGAGCTGGACGACGTACCGGACCGGGCCGGGTTCCGTACGGTTGTCCGGGCCTCGGCCGGCCTGCCCGGCCTGCTGCGGCTCGCCGCCGCGCAGGCCGCCGATCCGCTGCTCGACGGCTTCACCGGGCTGGTGGGCCGGCTCGCCGCGCACGGTTCGATGCTGGAGGCGCTGGACGTGCCCGAGGACGAGTACTACGCGCAGGCCGCCCGCGCGCTGCTCGGCGACTCGTACGCGGTGCTCGGCGAGCGGGGCCGGCGCACCTTCCGGCTGCTCGGCGTGCACCCCACGGCCGAGTTCGCCGGCGAGCTGGTGGACCGGCTGGCCGGCGGCCCCGGCGTGCGGGCGGAGCTCCGCGAGGCCGGACTGCTGGAGCAGGCCGGCGCCGGGCGGTTCCGGATGAACCCGGTGCTGCACACGTACGCCGCCGAGCTCGGCCGGGCCGAGACGGCCGAGGCCCTCCCGCTGATCACCGACTGGTACCTGCGGCGGACCACGGCCGCCGAGGCCCTGGTCTCCGGGCGCTGGCGGTACGGCCCGCACTTCGCCGAACCCGAGCCGCCCGCGCCGCCCGAGCCGCCGACGCCCCTGTTTGCGGACGTCGAGGAGGCGCTGGACGCGCTCCAGGCCGAACGGCACACCCTGGTCGGAGTCGCCGAACTGTGCCGGGTGCACGATCCGGCCGCGCTCTGTCTGCTCGCCGAATCCCTGCACGGGTTCTTCTTCCGGCGCGGCCACCACTCCCTCTGGGTGCAGGTGAACCGGCTCGCGGTGGACGCAGCCGCCCACACCCCCGGCCTGGGCGGGCTGCCGCTGGCCCGGATGCACTTCGAGCTCGGCTTCGCACTGCTCGACCGGGGCTCCGCGGAGGACCTGGCGGAGGCCCGCGCGCAGTACGACGCGGCCCGCGAGACGGCCCGCCGGATCGGGCACGCCCGGACCGAGTCCTCCGCCCTGGAGGGCCTCGGCCAGATCGCGGAACGGAACGGCGACCCGGCGGCGGCACTGGACTTCTACGCCGAGGCGTTGGCCGCCCTCGGGGACACCGAACACCCGAGGGGCCGAGCCCTGTTGGCGTACCACCAGGGGCGGGCGGCGAGCGCGGCCGGACAGCACGACCGGGCCGCCTCCCAACTCACGGAGGCCTTGCGGAAGTTCGAGGCGCTGCCGAAGCGGGATCCGCACAACGAGGCGAAGGTCCGGGTCCGGTACGCCATGGCCCGGCTCGCGGCCGGGCGGCCGGAGGAGGCGGCCGGGCCACTGGAGACGGCGCTGGCCTACTACCGGGGGACCGGCCGGCCCGGCGTGGACGGGGCGGATGCGCTGCTGGTCCGGGGCCGGCTGCGGGCCGCGCAGGGCGAGCCGGAGGCCGCCCGGGCCGACTGGCAGGCTGCCCTGGACCAGTACGAGCTGCTGCGCAGCACCCGGGCCGAGGAAGCCCGCCGCCTGCTGGGCCAGGCCTGAGCGCGGCCCGGGTCAGGCCGGGCGGAGCGTCAGCTGTTGTACCGTGCCGCCGACTTCGAGGGTGCAGCTGCCCTCCGCCCCGGCGAGCAGCGCCGACGCCGCCAGGGCGGGATCCGCGCCCGCCGCGGTGAACACCCCGCCCCCGCGCAGGTACAGCCGGCCCTCCGCGACCACCAGCTCGCAGCCCGGGTGGCGGTCGAACAGCTCGGCCGGGCCGGAGCCGCGGGCCAGCAGGATCTCGGCGGAGTTGCGGTGGCGGGGCTCGGGTTCGGCCTCGTCGGCCAGCAGGTGCGGCTCGGCGCCGAGGTGGGCGGTGACCCGGCCCTGGGCCTCGGCCGGATAGCGGCGCAGGGTCACCCGCTCGCCGGACACGACCGCATCGACGTACAGGGCTCGGCCCACCGGGCTGCGGGGCGCGGCCGGCGGTTCGGGCAGCGGCACCGGCCGGGGCGGGCATCCGGACTCCGGTGGGGACAGCCGCAGTTGCCGGTAGCAGAGCTCGCGGAACAGGGCGAGGGCCCGGCCGGGGCGGGAGCTGACCCGGCCGGAGGCGGCCGGGAGGCGGACGGCGTCGGCCAGTTGCCGGGCCAGCGGCCGGGTGGGGCAGACCCTGGGGAGCTGTTCGCCCAGCCAGGCCATGGGGGAGCCGGGCGCAACCGTGTGCTCGTCGAAGGCGGCCAGCAGGCCGGGCAGTCCCTGGGCGGCTGCGTAAAGGGAGAGGGAGCCGTGGTCGCCGATGAAGGCGTCGGCGGCGCAGATCGCGGCCTTCCAGGTGGGCTCGGCGGGCGAGGGCAGCAGGAGCCCGGCGCGCCGGCAGGCGGCCAGCCAGGTGCGGATCTGCCAGCCGCCGTGGCCGTACCAGGCATTGGGGTGAACGGCCGCGACGACCCGGTATTCGTCCTGGGGCAATTCGGCGAGCGCCCGGCCGATCAGCTCGAATGAAGCCCCGAGTAGAGAACGGTCACTCCAGGTGGAGGTGACCAGGAGGAATTTCTGGCCGGGACGGATTCCGAGGGCTGCGCGGTATTCCGTACGGAAGGGGCGGGAGGCGGCGAGTTCGTCGAGGACGGGGTCGCCCGTCACATGTGCGTACGGGAGGGCTTCCGGGCAGTCCTGGCGCAGCCGGGCCTGCTGTTCCTCGTGCGAGAGGAGGATCGCGGACGGGATGACCTCACCGTCGTGCAGCAGCCATTCCGCGGACAGCCCAAATGCCCCGGCCCCTGCCCCGGATTCCGGATTCCGGATTCCGGATTCCGGATTCCTGCTGAGTTTCTTATTGTAGCCAGCGCCGTGCGGGGTGCCTATGAGCGGTGCGGAAATCTTTTCCAATTCCCCGCCGCGGCTGGTGCTCACCGCCAGATCGAACTTTTCCCGCAGGGCTACCTCCCACGGAATGAAGAACAGTTCGTGCTCGGCGACGAATTCGGCTATGCCGGCCTCGAAGGCGGAGGAGCCGGTGCAGGTGAACACCACCCGCACCCGCGGATCGTCCTCGAACGCGGTGAGCAGATCGAGCAGCCGGGTCGCCGAGGTCACGTTGTGGATCACGCCCAGGACGGTGCGTTCGGCCGGCACGGTCAGCCAGCGCCGGTCCGGCAGTCCCCGCTCCACCCGCATCCGACGCCCGTGCCTTCCCTGTCCCCGCGTCCGCATTTTCCGATCCGCCCCCGGCCGCCTCAGCCTACGGCTAGCGTGGACGCATGGAACCGGAGCTCTCAGCACTGGCGATGTCGGCCGCGACCGCGATGGTGTCGGCGATGGTCGGCGACGCGTGGACACAGGCCAGCGAACGGATCGCGGGTTTCTTCGGCCGCCGCGGCCGGGACCCGGAGGCCGTCTCGGCCGAACTGGAAGAGTCCCGCACCGAGTTGGTGGCCGCCGAGGCCGCACAGGACACCGCGCTCACCGAGGACATCGAGAGCGAATGGCGGCTCCGCCTGAGCCGCGCGCTGCGCGCCGACCCGGCCGCCGCCCAGGAACTGCGCGCCCTGCTGGCCGAGATCGCCCCCGAGCCGCCCGCGGCGGCGGGCTCGGTGAACGTCAACAACACCATCAGCGGCGGTACGCAGAACGCCCCGGTGGTACAGGGCCAGAACTTCAACGGCCTGACCCTCAACTGGACGCCCCCGCAGCCCGGGCAGACCTGAGGTCACTCCACCCGCAGGGCCGCAACGAAGTCCAGCCGGCCCAGGCCCCGGCTGCCGCTGGGTCCGCCCCGCCATGCTGCGTTGCGACCGGGCCCAGGCGGTGCGGCAGCAGGCCCGCCCGCTCGGCCGCCAGGAACCGGCCCGGCGGCGCCGGCCCCGCACGGATCGACGCAGCTCAGCAGCGGCGCATCGAGGGAATTCCGCCGAGATCCGTTTCGGACCGGCCATCCGGGTTCATGGGATCGGTGAGGGCCTAAGGCCGTACTTGGCCCAGTCGGCCCACTTGGCCCACGTGGCCCGCCCACACGAAAAGAGAGCCGCCATGGACTTCCTTCGTCCCGCCACCTGGGAGGAGGCGCTCGCCGCCAAGGCCGCGTACCCCGCGGCCGTACCCATCGCAGGTGGCACCGATGTGATGGTCGAGATCAACTTCGACCACCGTCGGCCCGAGTACCTGATGGACCTGGGACGCATCGAGCTGCTGCACACCTGGGAGACCGGCGAGGACGTCGTACGGCTCGGCGCCTCCGTCCCGTACACGCAGATCATGGAGAACCTGCGGGTGGAACTGCCCGGTCTCGCGCTCGCCTCGCACACCGTCGCGTCCCCGCAGATCCGCAACCGCGGCGGGGTCGGCGGCAACCTGGGCACCGCCTCCCCGGCCGGCGATGCCCACCCCGCGCTGCTCGCCGCCGGTGCCGAGGTCGAGGTGGAGTCGGTCCGCGGCTCCCGGCTGATCCCGATCGACGCGTTCTACACCGGGGTGAAGCGGAACGCGCTCGCCGCCGACGAGCTCATCAAGACGATCCACATCAGGAAGGCGGACGGCCCGCAGCAGTTCTCCAAGGTCGGCACCCGCAACGCGATGGTCATCGCGGTCTGCGCCTTCGGCCTCGCCCTGCACCCCGAGACCCGTACGGTCCGCACCGGCATCGGTTCCGCCGCCCCGACCCCGATCCGGGCCCGGGTCGCCGAGGAATTCCTGGAGGCCGCGCTCGAAGACGGCGGTTTCTGGGACTCCGGCAAGCTCATCACCCCCTCGGTCGCCAAGCAGTTCGGCGACCTGGCCGCCGCCTCCTGCAATCCGATCGACGACGTCCGCGGCACCGCGAAGTACCGCCGCCACGCCGTGGGCATCCTGGCACGCCGCCAGCTGCTCTGGACGTGGGAGGAATACCGGGCCGGCCGCGGCCCCACCGGCACCACCATGGAAGGAGTGGCGTGACCATGCGCGTCAGCCTGACCGTCAACGGCCGCCCGTACGAGGCCGACGAGGTGTGGGAAGGCGAATCCCTCCTCTACGTGCTCCGGGGGCGGCTGGGCCTGCCCGGTTCGAAGAACGCGTGTGAGCAAGGCGAATGCGGTTCCTGCACGGTCCGTCTCGACGGGGTGCCGGTGTGCTCCTGCCTGGTCGCCGCCGGGCAGGCGGAAGGGCGCGAGGTGGTGACCGTCGAAGGCCTCGCAAACGGCGGCACCATGGCGCCGGTCCAGCAGGCGTTCATCGACGCCGGTGCCGTGCAGTGCGGTTTCTGCACCCCCGGCCTGCTCGTCCAGACCGATGCCCTGCTGGAGTCCAACCCGTCCCCGTCCGACCAGGACATCCGGGAGGCCCTGTCCGGCAACCTCTGCCGCTGCACGGGCTACGAGAAGATCCTCGACGCGGTCCGCCTGGCAGCTGCCCGCCAAGGAGAGGCGGTCTGACCCCATGGCCCGCAACATCCGCAACGCCCACACCACTCCCGCCGGCACACCGACCAACGTCACCCAGAAGCACACCAAGGGCGGCATCGGCGAGTCCACCCTCCGCCCGGACGGCACCCTCAAGGTCACCGGTGAGTTCGCCTATGCCTCCGACCTCTGGCACGAGGACATGCTCTGGGGCCAGACCCTGCGCGCCCCGCACGCCCATGCGCGCATCACCGCCCTCGACGTCTCCGAAGCCCTCGCCGTCCCGGGCGTATACGCAGTCCTCACCCACGCCGACCTGCCCGCCGCCAAGAAGTACGGCCTGGAGATCGCCGACCAGCCGGTGCTCTGCGACGGCCGGGTCCGCTTCCATGGCGAACCGGTCGCCCTGGTCGCCGCCGACCATCCGGAGACCGCCCGCCGCGCCGCCGCGAAGATCCGCGTCGAGTACGAGGTGCTCCCGCCGGTCACCGACGAGGCCAGCGCCACCGCCCCCGGCGCACCCGTCCTGCACCCCGACCGCGACGACCACCACGCCCCGCACAGCCCGCACCCCAACATCGTCCACCGCCAGCCGGTCCGGCGCGGCGACGTGGCGGCGGCCCGGGCCCGCGCGGACGTGATCGTCCGCGAGGAGTACGAGGTCGGCATCCAGGACCAGGCCTTCCTGGGTCCCGAGTCCGGCCTCGCCGTGCCCGCCGAGGACGGCGGCATGGACCTGTACGTCTCCACCCAGTGGCTGCACGTGGACCAGAAGCAGGTGGCCCCCATCCTCGGGCTGCCCGCCGGCAAGGTCCGGCTCACCCTCTCCGGAGTCGGCGGTGCCTTCGGCGGCCGTGAGGACCTCTCCATGCAGGCCCACGCCTGCCTGCTGGCCCAGCGCACCGGCAAGCCGGTGAAGATGGTCTACAACCGGTACGAGTCCTTCTTCGGCCATGTGCACCGGCACCCCGCCAAGCTCACCTACGAGCACGGCGCCACCTTCGACGGCAAGCTCACCCACGTCACCGCCCGGATCGTGCTCGACGGCGGCGCGTACGCCTCCTCCACCCCGGCGGTGGTCGGCAACGCCGCCTCCCTCGGCCTCGGCCCGTACGCCTGCGAGAACGTGGACATCGAGGCGGTCGGCCTCTACACCAACAACCCGCCCTGCGGCGCGATGCGCGGCTTCGGCGCCGTCCAGGCCTGTTTTGCGTACGAGTCCCAGATGGACCGGCTCGCCGCGGAACTCGGCATGGACCCCGTGGAGTTCCGGCAGCTCAACGCCATGGAGCAGGGCACCCGGATGCCCACCGGACAGATCGTGGACTCCCCGGCCCCGGTCGCCGAACTGCTGCGCCGGGTGAAGGCGATGCCGCTGCCGCCCGAGCGCCAGTGGGCCAGCACCGAGGGCACCGATGTGCGCGCACTGCCCGGCGGTCTGTCCAACACCACCCACGGGGAGGGGGTGGTCCGCGGGATCGGCTACGCCGTGGGCATCAAGAACGTCGGCTTCTCCGAGGGCTACGACGACTACTCCACCGCCCGGGTCCGGCTGGCCGTGGCCGGCGGCGAGGCGGTGGCCACCGTGCACACCGCGATGGCCGAGGTCGGGCAGGGCGGGGTGACCGTGCACGCGCAGATCGCCCGGACCGAGCTCGGCGTCACCCAGGTGACCATCCAGCCCGCCGACACCCGGGTCGGCAACGCGGGCTCCACCTCAGCCTCCCGCCAGACGTATGTCACGGGCGGCGCGGTGAAGCACACCTGCGAGGCCGTCCGCGAACGGGTCCTGGAGCTGGGGCGGCGCAAGTACGGCTCGTACCACCCGGCCTGGGCGCACGCCGAGCTCCTGCTGGAGGGCGGCAAGGTGGTCACCGAGGGCGGGGAGGTGCTGGCCGGCCTGGCGGAGCTGCTGGAGGGGGAGGAGCCCATCGACCTGGAGCTGGAGTGGCGGCACCGCCCCACCGAGGCCTTCGACCGGGAGACCGGGCAGGGCAACGGCCATGTCCAGTACTCCTTCGCCGCCCATCGGGCGGTGGTCGAGGTCGATACAGAGCTGGGCCTTGTGAAGGTGATCGAGCTGGCGGTGGCCCAGGACGTGGGCAAGGCCCTCAACCCGCTGTCGGTGGCCGGCCAGATCCAGGGCGGCACCACGCAGGGCCTGGGGCTGGCCGTGATGGAGGAGATCGTGGTCGACCCGGTGACCGCGAAGGTCCGCAACCCCTCCTTCACCGACTACCTGATCCCGACCATCCTCGACACCCCGACCATCCCGGTCGACGTCCTGGAGCTCGCCGACCCGAACGCCCCGTACGGGCTGCGCGGCATCGGGGAGGCCCCGACCCTGTCGCCGACCCCGGCGGTGGTCTCCGCGATCCGGGCCGCCACCGGACGCGCCCTGCGGCGGGTCCCGGTCCGCCCGGAACACATCACCGGCTGACCTGCGCTGCGTAGTACCTAAACACCCATCGGAGTGTGGAGCTCCACCACGAGCTCCACCTCCACCGGCGCGTCCAGGGGCAGTACGGCCACCCCGACCGCGCTGCGGGCGTGGATGCCCGCATCGCCGAAGGCCGTGCCGAGCAGCTCGCTCGCACCGTTGACCACGCCGGGCTGGCCGGTGAAGTCGGGGTCGCTGGCCACGTAGCCGACCACCTTCACGATCCGCTTGACGGCGGACAGGTCGCCGGCGACCGAGGCCACGGCGGCCAGCGCGTTCAGCGCGCACTGCCGGGCGAGATCCCGGGCCTGCTCGGCCGAGACCTCGGCGCCCACCTTGCCGGTCAGCTGGAGGGCGCCGCCGGCCATCGGGAGCTGGCCGGAGGTGTACACGTGGTTCCCGGTGTGGACGGCGGGCACGTAGACGGCGACGGGCGCGGGGGCCTGCGGCAGCGGGAAGCCGGCCGCGGCGAGCCGGTCCTCGGGAGTGGTGGTCATATCCGGCAAACGGCACCGGCTCCCGATTGGTGACGAAAGACGCGCATCAGGGGGATCAGGGGGATCGGGTGGATCCGGGGGATCAGGGTTTCAGGGAATCAGGGGCGGGTGATCCGCACCCGGTAGTTGCCGTTGCGCGGTTCGCCGAGCACCGAGACGCTGATGCCCGCCTTCTCGTCGGTGAAGGTCTCGCCCGGGCCGAACGGCGCGTCCGAGAGCTCCGCGTGCACGTTGGGGTGGCGGGTGCAGCCCCCGCTGGTCTCGGTGCTGTCCGTGACCGTGACGGGTCCCTGCCCGGTGTCCACGGCAGAGTCGACCTTGTAGACGAGCACGCCCGGCTTGCACACCGCCTCGTCGTTGCCGGCCGGGGTGCGGACCTCCACGGCGTACCCGGTGCTCTCCGACAGCGGTACGAAGGCCAGCTTGGTGCCGCCCGCCACGGCCAGCGGGGACAGCAGGTGCTCGCTGGTGCCGGACCGGGAGGCGCAGCTGATCTGGGTGCCGTCCAGCCAGCCCAGCTTCCACTTGTGCCAGCCGAGCAGGTCGTTGTTGGCGCCCCAGTCCTCGCTCATGATGTCCCAGTGGCCGACCGCGCCGCCGCCGTCGGCGGTGTACAGGTCGGGCAGCCCGAAGACATGGCCGTTCTCGTGCGGCAGGACCCGGTAGCCGGTCTCCGGGTAGGAGCCGGAGCCGTCGTCCTGGCGGCTGTAGACGAACGAGGTGTTCGCCAGCGGCACCCCGTCGACCACCGGCGCCTCGCCGTTGCCGGAGAAGGTCACCGACAGCACGGTGTCCAGGGCGGACGGGCCGGCGTTCGGCGTGACCAGGATGTTGACCAGGTCGTACCGGCTGAAGTCCACCTCCTCGTCGGCGGCCTTGGCGATGTGCTCGGCGAGCTGCCGGTAGCCCGGCTCGTAGGCCGAGCCGCGCTCGATCCCGTACGCCGCGAACGGCATCGGCATCCGCAGCCAGGTCCTTATCGGGGCCTCCGGCTTGTAGACGAGCCGCCCGTAGGAGCTGGTGCGGAACCAGTCGGAGGTCTGCGGGAAGAACTCCGCGAGCCGGTCGAGGGCGGTGCCCTCGCCCTTGGCGTCGGGGAAGTCGACCATCAGGTTCAGGGCCCGTACCTCGCCGGTGCTGCGCGAGTACCCGGGCGGGGTCGGCAGGCCTTCGGACATCTGGACGCCCATGGTTTCGGAGATCCGGCAGGGCGCCAGTGCGCTCTCGTTGGCGGCTGCCACCGGACCCGGCGCGGACTGGGGCCGGCTGGGGAGCCCGCCGCTCGCGGTGGCCGTGACGCCCAGGGCCAGCGCGGTGATGCCGATGAATGCGCTGGTGCGGCGGGGTCTGCGTATCCGTCGGCGGGTCTGCGCCATGAGAATCGCCCTCGGGTCCGCGGCAGTCGGCCGGGCCCGGACTGCGCTCTGTTCGATCACCCTCCGCCGGGCGCGCCGCGCCCGCGCGCCGGGAGGGTCCGAACGTGGAATGCAATGTGACCCGGCTCACTCTCAAGGGTGAAATAAGCGGGGATCGAGTCCCCGTTTAACCCGATGTCCTCGAAACGGGGATCGAGTCCCCGTTTGGGGCTGCCGGAGCCGACAGGCGTGACAAGGGAAGCAGGGAGACCGCTCGTGCAGGGTGTGCAGGAAAGCCGGACTGAAGCGGGGGCGGCCAAGGCCCCGCGTCCGCGCGCGGACGCGCTGCGCAATCGGGAGCGGATCCTCGCAGCCGCCCGGGAGACCTTCGTCGAGCACGGCGCGGACGCCCCCTTCGACGAGATCGCCCGCCGGGCCGGGGTCGGCAACGCCACCCTGTACCGGCACTTCCCCGACCGCGCCACCCTGGTGCACCAGGTCGTCGTCTACGTCATGGAGCGGGTCACCGCCCACGCCGAGCAGGCCCTCGCCGAGGAGCCGGACGCCTTCGCCGCGCTCGTACGGTTCACCCATGCCGCGGCCGACGAGCGGATCGGCGCCCTGTGCCCCATGCTCTCCGGGGACTTCGACCATGACCACCCCGAACTCGACGCGGCCCGGGCCGGGTTGGAAGGGGCTGTCGAGATCCTGATGGCCGCCGGCCGGGAGGCCGGACTGCTGCGCACGGACGTGGCCGTCGGCGATCTGATGGTCGCCCTGGCCCAGCTCAGCCGGCCGCTCCCGGGGACCGGCTGCCTCGACGCCGACCGCTTCGTCCACCGCCATCTGCAGCTGTTCCTCGACGGGTTGCGGGCTCCGGCCCGCTCCGAGCTGCCGGGTGCCGCGGCCACTCTCGACGGCCTGAGGCGGAAAACCATGTGACGTTCCCGGGCGCTTCCTCTAGCGTCGATGACCGGCCAAAAACCCCCATACCGCCACCCTTAACGCTCCTTTCAGCACACCGCACCGTGAAGTGGGTACCCCCATGTCCAAAACAGCCCCGCCCGGCCTTCTGCAGCAGGCCGACCCCAGCCGCTGGAAAGCCCTGGTCTTCATCGCTCTGGCCCAGCTGATGGTCGTCCTCGACGCGACCATCGTGAACATCGCCCTGCCCTCCGCCCAGCAGGACCTCGGCATCTCCGACGGCAACCGCCAGTGGGTCATCACCGCTTACGCCCTGGCCTTCGGCGGGCTGCTCCTCTTCGGCGGCCGGATCGCCGACAAGTGGGGCCGCAAGCGCGCCTTCGTCATCGGCCTGATCGGTTTCGCCGCGGCTTCCGCGCTCGGCGGAGCGGCCACCGGCGAGGCCACCATGCTCGGCGCCCGCGCCCTCCAGGGTGCTTTCGGCGCGCTGCTCGCCCCCGCTGCGCTGTCCCTCCTCGCGGTGATGTTCACCGACGCCAAGGAGCGGGCCAAGGCCTTCGGCATCTACGGCGCCATCGCCGGCGGCGGCGGCGCGGTCGGCCTGATCCTGGGCGGCGTCCTCACCGAGTACCTCAACTGGCGCTGGACCTTCTTCGTCAACATCCCCTTCGCCGTGGTCGCGGCCGTCGGCGCCTACCTCGTCATCCGCGAGCCGGCCGGCACCCGCAACCGCGCGCCGCTGGACATCCCCGGCGTGGTCCTCTCCACCCTCGGCCTGGTCGCCCTGGTGTACGGGTTCACCCGCGCCGAGGCCGAGGGCTGGTCCGACCCCGTGACCATCGGCCTGTTCATCGCCTCGGCGGTGCTGCTGGCGGCCTTCGTCGTCACCGAGTCGCTGGTCCGCTCCCCGCTGCTGCCGCTCCGCGTCCTGCTGGAGCGCAACCGCGGAGGGGTCTACCTCTCGCTCGGCCTGGCCGTCATCGCGATGTTCGGCCTGTTCCTCTTCCTCACCTACTACCTCCAGGTCGTACAGGGCTATTCGCCGGTCAAGACCGGCTTCGCCTTCCTCCCGATGATCGCGGGCATGATCACGGGCTCCACCCAGATCGGTGCCCGGCTGATGACCCGGGTTCCGCCGCGCCTGCTGATGGGCCCCGGCTTCCTGACCGCCGCGGCCGGCATGCTGATGCTCACCCAGCTGGAGGTCGGCTCCTCCTACCCGGCGCTGATCCTGCCCGCGCAGCTCCTCCTGGGCCTCGGCATGGGTACGGCGTTCATGCCGGCCATGTCGCTGTCCACCCACGGGGTGAACCCGGCCGACGCCGGCGTCGCCTCCGCGATGGTCAACACCTCCCAGCAGGTCGGCGGCGCCATCGGCACGGCGCTGCTGAACACCATCGCCGCCTCGGCGACCACCGCGTACCTCACCTCGCACGCCACGGAGGCCGCGGCGGGCGGCGCGGCCGGCCGCCTGGTCCAGGCGCAGGCCATGGTCGAGGGCTACACCGCGGCGATCTGGTGGGCGGTCGGCATCCTGGTGGCCAGCGCGGCCATCGCGCTCACCCTGATCAACACGGGCCGCCCCGGCGGCCCGACGACCAAGACCGGCTCCGACTCCGGCTCCGTCGCCGACGAGCCCGAGCTCAAGATCCCGGTGATCGCCCACTGACCCACTGGGCCCACTTCACACGGCCGGACGGGCCGCCCACGGATTTCCGTGGGCGGCCCGTCCGCGTTCTCGAGCGTTCTCGCGCGGGTGAGCGGAGGCAACCAGAACGGGCCGGAGGCCGTCTTCAGGGGTGCAGTGCACACCGGGACGGTGTTGTTCCGGGGCGCTGCCGCAGCGGGTCTGACCTGCGGGTCTGTGGATCCGGCAGTCGGCGACCCCGCGGTGGCGGGGCAGGATACTGCAAGATCTCGAAAATTGGGTCGGCGCGTGGGAATTCTGTCCCGATTCCAGTCGTTGTTTCCTTCGGATGCAGGGCACTCGGGAGAGTGTTCCGGCAGCCACACCGCCACACCGCGACCGAACTCATCGCAAGGGAGCACGCATGGCAACCCGCGCCGTCGCCCGTCGTCAGTCCGCCGGCAGCAGTCGAGCCGCCGGCGGCGAAATCGCCGACCGCGACCTGGTCGGGATGTATCTGGACGAGATCGCGCGCACCCCGCTGCTCGATGCCGCCAGGGAAGTGGAGCTGTCCCAGATCATCGAGGCGGGGGTGTATGCCCAGCAGCTCCTCGACGGCGAGGTCGCGGAGCTCACCGGGACCGCCGCCGCGCGCGAGGAGCTGGAGGCGATCGCCGCCGAGGGCGAGCGCGCCAAGGAGATCTTCATCCGCTCCAACCTCCGCCTGGTCGTCGCCGTCGCCCGCCGCTATCCCCGCAGCGGCCTGCCGCTGCTCGACCTGATCCAGGAAGGCAATGCCGGCCTGGTGCGCGCCGTCGAGAAGTTCGACTACGCCAAGGGCTTCAAGTTCTCCACGTACGCGACCTGGTGGATCCGCCAGGCCATCACCCGCTCCATCGCCGACCAGTCCCGCACCATCCGCCTCCCCGTCCACCTGGTCGAGGAGCTCGGCCGGATCCGCCGGGTGCAGCGCGAGTTCAACCGGGAGAACGGCCGCGAGCCGGAGCACGCGGAGATCGCCGCCGAGCTCGACTCCACCGAGCAGCGCGTGGGCGACGTCCTGGACTGGGCGCGCGACCCGGTCAGCCTGAACATGTCCGTGGACGACGAAGGCGAGACGCAGTTCGGTGACCTGCTGGAGGACACCTCGGCGATCTCCCCCGAGCAGTCGGTGCTGTCCCTGCTCCGCAGTGAGGAGCTGGAAGACCTGATCGGCAAGCTCGATCAGCGGACGGCGTCCATCATCAAGATGCGGTACGGCATCGAGGACGGGCGCGAGCGGACGCTGACGGAGGTCGGCAAGCAGCACGGGCTGACCCGCGAGCGGATCCGGCAGATCGAGAAGCACGCACTGCTGGAGCTCAAGCGGATGGCCCGCGACACCGGCTTCGACGCGGTCGCTTAAGCACGGTGTCCCGTCGGGCCGGGACCACCCGGTTCCGGCCCCGCGTCCCACAGACCGCCCCGGCACCTCTTCCCCCCCTGGTGCCGGGGCTTTCCGCCGCGCCCGTTCAGACCGCCGCGCCCGCCGCCCGGGTCAGTGCGGCGCCCAGCACGGCCGCGCTCCTGACCAGCGCGGCCGGCTCCCGTACCGTGAATTCCAGCCCGGTCAGGGCCAGCCGGGCCGCCACCCACTCCGGGGCGTCGGCAGTCTCGAACCGCACCCGGCAGCCGCCCGACGCGGCATCCGGCTCGGGCGTGCCGAGCCAGTCCGGCACGGCCTCCGGCGCCGCCGCGAACACCACCTCGGCCCGGTAGACGCTGCCGCCCTGCAGACCCTTCCGGACGAAGGCCACGGCATCCCCCATCGGCAGCTCCCGCGCCGTGAACCGCACCCCCGTCAGGAACGGCTGCGTCACCCGGTCCACCCGGAAGGTCCGCCAGTCCTCCCGATCCAGGTCGTACGCCACCAGGTACCACCGCCGCCCCGTACTGACGAGCCGGTACGGCTCCACCCGCCGCCGGGACTCGGCCCCGTCGCCCGCGCGGTAGGCGAACCGCAGCCGCTCCTGCCCGGCCACCGCCCCGGCCATCACCGTCAGCGTGCGCGGATCGATGCTCGCCCCGTCGCCCCGGGTCAGGGCGACG
This sequence comes from Streptomyces sp. NPDC002054, assembly GCF_040296685.1. Classification (NCBI taxonomy): domain Bacteria; kingdom Bacillati; phylum Actinomycetota; class Actinomycetes; order Kitasatosporales; family Streptomycetaceae; genus Streptomyces; species Streptomyces sp. NPDC002054. The sequence continues at coordinate 66,405 of NZ_JBEOXT010000004.1, forward strand.
GTCGCCGACTGCAGCGCGCTCACCCGGTGCCGCAGCCGGGCCGGCAGGACCTGTTCCAGCTTGGCCAGGGCCCGTACGGAAGCCTCCTCGACCCCTTCGATGGCATGCCCGGCCCCCGCCCGCAGCCCCACCGCGATGGCCACCGCCTCCTCGTCGTCCAGCAGCAGCGGGGGCATTGCCGCGCCCGCGACGAGGCGGTAGCCGCCCTCCGCGCCGAGCGAGGCCTCCACCGGGTAGCCGAGCTCCCGGAGCCGGTCGATGTCCCGCCGGATGGTGCGCGTGCTGACGCCCAGCCGTTCCGCCAGTTCACTGCCCGGCCACTCGCGCGGGGTTTGGAGCAGGGACAGCAGGGTGAGCAGCCGGGCCGGGGTGTCGTTCATGGCTCCAGGCTGCCAGTCAAATAGGACACCAACTGACCTACATGCCGTCTAGGTTTCTCTCCATGAGCACCGAGACGTCCAAGACATCGCCCGAGAACGACCTCGGGCCCGCACCGGAAGAAACGCCGACCGACCCCGCCGACCGCCGGCGCTGGCTGGCCCTGGCCATCGTGATGACCGCCGCCTTCATGGACCTGGTCGACGTCACGATCGTCAACATAGCCATACCCGCCATGCGGAGCGACCTCGGCGCCTCCACCAGCGCCATCCAGTGGATCACCGCGGGCTACGCCCTCGCGTTCGCCGCCGGACTGATCACCGGAGGCCGGCTGGGTGACATCTACGGCCGCAAGCGCCTCTTCCTGATCGGCATCGCCGGGTTCACCGCCGCTTCCCTGCTCTGCGGCATCGCCGCGAACCCCGGCATGCTCGTCGCCTCCCGCCTGCTCCAGGGCTCGATGGCAGCTCTGATGGTGCCCCAGGTGCTGGCGATCATCCACGTCACGTTCCCGGAGCACGAGCGCGGCAAGGTCTTCGGCATGTTCGGGGCCATCGTGGGCCTCGGTGCGGTCTCCGGGCCGATGCTGGGCGCCCTGCTCACCGAGTGGAACCTGTTCGGCCTCGAATGGCGCCCGATCTTCCTGATCAACCTGCCGGTCGGCATCGCCGGTGTGATCCTGGGCCGCAAGTTCATCGTCGAGTCCAAGGCCCCGAAGGCCCTCCGCCTGGACCTGGTCGGCGTGGTGCTCGCCACCCTCGCCATGGTGATGCTGATCTACCCGCTCACCCAGGGTCGCGAGAACGACTGGCCGCTGTGGGGCTTCCTCTGCATGGGCGCCGTGCCGCTGGTGGCCGCCGCATTCATCGGGTACGAGAAGTACAAGACTGCGCGGGACGGCTCCCCGCTGGTCGAGCTCTCCCTCTTCAAGGTCAAGAGCTTCGCCGCCGGCATTGCCGTCCAGGTCACCTTCGGCATCGCGACCGGCATCTTCTTCCTGGTCTGGACGCTGATGATGCAGATGGGCCTGGGCTGGAGCGCCCTGCGGTCCGGCCTCACCGGCATCCCCTTCTCGCTGGCCGTCTCGGTCTCCGCCGGCATGTCCGTCCAGAAGCTGGTGCCCCGGTTCGGGCGCAAGGTGCTCCAGGCGGGCGCGCTGATCATGGCCGGTGCCCTGGTCCTCTACATCTGGGAGTCCCAGCACTACGGCATGGAGATCACCTCCTGGCAGATGGCCGCCCCGCTGATCCTGCTGGGCCTCGGCATGGGTCTGATCGTGGCCCCGCTGACGGACATGGTCCTGTCCGAGGTGCCGCGCGAGCACGCCGGTTCCGCCTCCGGGCTGATCAACACCACCCAGCAGATGGGCAACGCGCTCGGGCTCGGTCTGACCTCGGTGGTCTACTTCGGCCTGATCGACAACGATCTGGTGCTCGGCGCGCCGCATGTCGAGGCGTTCCGGCACGCGATGTGGTGGGTGATCGCGGTACTGGTCGTCATCTTCGGGGTGATGTTCGCGCTGCCGCGCCGGCAGATCACCCCGGGCGCGGGCCACGAGGCCGAGGCGGGTGCCGCCGTGGCGCCGGTCGGCCCGGCGCTCGAGAAGACTCCGGTGGGCTGAGGCCTCCCGGGACCACTCACGCGTCTCACGGGCATGTCCGCTTATGTTGGTGGACATGCCCGTTTTGTTTGTTTTCTCCGCCATGTGGGCGTATGGTCTAAGTAAAGCCACAGATTCGGGCATCGAACGGGGGTAAACCCACATGTACGGACCGGAGCGTCAGCAGGAGATCCTCCGCCTCGCACGCGAGGCGGGCCGGGTCGACGTGCTGTCCCTCGCCGAGCAGTTCCAGGTCACCGCGGAGACCGTCCGCCGCGACCTCAAGGCCCTGGACCGGGCCGGCCTGGTCCGCCGCGTCCACGGCGGTGCCATCCCGGCCGGCCGCCTCGACTTCGAGCCCGACCTCACCGAACGCGAGGCCACCGCCGCCGACGAGAAGGCCCGCATCGCCCGGGCCGCCCTCGCCGAAATCCCCGACGGCGGCAGCGCCATCCTCGATGCCGGCACCACCGTCGCCCGGCTCGCCGCCGACCTGCCCGTCGATGCCGCCCTCACCGTGGTCACCCACGCCCTGCCGGTCGCCGCCCGGCTGGCCGACCACACCGGCATCGAACTGCACCTGGTCGGCGGCCGGGTCCGGCACCGCACCCGCGCCGCCGTGGACGCCTGGGCCCTGCGCGCCTACGCGGAGATCCGCGCGGACGTCGCCTTCGTCGCCACCAACGGCTTCTCCGCCCACGGCGGCCTGACCACCCCCGACCTCGCCGAGGCGGCCGTCAAACGGGCCGTGGTCGCAGCCGCCCGCCGGGTGGTGCTGCTCGCCGACTCCGCGAAGGCGGGCGAGGAACACTTCGCCCGGTTCGCCGGCTTCGCCGAAGTCGACCTGCTCATCACGGACACGGGGCTCGCCCCGGAACAGAAAGCGGCGATCGAGGCCGCCGGTACGGAAGTTGTGCTCGTATGATCCTCACCGTCACGCCCAACCCCTCCCTGGACCGGACCTACGAGGTCCCCTCCCTGGACCGCGGCGAGGTGCTCCGCGCCACCGGCGACCGGATCGACCCGGGCGGCAAGGGAGTCAACGTCTCCCGCGCCGTCGCCGCCGCAGGCTTCCGCACCACCGCCGTCCTCCCGCTGGGCGGCACCCCCGGCGCCCTGATCGCCGAACTCCTCACCGCCCAGGGCGTGGACGTCACCGCGGTGTCCGTGGCCGGCCAGACCCGCTCCAACATCTCTCTGGCCGAACACGACGGCACCCTCACAAAGATCAACGCGCCCGGTCCCGAGCTCACGGCCGACGAGTCCGCGCTGCTCCTCGACACCGTCCGCGGCCACGCCGCCACGGCCGACTGGATCGCCTGCTGCGGCAGCCTGCCCCGGGGCCTCCGGCCCGAGTGGTACGCCGACCTGGTCGCCCGCGCCCACGAGGTGGGCGTCCGCATCGCCCTGGACACCTCCGGCCCGGCCCTGCTCGCCGCCCTGCCCGCCCGCCCCGAAGTGATCAAGCCGAACCTCGCGGAGCTCGCCGAGGCGGTCGGGCGCCCGCTGACCACCCTCGGCGAGGTGGCCAAGGCCGCCGAGGAACTCCGGGCACTGGGCGCGGGCACGGTGCTGGCCAGCCTGGGCTCCGACGGCCAGCTGCTGGTCGAGGAATCCGGCACCCACTACGGCAGGGCCGAGGTCGCCACCGTCCGCAGCAACGTGGGCGCGGGCGATGCCTCGCTGGCCGGCTTCCTGATAGCGGGAGGTACCGGTCCGGCCGCCCTGGCCTCGGCTCTGGCGCACGGCGCGGCGGCGGCCGGCCTCCCGGGCAGCGCCATGCCCACCCCGGCCGACCTGTGCCCGTCCGCCGTCACGGTGACCCGGGACGTCCCACTGGACCTGGCCCTGTCCTGACCGGGCCGCAGGTCCTCAGCGGACCCGCGCGCGGAGTTCCATCGCTTCGCGCGCAGCCGCCTCGCTCTCGTACACCTCGCACATGTGCCGCCCGTCGGGGGTGGCCGTGTGCTCGACCTCCCACAGGCTGAGCTCGGTCCCGTCCAGCAGCATGAACGCGTGCTCGTAGAGGCTGAATCCGGCGTCCCGGCCGTCCGCCAGGCAGTGCCGGGTGCCGAACGCCTGCGTGATCCGGTGCGCATACGCCGACCGCAGCACCCGGGCCGTGTCCGCACCCGGCCGGTCCGCGTTCTCCGCCCGGCGCAGCACCCGGCGGGCATGGTCGGCGGACTCGTCCACGGCATAGCCGCGGTGCCTCTGTAACGGCGTGGAGACGGAGGCGGCGAACAGCGCGCTCAGCACCGCGACATCGTCCACCGCCCCCTCCGGGTCGTCCGGCAGCAGCGTGAACTCCGCGTGCGTGGCCGGATCCGCCTCACCGAACAGCCGGTTCACGGCCAGCGAGAGCTCGGCCCGGCCGGCGAACACCTCGTGCCGGACGGCCCGGTCCGCGTCCTGCCGGTAGGCCAGCTCCCACAGGGAGGACGAGGTGCCGTCGGCCAGCAGATAGGTGTGCCGGCGGGTCTCCCGCCACAGCCCCGAGGCCGGGCTGTGGTGCGTGCTGTACAGCGAAGAGCTGTGCGCGAGCGCGGTGCCGAGGTGCTCGACCAGTCGGTCCGGCAGGTCGAAGGAGTTGAGGGCGCGGCCCAGGAGTCGTTCGAGGTGGGCCTCGGTTGTCTCGTACGGATCGCTCAAGGTGGGTCTCCAGGCCGTCGCAGCTTGTCACTTCGCGGAAGCTCAACGTAGCCCCTGGGTCTGACATCACGTCCGGGGTTCGGTAAAACGTCCGGGAAGCATCAGGGGTTCCCGCCACCCCTTCAGGTCAACTTGCGCATGGAAAAGCATGGTTCGCCACGGTCTGTGGTGGATCGGTGGAGTATGGGCCACATGGCAACCAATACAGCGAACACCGTGGGCGTCCCCCGCCAGCAGGGGCCGGCCCGCAGCCACCCGGACGGCGAACCACCCGCACCATCAAGGGCGTTGGCCTGGCTCCTGGCCGTCACCGGAGCCGCCGGAGTGCTGGCCTCCTGGGTCATCACCCTGGACAAGTTCCACCTGCTGGAGGACCCGTCCTTCAAGCCGGCCTGCAGTCTGAACCCGGTCATTTCCTGCGGCAGCGTGATGAAGAGCGAGCAGGCCGCCGCGTTCGGCTTCCCCAATCCGATGCTCGGACTGGTCGCCTACGCGATGGTGGTGTGCGTCGGCGCGGGCCTGCTGGCGGGCGCCCGCTACCGGGGCTGGTTCTGGCTGGGATTGAACGCCGGCACGTTGTTCGGGACCGGCTTCTGCGGCTGGCTGATGGTCCAGTCGCTCTATGAGATCAACGCGCTGTGCCTGTGGTGCTGTCTGGCCTGGGTGGCGACGCTGCTCATGTTCTGGGCGGTGACCGCGCACACCGTCCGGACCGGCATCCTGCCCGCGCCCGCCCCGCTGCGGGCCTTCTTCGCGGACTTCGGCTGGGCGCCGCCGGCCCTGCACCTCGGAGTGATCGGCATGCTGATCCTCACCAGGTGGTGGGAGTTCTGGACCGGCTAGGCGGGACCCGGGACCCGCGGGCACCGTACGAGGGCCCCGGCAGCTGGTGGCTGCCGGGGCCCTCGTCACATCACCGTCACATCACCGCATCGCTCCACACGGGCGTCGGAAGCCCGGACCGGAAGGGGGAGCTGGGTCAGCTGCCGATCGAGGCGTTGCCGGAGAGGATCGGGATGTTGCTGAGGATGTGCGAGAGCGGCTCGTCACCCTTGGCCTGGGTGGAGTTCTCGGTGCACTGCTGGTTCTGCGGGTTGGACAGGACGTTGATGTCCTGGACGCCGATGGGCGTGAGACCGGCCAGCGACTGGGCGTTCACCTTGACGGGCAGGGCGATGCAGGGCTTGTTGAGTGTGCCCTGGATCGCGCTGAACTGCGGGCTCATGTCGCCGTGGGTCTTCTGGTTGCCGTAGATCTGCTGGCTACCGTTGCCGTTGACGGTGTTGACGCCGTTGTCGTTGCCGATGGCCATTGCCGGGGCGGCCATCGCGGCGCCCGCGCCGACCACCGCGGCGGTGGTTGCGGCAGCGGCCATGATCTTCTTGAGCATTTCGGTCCTTTTGTCGCACGAGTGCCCGCTGATGGAGCGCCCTGATCAACTGCCCGGTCCGGGGTTGGTTCCGCTGCTTCACTCAAACGGCTCGTCCGGGTGCACCTTTTCCCCACCCCGGGTGAGCCGGGCCCGGACGCCTGCGCGACGCCCGTACGCACCCCGCAGGCCATCAAGATCGTGTTGCAGTCCGTAGCGGGTGTTCGCACGGTGGGTGAGGAAGCGGACCGCTGGTGTCCGTCCTGCACGCCCAGCAGAAGGAACGCCCATGCACCTCAAGAAGGCGACTCGCGTACTTGTCCCCACCACCCTCGCCGCCGCCATACTCTTGGGCTCGGCCGGCCCCGCGAGCGCCCTCGATGCAGAACGTGCCGCCGCTCCGCGGGCGGCGGCGGCAGGACCGATCGACGACTTCGTGAACAGCATCCTCGAGGCGATCAGGGGGCTCCTGCCGGCGGGGGTCACGCTGCCCGACATCACCCTTCCGGAGATCACCCTTCCGGAGGTTGGACTGCCGGACCTCAACATCCCGGGCGTCACCCTGCCGTCGATCCCCGGAGTGGAGGTCCCGCAGCTGCCACCGCTGACCCCGCCGGCCCTGCCGGCAGTGCCAGCAGTGCCGGCAGTGCCGACACCGGTAACGCCGGTCGAGATCGTGCCCGAGCTTCCGGAGATCGTCCCCGAACTCCCTGCGATCGCCCCGCCCTCCGTCCTGCCGGTGGGCGGCACCACGTAACGGTCGCGACCGGCCGTGGTTACGGCCATTGGGCTGAACAGGTCGTCTTGCCCCCGGAGCCGTGTCGTCCCGGGAGCCGGGACGTTTCGCTCGGTGTGAGCCCCGGATCGGGGCATAACATCGAACAGAAGGTGCACTTCCCATGAACACTGCCAAGAAGGCCGTCGTAGCCCTGGCCGGTGCCGGTCTCGCTGTCGCCGGTGCCGCGGGTGCCTCCGTCGCCGACTCCAAGGCCGAGGGCGCGGCCATCGGTTCCCCCGGTGTCCTCTCGGGCAACCTGGTCCAGGTCCCGGTGCACATTCCGATCAACCTCTGCGGCAACTCGGTGAGCCTCGTCGGCGCCCTGAACCCCGCGTTCGGCAACGTCTGCATCAACGACTGATCCTTCGATCCGTCGGATCCGAAACACTGTGGGCGCCACCGGCATCGCCGGTGGCGCCCACAGTTGTACGGACCGGGGGCGAGGGTCAGCCCTGGCCGCCGTTCACGTGCAGCCCGCCGAGCATGGGGGCGACCTGGCCGACCAGGTTGGCGGACTCCAGCACCTTCCCGGGGGAGGCGGTGTTGCGGAGCTTGTTCACGTCCTCCACCGCACCGAGGACCGGCTCGACGGTTTCGGCCTGCTCGGCCAGGCCGGCGCCGACGTACTGGGGAAGGTTCGCGGTCACCGGCGCGGCGGCGTTCAGCGTGTCGGTCACCCCGCCGTTCAGGCTCATCGGCGGCATCGTGCCTCCGTCCGCGGCGAGGGCGGGGGCGACGGCGGAGGCCGCGAGCGCGGCGACGGAACCGGCGACGACGGCAGCGGCCTTCGAATACTTCATTTTCGGAATCCTTTTCCCGTGGCGACCCTCGCGCCACTATCGCCCTGGCTAACGATCCCGTCCGGCTGCGGAAACTCATGCGGCCGGAGAATCCCGACGTGCGAATTCTCCGGCCGCATATTCTTTCGTGTTTCTGATGTTTTCGGATGAATCAGTTGATACGGGACCGCCGGTAGAGGATGGACCCGCCGAGCAGGAGGGCGGTGGCGAGGCCGGCCAGGGCCGCCGGGGAACCGGCGCCGGTCTCGGCCAGCATCGGGACCTCCGCGACCGGGGCGGGCGCGGGGGCCGGGGCCGGCAGCGGGGCGGCCGGCGGGGTCACCGCCGGACCGGCCTCCGGTACGGGGGCGGGAGCCTGGGGCACCTCGACCGGAAGGTCGCGGGCCGGCGGGGCCGGAGGCTGATCGGCGGGCGGGGCCACCGGAACGGCCGGGTGCTCGACGACGTTGCTGCCGCGGGGCGGGGCGGGGGGAGTGTGGTGCACCGGCGGCGTGGGGGCCGGCGGGTGGTCGTCGCACTCCTCCTCTTCCTGCTCGCCCTTCCCGGGGCCGTCGTGTCCGTCCTGGTGCGGCTGGTGCCGGGGGTCGGGGCGGGGCTCGGGCCGCGATTCCTGCCGGGGCTCATGCCGGGGTTCATGCCGCGGTTCATGCCGGGGTTCATGGCGCGGTTCCTGCCGGGGCGCGGGCTCCTGCTCGTGCAGGTACTGCTCGAAGGCCTCGGCGTGCTCCGGGCTCAGGTGGCGGGAGTAGTCGAAGTCCCCGTCCCCGCCGGTCCCGTTCACGCAGTTGTTGCCGAAGGCGGGGTTCAGTACGCCGGCCGGATCCACCGTGTTGCCGCATACGTTCGGCGAGAAGGTGACCGGGACCGAAACGCTGTTGCCCGCCAGTACTCCCGGCGAATGCGAGGCTTCGGCGGTCGCTCCGTTGTGGGTGGCGAACGCGGCGCCGCCCGCGATCGACAGCAGGCCGGAGGCGGCTGCTGCCGTGAGCACTCCCTTGCTCAGTACCTGTCGGCTCAGTACCTGTCGCATGGGTCCTTCCCTGTCTACCGGCGCTGCTGCCGGTGCTGAATCGAAGGTGGCCTCGGAGTGCACCGCCGTACACTCCGAGGCCACTCCGAGGAGGTCTGCCCTTCCGGGCACCGGCGCCGGGCGCGCTGGATCAGAAGTTGATGCAGGTGTTGCCGAACGCGGGGTTCAGCAGCGCGGCACCGTTCAGGCTGTTGCCGCAGATGTTGATCGGGATGTTCACGGGGACCTGGACCAGGTTGCCGGAGGCGACGCCGGGGGAGTGGGCGGCCTTGCCGCTGGCGTCGGCGTCGGCCATCGCGGGGGCGGCGGAACCGGCAGCCATCAGGACACCGGCGGCGAGCACGACTGCCTTCTTGTACTTCATTTGATTTCGATCCTTCCCGTAGCGACGTTTGCCGCTGCAGAAATAACAACGAGCCGCGCCGGGAAAAGCAACCGCGCATTTCGCGGAGTCCGGAAGTAATTCACCCCGTTGCCTGTGGGGTCGGAATTGTGCGGCCGGATTCGGTTATGGGGAGGCCTGCACGCGGCGAGGCCGCCGCGCCCGAAGGTGCGACGGCCTCGCCGGTGGAGCGTGATCAGCTGCCGGCGGAGACGTTGCCGGAGAGGATCGGGATGTTGTCCAGGATGTGCGAGAGGGCCTCGTCGCCCTTGGCCTGGGTGGAGTTCTCGGTGCACTGCTGGTTCTGCGGGCTGGACAGGATCGGGATGTCCTGGACGCCGATGGGAGTGGCACCGACCAGCGACTGCAGGTTGGCCTTGGCCGGGAGGGCGATGCAGGGCTTGTTGAGCGAGCCCTGGATCAGCGCCATCTGCGGGCTCATCTTGCCGTAGGTGGCCTGGTTGCCGTAGATCTGCGAGGCGCCGTTGCCGTTCACGGTGTTGATGCCGTTGTCGTTGCCGATAGCCATCGCCTGGGCCGAGCCCATGCCCACAACGCCGGCGGCGACCGCCGCGGTGGCCATCATCTTCTTGATCACTGTCGTCCCATTTCTGAAGGATTGCCCGGTACAGGAGCGACCGGATCAACGGTCCGGGACCGGTTTGGGTTGCGTGGCTTCACTCGGATGCCGCTATCCCCGGCCCGCGTTGACGGCCGCGTGTTCCCGGGTTCGAACGGCGGCAGGCACTCCGTAACGACCTGCCATCCGGGAGGGTGTGCGTGATCGCCCAAAAGGCCGTACGAGCGAGTCCGGCGTGATTTCGCGCTCGATTTCTGACAAAGTGCGGAACTGTTTCGTCCCAATGATCGAAAATGGTGACAGGGTCATGGGTTCCTCCCGCAGAATCCTCGGCGCACTCGGTCTTGTGTCCTCCCTCGCTCTTTCGCTCAACGCGCCGGCCACCGGCGCCGCAGCCGCTCCGGCGCCGAAGGAATTGCCCCGGATCCAGTTCACACAGCGTTATCAGGCCGTGCAGCACGGCGGGCTGGTCCGGGCCTCCAACTCCGGGATCAGCTGCCGCAAGGAGGCGGCCGAGGATGCCGCGCCGTGCGCCGAGGTGAAGAAGGGTGCGGCAGGGGTCAACAGCGAGTTCGAGATGTTCTACAGCGAGGTCGACAAGGACCCGGACACCTACAACTCCACCCGGGCCGAGCTGAAGGTCCCGACGGGTGCCAAGGTCTCGTACGCGCGCCTGTACTGGGGCGGGAACCTGCGGGTCGGTGAGCAGAAGCCGCCCGAGGACAACGGCCGGGTGCTGGTCGCCGAACCGGGCGGCTCGTACAAGGACGTGCTGGCAGACACCGTGATCGGACACCGGACCGATGAGGGCAGCGATGCCTACCAGGCCTCCGCCGATGTGACCCAGCTGGTCCGCAAGGGCGGTGCCGGGATGTGGACGGTGGCTCAGCTCAACATCGCCATGGGCCACTCGCAGACCGGTGCCTGGGGCGGCTGGACGCTGGTGGTCGCCTACGAGCACCCGCAGGAGCCGCTGCGCCGGGTCTCGCTCTGGGACGGGTTCGAGGCGCCGGTCTCCGGTGACCGCGAGGGTGCCGCCGCCACGGTGCAGATCGACGGGCTGGACGTGCCGGCCCGGGGCACCGGGACGGCGGGGGTCGTCGGCTACGACGGGGACCGCGGGACCCTGGGGGACTCACTCACCGTGACCGCCGACAGTGGCCGGAGGGTGGGTCTCAGTGACGCGGAAAACCCCTTCAATGATGTGATGAATTCTACTATCACAGAATTCGGACGTCCCTCGTTCAGGCGACAGCCCGAACATGTGAATAACCTGGGGTATGACGCGGATGTGTTCGATCTGAGCCCCGCGCTGTCCAGTGGCGCCCGCAGCCTGCGCTTCTCGTTCGCAGGTGAAAGTCAGGGACATTTCCTCGGCGTGCTTTTCGTACAGGCAGACGCGCGCCGCTGAAACGTACGGAGACCACGGAGGCCTCTTCGTCGTGCTGTCAGATCATGTGACCGTTTTCCATCTTGTGCAGCCCGTGGAGGGCGGGGTCGCCCGGGTCGTCACCGACCTCGTCCGCGCTCAGACCGCCGCGGGCCTGCGCACCGTCGTGGCCTGCCCGCGCGGCGGGGTGCTCGCCGAGGACGCCCGGGACGCCGGAGCCGAGGTGCTGCCCTGGCGGGCCGGCCGCGCGCCCGGCCCCGGGCTCGCCGCCGAGGCCCTCGGCGCGGCCCGGCTCATCCGGCGGATCCGCCCCGACGTCCTGCACGCCCACAGCGCCAAGGCCGGACTGGCCGGCCGGCTCGCCGTCCGCGGCACCGTGCCCACCGTCTTCCAGCCGCACGCCTGGTCCTTCGACGCGGTCGGCGGTACCACCGCCGCACTCGCCCTCAGATGGGAGCGGTTCGGGGCTCGTTGGGCCGACCGGGTGCTCTGTGTCAGCGAGGCCGAACGGCGCGCCGGGGAGTCCGCCGGCATCGCCGCGCAGTGGTCCGTCGTACGCAACGGAGTGGACCTGGAGCACTTCCGGCCCGGCGGCCCGGACCCCGGACAGGACAAGGCCGCCGCCCGCGCCGGACTGCCGCTGCCCGCCGCCCTCCGGGGCGACGGGCCGCTCGCCGTCTGCGTGGGCCGGCTCTGCCAGCAGAAGGGCCAGGACGTACTGCTGCACGCCTGGCGGGAGGTGCTCGGCGCGGTCCCCGGCGCCCGGCTCGCCCTGGTGGGCGACGGCCCCGATGCCGAACGGCTCCGCCGAACGGCCCCACCCGGGGTGCTCTTTGCGGGTGCCGCCGCCGACATCCGCCCGTGGCTTCGGGCCGCCGATCTCGTTGTACTGCCGTCGCGCTGGGAAGGCATGGCGCTCGCCCCGCTCGAAGCCATGGCCTGTGGCCGGCCGGTCCTGGTCTCCGACGTCAGCGGGGCCCGGGAAAGCCTGCCGCCCGGCCAGGGCCGCCACTGCCTGGTACCGCCGGAGCAGCCGACGGCCCTGGCCAAGGCACTGGGCGCACTGCTCGCCGACCCGGGCCTGCTCGAAGAGCTGGGCCGGCAGGCGCAGCAGCACGCCCGGACCGACCTCGACGTGCGGCGGACCACCGACGCGGTCACGGGCCTGTACCACGAACTGCTGGGCAGGCCCTCTCCCGGACTCCGCCGGGGGGACCCTTCCCCCGGCCCCGCCGGGGGTACCCCCAAGCCCTTGAACCAGGAGCGCAACAGCCGATGACGATGGACAGCGCACACGCACCGCACTCGGGGCGCGGCGGCACACAGCCCGCCACCGCCGTCCGCCCGTCGGTGACCGCCATCCACCCGCCGCGCGGGCCCCAGGCCGGCCAGGCCCGCCCGGCCGTCCGGCCCCGCCGGGTACGCCGCCACGACGGGGTCGCCCCGCTGCTCACCGCCGACGCACTGGCCGCCGTACTGACCGCCGCCGCGGTGCCCGCCCTGGCCGTGGCGGACGGGGCCGCCGGAGCGGCCGGCGTCGGGGAGGCCCTTGAGGTCCTGCCGGCCTGGCCGGCCCTGTTGGCCCTGCCTGCCGTCGCCCTGACCGCGCAGGCCGGGCTGTACCGGCCCCGGCTTGCGCCCTCCGCACTGCTCGAACTGCCCGCGCTGGCCGGGCGGACGGCGGTGCTCTGGTGCTCCGTCGCGGCCGTCCTGGCCGCCGCGCACGCCGGGGCCGTCCTCGGCTGGAGCGTGCTCCTCGCCGCCGTCTGCCTGCACACCGTACTCGCCTGTGCCGGGCGGGGGTTCGTCCACCGGCTGCGCCGCCGGCAGGCCGTCCACCGCCCCTCCTCCACCCTGGTGGTCGGCTCCGCCACCGGCGCCGGCGCGGTGGCCGCCGCCCTGCACGGCCGCCCCGAGTACGGCCTGCGCCCGGTCGGCCTCGCCGAGACCGCGCCCGCCGACGGCGAAGAAGGCGGCCCGGGCGGGCCGGGCGGCGCGCTGCCCCGGCTCGCCACCCACGAGGACATCCGCCGCGCGGTCATCCAGAACGCGGTACGGCACGCGGTGTTCACCCGCCCGCCCGAGGCCGACGAGCGCACCGCCTCCCTGGTCCGGCTCTTCCACGACCACGGCTGCCGGCTCTGGCTCGCCGACCCGGCCGGCACCGCCAAGGTCACCGGCATGCGGGTGGCCCAGCCCGCCGACCAGCTGTGGGGCTACGCCGTGCAGCCGCTGCTGCCGCGCCCCGCCCGGCCGCTGGAGCGCTGGGCCAAGCGGGCCATCGACACCACCCTGGCCGCCCTCGCCCTGATCGCGGCGGCGCCCGTGATGGGCCTGTGCGCGCTCGCCGTACGCCTCGCCGACGGACCGGGGGTGATCTTCCGTCAGGAACGGGTCGGCCTCTACGGGCGCCCCTTCACCCTGCTGAAGTTCCGCACCCTGCGCGCCGACGAACACGAGTCCGCCACCCGCTGGACGGTGGCGGGCGACAACCGGATGAGCCCGGTCGGCTCCTTCCTGCGCAAGTCCTCGCTGGACGAGCTGCCGCAGCTGTGGAACGTGGTCCGCGGTGACATGAGCCTGGTCGGCCCGCGCCCCGAACGCCCGTTCTTCGTCGCGAAGTTCTCCTCCGTGCACCCGGGGTACGAGGCCCGCCACCGGATGCCGGTCGGCATCACCGGGCTGGCCCAGATCAACGGCCTGCGCGGGGACACCTCCATCGAGGACCGGGCCCGGTTCGACAACCACTACATCGACACCTGGTCGCTCTGGCAGGACCTGTGGATCCTGGCCCGCACCGCGGCCTCGTTCTTCCGCTTCCGGCTGGGGGGAAGTTGAGCATGAGTTGTGTCGTACCGACGGTACCGGGCAGAGCGGCGGCCGGGCCCGGTCTGCCGGACCTGCGGGGCCTGCGGGACCTGCGGGACCTGCGGGGCTCGCTGCGCCGGCACTGGCCGCTGCTGCCGCTGGCCGCCACCGTGCTGCTGCTGGTCGCCCCGCTGCCCGCGGGTGACGCCACCGCCTCCGGGAAGGTCACCCCGGCCGACGCCGCCTCGCTGCTGCTGGTCGCGGTCTGCGCGGTACGGGCCCTGCGCGGCGAGGTCAACCGGCTGAGCCCGCTGGGCGCGCTGGTGCTGGGACTGCCGGCCGTCGGCCTGGCGGTGGCCACGGTCAGCGCCGGAGACCCGTACGCCGCGCTGCCCGGCTTCGTCCGCTACCTCCAGGTCTTCGTGCTGGTGCCGGCCGCGGTGGTGCTGCTGGTCCGGGACGCCCGTGAATTCCGGCTGGCCGCCGGCTGCTTCGTGGTGCTGGCCCTGGTCCAGGGGGCGGTCGGCGTGCTCCAGTACGCGACGCACACCGGGGCCTCGTACCAGGGCGAGGACATCCGGGCCGTGGGCACCTTCGGGCCCGGCGATGTGATGGGCATGGCCACGGTGGTGGCGTACGGACTGGTCATCGCCACGGCGCTGGCGCTCGCACCGGGGGCGGGGCAGCGCTCCCGCCGGATCGCCACCGCGGCGGCCCTGCTGCTGATCGTCCCGCTGGTGCTGTCCTTCAGCCGCGGCGCGTGGATCGCGACCTTCGGGGCGGCGCTGGTGGTGATGGTGCTGGCCGGGATCCGGCGGGCGCTGAAGGTGCTGCTCGCGCTGACGGCCGCCGGGGTGGTGCTGGTCGGCGGCTTCGGTGTCGGCTCGGAGATGATGGCCGAACGGCTCACCTCCATCACCCAGGTGTCCAGCGCGCCCGACCAGTCGGTCACCGACCGGTACACGATGTGGGCGGCGGCCTCCTCCATGTGGCAGGAACGCCCGGCCACCGGCGTCGGGCTGAAGGGCTTCCCGGCCCACCGGGACGGGCACGCCTCGCTGGGCCTGTCCTCCGGCAGCGACACCGCGGGCGCCGGCCAGGCCTATGTCCGCCAGCCGCTGCTCTCCCCGCACAACATGTACCTGCTGATCCTCAGCGAGCAGGGGCTGATCGGCCTGACCGCCCTGGCGGGCGGCTGGGCGGTGCTGCTGGTGGCCGGCATCCGCCGGGTGGCCGCCCCGGATCCGGCGGCCCGCCGGATCCGGGACTGCGGGCTGATCGCGATCGGCCTGTTCGTCTGGCAGAGCACCAACTTCCTGTACGCCGACATCGGCGGCCCCTCGACCGTGCTGACCGGGGTGATCATCGGCCTGGCGGCGTGGTGGGCCCTGGGCACGGCCGGTGCCATGTCCTCCCGTGTGGGTGCGGCCGGCCGGTGACGGATACCACGCCCTGGCGGCCCGCAGCCGCGGCGACCGACCCCGCCGCGGCTGCCCTCCGTCCGCCCGCGCCCCAGCCCCCATCACCGGGCCGAGGCCCGGAGCCCGTCCAGGCCGGCCACAGCCCTGGCGGGCCCGCGGCGCGGGCCCCGCAGCCGCCGGGATACGCCGAGCCGGCGGCCCGGCCGGGTCCCGGTGTCCCGGCCGGGGCCGGGCCCGGGGCCGCAGCTCCGGTCCCGGAGGGTGCGGGGCGGGCAGGGGTGCCTGTCGTGGGCGAGGGTGTAGCGGAGTTGGCTGGCGCAGGGGTCGGGCGGATGGTGCGGCGGGGGGTGCCGGTGTTTGCCGGGCAGGCTCGGCCCGCCGCGGCCGGTGTTTCCGGCGGGCGGGTCCGGGTGGACGGCCGGCTGACGGGCGGAGCGGCGCTCGGGCCGGACGGTGGTTCCGATGAGCCGGGTGCGCCGGTCGGCGGACGTACTGGCTCCGGAGGGGACCCGCAGCGGGGTGCGCCGCTCGGGCGGTTCCTTGCCAAGGCCGCCGCGGTCACCGCCGGACTGACCGCCGCCGGAGCCGTGTTCGGCCTGGTCCGCGACCAGACCATCGCGCACCTCTTCGGCGCCGGCCCCGACAGCGACGCCTTCCTGATCGCCTGGACCGTCCCCGAGATGGCCTCGACGCTGCTCATCGAGGACGCCATGGCCTTGCTGATGGTGCCCGCCTTCAGCCATGCGCTGGCCCGCCGGGCCGCGAGCCGGGCCGGGCTCACCCGCAGGGAGGCCCGCGCCCAGGACCCCGTACGGCTGCTGGTCGGGGCCACCCTGCCGCGGCTGCTGGTGTTCCTCGCCGCCGTCGCCTCCGTGATGATCGTCGCCGCCCCGCTGGTGGTGGCCGTGCTCGCGCCGGGTCTGCCCGACCCCGGGCTGGCCGTGCAGTGCACCCGGTTGACCGCCCTGACCGTGCTCACCTTCGGTATCGCCGGGTACTTCAGCGCCGCCCTGCGCGCCCACCGCTCCTTCCTGCCCCCGGCCGCGATCTATGTCTCGTACAACGTCGGGATCATCGGGACCATGCTCGCCCTGCACCAGGTGTGGGGCGTGCGCGCCGCGGCCCTCGGGGTGGCCTGCGGCGGCCTGCTGATGGTCCTGGTCCAACTCCCCGCATTCATCCGGAACGTGGGCTTCGGCCCATCGCGGGCAAAAGGCGCCAAGGGCGCCAAGGGCGCCGGCCGCGCCAGCCGCGCCCAGCGCGACCGGGACCGGCCCACCCTGATCGCCTTCGGCATGATCGCCCCGGTCATCTTCTTCGCCGTGTTCCGGCAGTCGCAGGTCCTGGTCGAACGCTTCCTCGCCGCCCCCCTGCCGCCCGGCGCGATCTCGCACCTCAACTACGCGCAGAAGGTCGCGCAGATGCCGATGGTGCTCTCCCTGATGATCTGCACCGTGACCTTCCCGGTGGTCGCCCAGGCCATGGCCGGCGGCGAGCCGGAGAAGGCCCGGCGCCGGGTCGAGCAGGACCTCGCGCTGGCCTCCCTCGCCGTCCTCATGGGCACCGCCCTCGTCATCGGCTACGCCCCGCAGATCATCCAGGTGCTCTTCGAACGCGGCGCCTTCACCCACGAGGACACCCTCGCCACCGCCTCCGTCATGCGCGTCTACGGCATCGGACTGCTCGGCCACTGCATGGTCGGCGCCCTGTCCCGGCCCTTCTTCTCCGCCGCCCGCCCCACCTGGTTCCCCGCCCTCGCCATGGGCGCCGGACTCCTCGTCAACATCGTCGCCGGGGCCTTCACCGCACGCTGGTGGGGCACCTACGGCATCGCCGCCGCCAACGCCGCCGGCATCTCCACCACCGCCGCGCTGCTGCTGACCGGCCTCGGCACCCGGGTCATCTCCATCGAGGTCCGCCGGGTCGCCATCAGCCTCGGCCGGCTGGCCGTCGCCGCCGCGGCGGCCTGCGGCACCGGCTGGCTGGCCGGGCCGATGATCCACGACCCGCTGCTCAGCGCGGGCCTCGGCTGCCTGCTCGTCCCCGCCATGTTCGCCGCCACCGGCATGGCCATACGGGCGCTCGAAGTGACCGCCCTGCCCGCCCAGATCGCCCAGCTCACCCAGAGGTTCCGTCATGTCCGCTGATACCGAGCCGGCCGCCCTCGCCGCCCCGGACCGGCCCGGCCGCCGCCCGGCGGCGCCCTGGGTCTTCATGTACCACTCCGTCGCCGAGTTCACCGACCCGGCCGAAGACCCGTACGGCATCACCGTCACCCCCACCGCCCTGGAAGCCCAGCTGCGCTGGCTGGACAGCCGCCGGCTGCGCGGGGTGTCCGTCGGCGAACTGCTCCGGGCCCGCGCGGCCGGCCGCGCCGCCGGACTGGTCGGACTCACCTTCGACGACGGCTACACCGACTTCCTCACGCATGCGCTGCCGCTGCTCCGGCAGTACGAGTTCACCGCGACCCTGTTCGTCCTGCCCGGCCGGCTCGGCGTGGACAACGTGTGGGACCCGCTGGGCCCCCGCAAGTCCCTGCTGACCGCCGAAGGCATCCGCGCCGTCGCCGAGGCCGGCCAGGAGATCGGCTCGCACGGCCTGCTCCACCAGCACCTCAACACCTGCGCCGACGCCGTCCTCCAGCAGGAACTGCGCGGCAGCCGCGAACTGCTCCGCGAGCTCACCGGAACCCTCCCCGCGGGCTTCTGCTACCCCTACGGCACCATCGACCGCCGGGTCGTCGCCGCCACCAGGGCAGCCGGATACTCCTACGCCTGCGCCATCGCCCCCGGCCGGCTGGCCGGCCCGCACGCCATGCCCCGTACCCACATCAGCCAGGCGGACGGCCCCGGCCGGCTGCGCATCAAGCAGCTCCGCCACCGGGCGCGGGAACTCCGGCGGGCGGTGCTCCGGTGAACACGGTCAAGGCACTGCACATCATCACCGGGCTCGGCATCGGCGGCGCCGAGCAGCAGCTGCGGCTGCTGCTCCGCCACCTGCCGATGCAGTGCGACGTGCTGACCCTGACCAACCCCGGCCCGGTGGCCGAGGGGCTGCGCGCCGACGGGGTCCGGGTCGTCCACCTGGGCATGCGCGGCAACCGGGACCTGAAGGCGCTGCCCCGGCTGGTCCGGTTCATCCGGCGCGGCGAGTACGACCTGGTGCACACCCACCTCTACCGGGCCTGCGTGTACGGGCGGCTCGCCGCCCGGCTGGCCGGGGTCGGCGCCACCGTGGCCACCGAACACTCCCTGGGCGACGGCGAGATCGAGGGCCGGCCGCTGTCCGGCGGGGTCCGCGCGCTGTACCTGGCCAGCGAGCGGCTCGGCGCGGCCACCGTCGCCGTGTCGGACACGGTGGCCGCCCGGCTGCAGGGCTGGGGGGTGCCGGCCGCCCGGGTGCACGTGGTCCCCAACGGCATCGAGGCGGTCCGCTTCCGCTTCGATCCGGCGGTACGCCGGGCCACCCGGGCCCGCACCGGCCTGCCCGAACGGGCCTTCGTGGCGGGTGGGGTGGGCCGGCTGGTGCCAGGCAAGCGGTTCGACGCGCTGATCCGGGCGGTGGCCGCGCTCCCAGGCGCCCACCTGCTGCTGGTCGGCGACGGACCCGAACGCTCCGCGCTGCGGCTGCTGGCCGCCGAGCTCGGCGCACAGAACCGTATCCACCTGCTCGGGGAGCGCGATCCGCTGGGCGACAGCGCCGACGGCCGCACCCCGGGGATCCCGGCGCTGCTGGCCGCCATGGACGTGTTCGTCTCCCCGTCCCGGGAGGAGGCCTTCGGGCTGGCGGTGGTCGAGGCGCTGGCCGCCGGGCTGCCCGTCCTCCATGTCACCTGCCCGGCGATCGACGACCTGCCAGCGGCGCAGGCGCCGGGGGCGCGCCGGATCGGCACCGGCACGGAGGAGCTGATCGCAGCCCTGCGCGGCCACATGGAGGCCGGCGCAACGCGGCTGCCGCCGCCTCCGGTGGTCCGCCGCTACGACATCGCCCGCAGCGCAGAACAACTCCTAGCGGTCTACGCCCAAGCCCTAGGCTCCGCCCCGGCCCCGACCGCATCCGCCCCGGCTGCACCGGAGGCCCGGCGCCCCGGTGCTGCGGAGCCGGCCCCGCCGGTCGGCGCGCCTGCCGCCCCGGCACCCGCGGTGCCCGAGGCAGCTGCACCGCCACATCCCGGCCCGGCTGCACCGCAAGCCCGGCGCCCCGGCGCAGCGAAGCCGGCCTCCCCGGCCGGCGCGCCGGCCGACCCGGCACCCGCGGTGCCTCAGGCGGCTGCGCCGCCGTCTCCCGGCCCGGCGGCACCGGAGGCCCGGCGCCCCGGCGCTGCGGAGCCGGAGCCCCCGGCCGGCGCGCCGGGCCCGGCACCTGCGGTGCCTCACGCGGCTGCGCCGCCGCCCGGAGTTCAGGCGGAGCCGGAGCCCCCGAGCGGCGAGCCTGCTCGCCCGGCCCGGGCAGAGCCCGGCCCGGCACTCGCGGTGCCCGAGGCGGCTGCGCCGCCGCCCGCCGTTCCGGCGAACCGGGAACCCCCGAGCGAGCCCGCCGGCCCGGAGCCTGCGCCGGCGCTCGCGGAGCCGGAGCTCCCGGGCGAGCCCGCTCGCCCGGCTCGGGCAGAGCCCGGGTCGGCGCCTGCGGTGCCCGAGGCGGCTGCGCCGTCGCGCGGCGTTCCGGTGCACCGGGAGCCCCCGAGTGGCGAGGCTGCCGGCCCGGCGCCTGCGCCGGCGCTCGCGGAGCCGGAGCTCCCGGGCGCCGAGCCTGCCGGCCAGGCAACCGCGGTGCCGCAGGTCCCGGGCGAGCCCGCCCGCCCGGCTCGGGCCGAGCCCGGGCTGGCGCCCGCAGTGCCCGAAGCGGCTGCGCCGCCGCCCGCCGTTCCGGCGAACCGGGAACCCCCGAGCGGCGAGGCTGCTGGCCCGGTGCATGCGCCGCCGCTCGCGGAGCCGGAGCTCCCGGGCGTTGACCCTGCCGGCCAGGCACTCGCGGGGCCGGACGGCCCGGGGGAGCAGGCCGTGGGCCGCGCGGTGCCGGCCGATTCGAACCACCCATGCCCGAACCCCTCCACGAGGAAGTGAGCACGCACATGGCCGACACCTCCGACCACAAGAAGGCCGAGCCCCCCACCGAGCCCGGCCCCGGGACCCGGGCCGAGCGGCGCTCCGCACGTGGCGACGCGAAGCCGCGCAGAGGCCGCGGCCGGCGACTGCTGGCGCCGCCCACCTGGTGGCCGCTGCCCGCCTGCGCCCTGCTCGGGCTCGCGGCCGGCGGTGCGTACGGGGTGCTCAAGGCGCCCGAGTACGCCGCCACCAGCTTTGTGGTGGCCGTCCCCGACGAGACCACCGAACCGGCCACCGCCCTCGGCTTCGCCCAGGCCTACGCCCGCATCGCCACCAGCTCCGCCACCCTTGCCTACGCCCAGCCGCGGGCCGGCCTCACCGCGCAGCGGCTGCGCGCCCAGGTGCGGGCCGAGACCTCCCCCGAGTCGCCGATGATCGCCATCACCGGCACCTCGAAGAGCCCCGCCCAGGCCGCCGACATCGCCAACGCGGTCGCCGACGCGCTCTCCCTCAACAGCAACCAATCCGCCAAGAACACCGGCGTCCAGCTGCTGCTGTTCAACCAGGCCGTCGCGCCCACCGACCCCGCCTCCCCGTCCGCCCCGATCAGCGGTGCCGTCGGGCTCTGCGCGGGCGGTCTGGCCGGCGGGCTGTGGCTGCTCGCCCGGCCCGCCCGGCGCCACCGGACCGAGGCCGACGCCGAGGCCCCGCAGCAGGAGACCACCGAGGTGTACGTGACCTCGCTGCCCGCCCAGGGCGAGGGCAACGACGCCGTGGTCGGCCCGGTGAAGGAGAAGGAGCCCGCGCGATGAGCAGGGCAGCCGCCACCGGGCCCCTGACGGTGTCGCTGTGCCGCGACCCCCGCCAGTTCGCGGCGCTGGAACAGCCCTGGAACCGGCTGGTCCGCGCCTGCCCGACCGCGACCCCGTTCCAGAGCCACGCCTGGCTGCACTCCTGGTGGCTGTCGTACGGGCGGGACGGACGGCTGCGCACCGTGCTGGTCCGGCGCGACGGCGAGCTGGTGGGCGCCGCCGCCCTGATGCTCGTACACCGGCCGCTGCCGCTGCTGGTCCCGCTCGGCGGTGGCATCACCGACTACTTCGACGTCCTGGTGGACGCGGAGCACGCCGACGCCGTCCTGCCCGCGCTCGCGCAGGGCCTGCACCAGGCCGCCCGGCGCGCAGTGGTGGACCTGCGGGAGGTCCGGCCGGGGGCCGCGGCCGAAAGCCTGTACCGGATGTGGCCGGGCGCGCGCAGCAAGCTGACCGATTCGGCCTGTATGGAACTGCCCGTGCTGCCTTTCGATGAGTTGGTCAAGCGGATGCCCACGGGCGGCGCCCAGCGGATCCGGGCCAAGCTGCGGAAGGTGGACGCGGCCGGGATCGAGGAGCACGAGGTCACCGAGCAGGAAGTGCCGCGCGCGGTCCGCTCCCTGCTGCGGCTGCACGAGAAGCAGTGGCGCGGGCGCGGGGTGACCCCGGAGCACCTCAGGCCGCGGTTCGCCGAGCACCTGACCCGCGCGACCCGGCGGATGGTGCGCAGCGGCCACGGCCGGCTCACCGAGTTCCGGCTGGACGGAAAGGTGGTCGCCGCCAATGTGACCCTGCTGTCCTCCGGGCTGAGCGGCGGCTACCTGTACGGGGCCGATCCCGAACTGCGGGCGAAGAAGGTGGACGTGGCCACGCTGCTGCTGCGGCACGAGGCGCGGCGGGCGCTGGCGGACGGGCGGGAGGTGGTGAGCTTCCTGCGCGGAACCGAGCCGTACAAGAACCACTGGCGGCCGGAGGTGGTGGTCAACCAGCGGCTGCTGCTGGCCACGGCCCCGCTCGCGCCCCTGCTGCGACTGCACGAGTCGCAGGTGACGGGACGCGAGCGGGCGGTCGGCGCGCTGCGGGAGGCCCTGCCGGCCGCCCGGGACTGGCGGGCCCGGCTGAACGACTTCCGGGTCCGGTGACGGTGAGGCTAGAAGGGCCAGCGCCAGTCCAGCTTCACGCAGACGGTCTGGTTGCCGACGAGCTGGTTGAGCCACTCGCCGAGGTTGATCGGGATGCACCACTCCCGGTTGTTCAGCGGCGGGGGCGGGGGCGGCGGCGTGGGCGGTGCGGTGGGTGTGGGCACGAGCGGCGATGGTGTGGGTGTGGGTGTGGGCGTGGGCGTGGGCCTGGGGACCACCACCGGCGGCTGGGTCGGGACCTGCGGGGTCGGGATCTGCGGGGTCGGGACATCGGGCGTGGGCACGACCGGGGTGGGCACGACCGGCGTGGGGATCACCGGTGTGGGGATCACCGGCGTCGGGACCACCGGCGTCGGGAACGGTCCCGGGCGGACCGCCATCAGCTGGTGGAACACCCGCGTGGACCGAGGGTTGGCCTTGCACTGCCACACGCCGTGCGGGCAGTAGTCGGTGATGGTGTGGTAGAGCGGCTTCTGCTGCTCGATCCACGCGAGCATGCGCCGCATGTACTCCGGGTTGTCCCCGTTCCGGAACAGCCCCCACTCCGGGTACGAGATCGGCTTCCCGTGGGCCTTCGCGAAGTCGACCTGGTGCTGGAGCCCGTACGGCTGGGTGATGTGGTCGTCGAAGGTGCGGCCGGGCCCCTGGTCGTACGAGTCCATGCCGATGATGTCGACCACGTCGTCACCGGGGTAGCACCGGTCCCAGGGGATCGCGTCCGTGCCGCGGTTCGGGTTGAAGTCGAACCGGAACTTCTGCCCCGGCACCGCGCGCATCGCCGTGACGATCCGCTTCCAGTACACCTTCCAGTTCGCCGGGTCCGGCGCACACCGGTGGGTGTAGGTGGTGCCGTTCATCTCCCAGCCCAGCACGATCACCGTGTCCGGCACGCCCAGCTTCACCAGCCGCTCGGCCAGCTTCGTGAAGTGCCGGTCGAAGTCTCCCGCGGCACCCGCCCGGATCAGCCGGGACACCTGCCAGTCGGGAACCCCGGCCTCGTTGCGTTCCTGCATGGGCACGTTGAGGACGAACATCCGGTCCGGGTCGTCCAGGCGCCACTCGGCCCAGTCCTCGAGGAAGTCGGGGGAGCCCTCGATGTTCGACCACCGGTCTCCGGGCAGATAGGTGTGCCCGACCCGGATCTCCCTGCCGCCCAGCCAGTACGACAGGGCCCGGATCCGGGCCACCCCGGACGCCCCGTAGTCGAGATACGCACCCATCGCGATGCCGGAGTCCGCGGCCTCCTCCTCCGGTGCCGCGAGCGCGGCGCCGGTGGCCAGCAGCCCGGCCGTGACGGTGCCGATGCAGGCGCTCGCCAGTCTGCGGCGTGGTCCGGGCATGGCGCCTCCAGGGCTCCCTCAATCGGTGTGCTTACCAATGACGTTAGGCATCACATCCGATGAATGGCCTGTCAGGTGCCCGACCGGTAGGCCATTCGCATCTGGGCACACCTCCCGCTTGGTCCGACTAGGTGAAAGACACCGTTCCCATGCACGCGTTCGCCCCTCATGACCCCGCCGTTCTGCTCAGGCTCGACCGGAATCCCTTTCATCACGGCACCCTCGGCGCCGCCCGGTCCCTCGGTCGCCGCGGCGTGGAGGTCCACGCGATCGTGGCGGACGGGGGCGGCCCGCTGGCCCGTTCCCGCCATCTGCGGACGGCCCATGCCGGACCGTCAGATCCCGACGGGCTGCTGGACTGCCTGGCCGGGGTCTCCGAACGGATCGGGCGGCCGGCGGTGCTGATCGCCATGGACGACCTGAGCGCGATCGCGGTGTCCCGCCTCGCGCCCCGGCTCGACGGCCGGTTCCGGATTCCCCATCAGCCCGGCGGGCTGCCCGAGCGGGTGGCGGACAAGGCGGAACTCGCCCGGCTCTGCGCCCGCTGGGACATCCCGCACCCGGAGACGGTGGTTCCGGAGAGCGGCGCGGAGGCCTCGGAGGCCGCCTGGCGGCTCGGGCTGCCGGTGGTGGCGAAGTGGAGCCGGCCCTGGCTGCTGCCGGCCGGCGCGGGACTGCGCAGCACCACCCTGGTGCACACCGCCGCCGAGGCGCGGCGGCTGTACGAGCGCTCCGCGGAGGCGGGCAGCCGGCTGCTGCTCCAGCGGTTCCTGCCGGCCGGCCCGGACACCGACTGGTTCTTCCACGGCGCTTTCGCCCGGGGCGGCCGGCCGCTGCTCGTCGGGTCCGGCCGCAAGGAGCTGTCCTGGCCGGTGCGTACGGGGCTCACGGCGGTCGGCCGCTGGCTGCCGGACCCGGCGGTGGAGGAGGCGGGCCTGCGGCTCGCCGAACGCCTGCGCTACCAGGGCATCCTGGACCTCGACTTCCGCCGGGACGAGGACGGCTGCTTCCGGCTGGTGGACTTCAACCCGCGCCCGGGAGCCCAGTTCAGACTGTTCACCGACCCCTCCGGGCTGGACGTGGTGCAGGCCATGTACCTCGACCTGACCGGCCAGCCCGTGCCGGAGCCCACGGGCGCGCCCGGCCGGGTCTTCGTGGCGGAGAACTACGCCCTGTTGGCGTCCCTGCGGGGCGGCCGGCTGCCCCGGCGCCTGCTGGGCGGGGGCGTCGAGGCAGCCTGGTTCGCGGCCGACGACCTGCTGCCGTTCCTGGCGATGATCGCCGCGTTCCTGGGGCGCGGAGCGCGGAAGGGGGCGCGCCGGCTGCAGGCCGCGCTCCGCGGCTTCCCCGCGCGCGGCCGGCGCACGGCGCGCGCGGTGGTCCGTACGCCCCGTCAGCGCGCCCGCGAGCTCCCCGCCCAGGCCACCTCGTCGGCCCCCGCCGAGCCGGACGAACTGGTGGCGCGCTAGGGACTGTGTCCCCGTCAGGTCAGACCGGGCCCGCGGCGCCGGCCCGGTCGCCGCGGGCTGCCCCGGCGGGGACGTCATCGTGCTGACGCAGTGTCACTCACGCGAGGGATCCGGGGCCGCAGCGGAGTGAACGGCGGGTCCGCACGGAAGGGGAAGAGACGTGAAGCGCATGGACGATCTCGTGGTGGTCGGCGCGGGGCCGTACGGGCTGTCGATCGCGGCCCACGCCGCCGCGGCCGGGCTGCGCGTCCGGGTGCTGGGCCGCCCCATGGCCTCCTGGCGCGACCACATGCCCGCCGGCATGTACCTGAAATCGGAGCCGTGGTCCTCGAACCTGTCCGCGCCGGGCGGGCGCTACACCCTGGCCGAGTACTGCGCCACCCGGGGGATCGCGGCCGAGCACGGCAACCCGCTGCCGATCGGGACGTTCAGCGCGTACGGGCTGTGGTTCGCCCGGCAGGCCGGACCGGAGGTCGAGGAGCGCACGGTCACCGCCGTGACCCCGTACGGCGCCGGGTTCCGGATCGGCACGGACGACGGGCCGCCGCTGTTCGGCCGGGCCGTGGTGATCGCCGTCGGGGTGCTGCCCTTCGCGTACCGGCCCGCCGTGCTGAGCGGGCTGCCGCCCGGCCACTGCTCGCACAGCAGCGACCACCGCGACCTCGGCCGGTTCGCCGGGCAGGACGTGGCGGTGCTCGGGGCCGGCCAGGCGGCCCTGGAGACCGCCGCCCTGCTCGCCGAGCAGGGCGCCCGGCCCGCCCTGATCGCCCGGCGCCACGGCCTCAACTGGAACACCGTGCCGCAGCCGCTGGAGCGCCCGCTGCTGCGGGCCCTGCGCAACCCGCACAGCGGCCTCGGCACCGGCTGGCGCAGCTGGGCCTGGTCCGAGCTGCCCTGGGCGGTGCGCCGGCTGCCCGGCCCGACCCGGGAGCGGATCGCGGCCACCGCGCTCGGCCCGGCGGGAGCCTGGTGGCTGCGGGAGCGGTTCGAGCGCCAGGTGCCGGTGCTGCTGGGGCACGCCCTGCAGCGGGCCGTCCCGGTGGGGAGCCGGACCCGGCTGGAGCTGACCGCGCCGGCGGGCGAGCCGGTCGTCCTGGAGGTCGGGCACGTCATCGCGGCGACCGGCTTCACCGCGGACCTCGGCCGGCTGGACCTGCTGGACGCGGGGCTGCGCACGGCCCTGCGGACGGTCGGGGGCGCCGGCCGGACCCCCGAGCTGACGGCCTGGTTCGAGTCCTCCTACCCGGGGCTGTTCTTCGCGGGGCTGCTCACGGCTCCCTCATTCGGCCCTTCCATGCGATTCGTGCACGGTGCGGGCTTCGCTGCGGGGAAACTGGTAGCAGGAGTCCGCAGGCGCCTCGGCGCCCGGGTTCCGCTGCCGGGCTCGGCCCGGCGGCGGGCGGTGGACGACCAGGACGACCTGTCCACGGTGAAGCGGTGAGAGGGGTCCGTGATGAGCCGGGAGCGAGCGCAGGGGCGCGGCTGGGTACGCATTCCCGCCAGCCGTGTGGAACAGCCGGCCGGCCCGGCCCCCACGATCTACATGTCCCTGATCAAGCGCTGGCGGGAGGCCGGGCGCACCCTTCCGGGGCATCCTGACGAGGAGTGGGAGCGGCTGATCTCCCAGTCGTGCTGGCCCGGCCCTTAGGTGGTGTGTCCCATGGCAGAGCAGGAGGGTCAGGGGCAGGACACAGGGCAGGAGACCGGCCGGGACACGGGCCGGGACGCGGGCTGGGAGGCGGGCCGGGACACGGACACGGGCAAGGGCCGGGGGCCGGCCCGGGTGCGGGGTGCCATGACCGGCCCGGGCGAGCGGCTCGCCCTGAACGGCATGGGCAGTTTCGAGTGGGACCTGAACGCCGGCACCCTCGATCTCGACCCGGCCGGGATGGTGGTCTTCGACCTCAGCCCGGGGGAGTTCGACGGCACCCCCGAGGGCCTCGGCCTGCGCATCCCGCCGGAGGACTCGGTGCGGCTCGGCGAGGTGGTCCAGGCCGAGCTGGACGCGGGCGGGCAGACGTACGGCTCGTACTTCACCGTGCGGCGGCGCAACGGCACCGAACAGTGGACCCACACCCAGGGCCGGATCCTGCGGGACCGGGACGGCGCGCCCCGGCGGATCGTCGGGGTGGTCCGCGACGCGACCGCCGAGCTGGCCCACTCCGAGATGCTGCGCAAGCTGGAGGCGGCCCGGGCCAAGCAGACCACGATCGTGCAGCGGACCACGGAGGCGCTGTCCCGGGCGGTGACCGTGGACGATGTCACGGCCGTGCTGACCGGGGCCGGGGCGCTGGAACGGCTGGGCGCGGACGGGCTGGCGCTGGGCCTGGTGGAGAACGGCGCCATCAAGATCATCGCGTTGAGCGGGGAATCGCTGGAGATCCTCAACGAGCGGCGGTTCACCCGGCTCGACGGGGACCTGCCGCTGGCCAAGGCCGTGGTCACCCGGAAGGCCCGCTTCGCCACCTCGCTGGCCGAACTGGCCGGGGAGTTCCCGCACATCGAGCAGTACCTGCGGGCCATCGCCTTCGACGCAGCCGCCTACCTGCCGCTGATCGCGCAGGCCAAGGCGATCGGCGGGCTGGTGCTCTTCTACCGGCGGCGCAGCGAATTCAGCCCGGAGGAGCGGAACCTGACCCTCGGTCTGGCCGGCATCGTCGCGCAGTCCCTCCAGCGGGCCCTGCTCTTCGACCAGGAACGCGAGTTCGCCACCGGACTGCAGGCGGCCATGCTGCCGCGCCGGATCCCCGACATCACCGGCGGGGAGATCGCGGTCCGCTACCACTCCGCGTGGAGCGGGCGGGAGGTCGGCGGGGACTGGTACGACGTGATCGCGCTGCCCCGGGACCGGGTCGGGATCGTGGTGGGCGACGTGCAGGGGCACGACACCCACGCGGCGGCGATCATGGGCCAGCTGCGGATCGCGCTGCGCGCCTACGCGGGGGAGGGCCACCCGCCCTCCACGGTCCTGGCCCGGGCCTCCCGGTTCCTGGCGGAGCTCGACACGGAACGTTTCGCCACCTGTACGTACGCCCAGGTGGACCTGGAGACGGGCGGCGTACGGGCCGTCCGCGCGGGCCATCTCGGGCCGCTGATCCGCCATACGGACGGCCGCACCGGCTGGCCGAACCTGCGCGGCGGCCTGCCGCTCGGCCTCGCCTCCGTCTTCGCACAGGAGGATTTCCCGGAGACCCGGCTGGACCTGGTGCCGGGCGAGACGCTGGTGCTGTGCACGGACGGGCTGGTGGAGGAGCCGGGCACGGCCATCACGGCGGGCATGGAGGCGCTGGCCCATGCGGTCCGGAGCGGCCCGCAGGAGGCCGGCGCGCTCGCCGACCACCTCTCGGACCGGCTGTGGGAGCGCTGGGGCTCGGGCGACGACGTGGCCCTGCTGGTCCTGCGCCGCGCCCCCGACCCGGGCACCCACCGGGCCCCGCGGATCCACCAGTACGTCCACCAGGCCGACCCGGAGGGCCTCTCCGAGGCCCGTTACGCGCTGCGGCAGGCGCTGCGGGACTGGGGGATGCCGGCCCTGGCCGACGATGTGGAGCTGGCGGCCGGCGAACTGCTCGTCAACGCGCTGCTGCACACGGACGGCGGGGCGGTCCTGACCATGGAGGTCCTGCCGGAACCGGTCCGCAAGGTCCGGCTGTGGGTCAAGGACCGCTCCAGCGTGTGGCCGCGCCGCCGCAGCCCGGGCGAGGCGGCGACGACGGGCCGCGGCCTGCTGCTGGTGGACGCGGTGGCCTCGCACTGGGGGGTGGAGTCCCGCGGGGACGGCAAGGCAGTCTGGTGCGAATTCGACGCCCCCCAGGAACGCTGACCCGCTGCGCGGTGCGGGGACGTGACAACGGGTAGCCGGATGGGTGCGTCGGGTTGTGGGATCGGGGAGTCGGGGTGAACATCGCCGCATGAGACGGATTCGGCCATGAAGCGGGCCTCGGGCGGCAGCCCAACCGCCCTGCTCGCGCTGGTGGTGGGGGTGCTGCTGCTCGTCGGTGGGCCGGCAGCCGTCGGCTGGACGACCGACCGCCCGGAGACGGACCCGCCCTGCCGCACGGTGGCCTTCATGTCGATGGTCGGACTGGAGCCGGACTGCCGGTAGCGGCGGCTACCGGCCGGCCCGTGTGCACCGGCGCCGCCGCTAGTGGCGTTCGACCAGCTCGATGTCCCGCCGGTCCTCCGCCACGTACGAGACGTGCGGAACCAGGCCGCCACTCGGCCGCGCCGACTGCAGCCGGACCTCCGCCCCCGCGCCGCCCGGGTGGACGTCCGGGGTCATCCGGAGCGAGCCCGTCGCGGACCACTTGCGCTGCTCGCCGTCACAGATCGCCTCCTCGCCGCCGAAGCCCAGCCGGGTCCCGTCCTGGACGAGCGTCGCCGAGATCTGAACCGCCCCAGAGGGTGACGGGGCCGTGCAGCGGTAGGTCCCGAAAAGGGTGACGTTACCGTCCTTCGAGATATGCCCGTACGGCTGTACGGAAATGTCATTACCGAAAGCTCCCGCACTCGCCGGCGCCGCGAATGCGCTGGTCGCCGCCAGTACGGAGACCGCCGCCAAGGCCAGTCGGGGGGTGGAAATTCGCATGAATCCTCCGGATGTCATGGGGTGTGTTCCTGTGGGTGAGCCGGCGGTGGAAATCCGCCGGAACGAATTGTGCTGGCAGTAGCCCGACAACTCGCCCGGCGCGCTCGTGTCGTTGTGTGCAATTGCCCGCTCGGCCGCGTGAGACTGGCGGCAATACGTCCCCCCGAAGGGATCCACATGCGCCACACCGCCGTCCCGGCCTGCCTCGCCCTCCTCCCCCTCCTGCTGCTGGGCAGCTCGGCCTGCACCAGCACCTCCGAGGGAGACACCCTCGCCCCCGCCGCCGCCCCTGCCGTCCCGGTGGACGACAACGAGCCCGGCACCGATGAGCAGTTCCCGGCGGGCGCCCCCCGCTCCACCACCAAGGACGCGCACGTCGGAGGGGCGGTGCGGGTAAGCGGCCGGCAGGTGGGCCGCCATCTGCAGGCGGTGCTCAACGCCTATGTGGACCCGGCGGTCAGCCTGGACAAGGAGTCGACCCCGCCGGACGGCAAGCGCTGGGTCGGCGCCGACATGTCCTTCGTCAACGTGGGCGGTGCGACGTACGGGTCGCTCGGGAGCATGTGGGCGCACGACCGGGCAGGACAGCGCTACCCGGCCATCGCCACCGGCGAGCTCACCACCGGCAAACCCCTCGTCTTCGATTCCCTCTCGGTCGGCGACCGGCTCGAAGGCTGGGTGGTGTTCGAAGTGCCGGAAAACGCTGCCATTGTGCGGCTCCAGTACCAGGACGCGAACACTCGGACGAATTCCGGAGAAGGATTCTGGGGGGTATAGCCCGCCCGGGTGACGGGCCGTGAAAGGGGCGGGGAAAAGGCGACTAGGGTGCGGCGCATGACTTCAACTCACGCAGAAATCGACCGGGCCCAGCTCGGCACCCTTTCGGTGCTGGCGTGGATCGGCGACCCCGCGGACGGCCACGACATCCCGTACCTCCTCGCCTACACCCTCGGCGATGGCCCGGGAGGCCGGGAGAAGGGCGAGGAAGCCGCCCGCGCGCTGCTGGAGGAGATCGGGCTGCCGATCGGCGACGTGGTGCTCGACGGAACCCTCAAGCCCTCGACGTTCCCGGTCCAGGTGCTGCTCGCGGGCAACCAGGTCGCCCTCACCCTCCCCGGCCTGAACGCCCGGTGCGTGGCCCCGCCGGAGTGGGTGGCGGCTGCCGAGGACAGCGAGCAGGTGTACTTCCTCTTCGGTACCCGCGCCTGGCCCGAGGCCGTCCCGGGCCGGCCGGTGACCGCCGAGATGCTCCAGGCGTACGCGGGCGACGAGGCCGTCCTCACCGGCAGCGCCCACTGCGTGCTGCGCGTGCTGCGGATGCAGAAGTAGCACCGCACCGCACCACCCGCGGTACCCGTCACAGGGCTGCCGGCCGCCGGGCTCCCAGCCTGCCCGGTGGCCGGTTCCTGCCTACCGTACTCAGTGCTCGAACGCGAACCTCAGCGACCGGACCCGGTTGTCGAAGTTCGAACCGGCCAGATCCGGCAGCCCCACCGCCCGCAGCTCGCGCGGCCGGGTCAGCAGCTCCCGGAACAGCGCCTTCATCTCCACCCGGGCCAGATGCGCGCCCAGGCAGAAGTGCGGACCGCCGCCGCCGAACCCCAGGTGCGGGTTGGGGGAGCGGGTGATGTCGAAGGCGTCCGGGTCGGGGAAGACCGCCTCGTCCCGGTTGGCGGAGGCGTAGTACAGCACCACCTTGTCGCCCGGCCGGAACAGGTGCCCGCCCAGGGTGTGCTCGGCGGTCACCGTGCGGCGGAACTGGATGATCGGCGTCGAGTGCCGGATCATCTCGTCGACCGCGCCGTCCGCGTGCGCCTCGAAGTCGGAGAGCAGCAGCTCCCGTTGGTCCGGGTGGTCGGTGAGCAGGCTCAGCCCGTGTGTGATGGCGTTCCGGGTGGTCTCCACCCCCGCCACCATCAGCAGCGAGAAGAAGGCGCCGAGCTGCCGCGCGCCGAGTGCCTGCCCGTCGACGTCCGCGCACACCAGGGCGGAGATCAGATCGTCCGAGGGGTTGCGGCGCCGCTCCCGCCCGATGCCCGCCACCATCCGCTGCATCCGGGCCAGCGCCCGCAGGCCCCGGCCGGGGATCCGCAGCCGGTCGGCCAGGCCGCGCTCGACGCCGATGTTCTCGGAGGCGTGGTTGACCCGGTCGGCGATCTCCGGCCGGTAGTGCTCGGGGATCCCCATCATGTTGCAGATGACCTCCAGCGGCAGCCGGGAGGCGACGGCCTCGACGAACTCCTCGGGCCGCCGGTCCAGTACGTCGTCCACGATCCGGGCCGCCACCGCGTGGATGTCGGCCTCCGCGGCGGCCAGCAGCCGGGGTGTGAAGGCCCGCTGGACGATCTTCCGCAGGCGGGCGTGGTCGGCGCCGTCCAGGTTCACCATCGAGTCCCCGAACAGCGCCCGCACCCAGCGGGCCGGCTCCGGGGTGGTCACCCCGGGGGCACTCGCGAACACCTTCGGGTTCCGGCTCGCCTCCTGTACGTCCGCGTGCCGGACCAGCGCCCAGTGGCCCCGGCCGCGCCCCTCGGCGAAGTACCGCGGGCCGTCCAGTGCCCGCAGCCGGGCGAACGCGGCCAGCCGGGCGGCCGGCGGCTGCTGCCAGAACGCCGGGTCCGCGAGATCCTGTTGCTGCGCCGGGACGGCCGGGACCGCCGGCACCGCGGGGTTCTTCGTCATGCGCATACGCCTCTCTGTGTCACCGGCGTCGTCACCGGCTGCGCCGGGCCCCCGGTTCTCACGCTCCAGAACGCGTCCGCCGGGCGAGGGTTACGCCCACCGCGACGGTGGCGGAGGCCACCAGACCGGTCCACAGCACGGCGTACGTCCCACTCCAGGCGCAGGCCAGCACCGCCACCGCAGCCACCGGCAGCACCAGCTGCTCGGCGGTGTCCCGCTTGAAGTGCCGGGAGTGCAGCAGCCACACGAACAGCAGGTACAGGGCGGCGGGCACGGTCACCGACAGGTTGGCGGCCACCGGGGACAGATGGGCCTTGCCCACCGCGTGCTCGACCGCGACCTCGATCCCGGCGCCGATCGCGGCGGCCGAGGCCAGGATCACGTAGTGCCCGTACCCCCAGGGGATGGCCTCCCGGTTGCCGCGCAGCCGGTCGTGCACGGGCACCGCGAAGTAGATCCACCAGCAGGCGTACACCAGCAGCAGGCCGCCCGCGGCGATCGGCAGCAGCAGGTCGAGGGCCTCGTGCTCGTCCAGGGCCGACTGCACGGCGACGGTGGCCGCGGCGATGCTCTCACCGAGCACGATGATGGTGAACAGCCCGTACCGTTCGGCGATGTGGTGCGGATGCCAGGGCGTCTGGTGACCGCGCTCGGCGACCACCGGGACCAGCAGTTCGGCGGCCACCAGCACCAGGAACAGCCACCTGCGGCTGCCCTCCGGGGCCGCGAGCAGCGCCACCCAGCCGATCTGGCAGACCACCAGCCCGAGCGCGTACGTGAGGGCGCTGCGCCGGGCCGCTCCGGTCTCCCCAGCAGCGGCCCGCAGCCACTGCGCGGTCAGCGCGATCCGCATCACCACATAGCCGATGACCCCGACGGTCCAGTCGTTGTCGTTGAAGGCGCGGGGGATGCCCGCCGAGTAGACGAGCACCCCGGCGATCTGGACCAGGGTGGCGATCCGGTAGGGCACGTCGTCGATGTCGTAGGCCGAGGCGAACCAGGTGAAGTTCATCCAGGCCCACCACACCCCGAAGAACACGAACAGATAGCCCGTGATCCCGGCCGCCACGTGATGCTCGACGAGGGCGTGCACCAGCTGCCTGCCCGCCTGCGCCACCGCGACCACGAAGCACAGGTCGAAGAACAGCTCCAGGGGGGTCGCCGTCCGATGGGCCTCTTCCCGGCTCCGGGCGGTCATCCGTACGTACGCCATGCCGCCCAGCACAGCAGCGTCGGGGCGGCTGCCTCGCGAGGCGCGCGGCCGGCGCCTTATAACGGGCTGAATTGGTATAGAACGCCTAGCGTGGTGCTGTGTCCGAGCCCAGTGAAACCGTCGCCAGCGCGCCGCCTCCCCCGGAGGCGGCGCCTCCACAGATCCCGCCGGGCGAAGGGCAGAGCGTCACCGTGCGCGCCACGCTGGCGGGGGCCGTCGTCTCCCTCCTGCTCATCCTCGCGATCGTGCTGGGCAGCCGCTTCCTGCGCGACTTCGACTCGGCCCTGCTGCCCTACGCCGTCGCCACCGTCTTCCTGGCCTTCGGCGTCGCCTACCGCTACACCGTGTGGGTGTCCGCCCCCGGCGCGAGGCGGCTCTTCCACAAGGGCTTCGGCAGCTTGTTCTCCGCGGAGAACTTCAAGAAGGCCCCCACCGCCCTGCCGAGGATGATCGCCACCTATCTCGGCTTCCAGACCTTCCTCGGCGCCCGCTCGCGCTCCCGCTGGATCGCCCACCAGCTGATCTTCTGGGGCTGCCTGCTGGCCGCCGCCATCACCTTCCCGCTGACCTGGGGCTGGTTCACCTTCACCTCCGCCACCGGCTCCGGGCCCGGCTACGACATGCGGATCTGGGGCTTCGAGGTCCTCGGCTTCGACTCGCTGAACCTCTTCGGCTGGCTGATGTTCCACGGCCTGGACCTCGCCGCCGTCCTCGTCATCCCCGGCGCCTGCTACTTCCTGTGGCGGCGCATGAAGGACCGCGGCGCCATCACCGGCCAGCGCTTCGCCTACGACCTGCTCCCGCTGATCTGCCTCATCGTCATCTCCGTGACGGGCCTCCTCCTCACCTTCTCGTCGATCTTCCTGCGCGGCGGCGGCTACGAGTTCCTGGCCGTCCTGCACATGGTCTCGGTGGTCTTCACCCTGATCTACCTCCCCTTCGGGAAGTTCTTCCACATCGTCCAACGGCCCGCCGCGGTGGGCATGCAGCTCTTCAAGTACACCGCCCGGCAGGACGAGCAGATCTTCACCTGCAAGCGCTGCGGCGAACCCGTGGACACTGCCCCCTACGTGGAGAACCTGCGCGGCACCATGCGCGACTTGAAGCTCGACTTCGACTCCTGGGCCGAGTACTGCCCCCGCTGCAAACGGGTCCTGCGCGGCAATGCGTACCTCACCCACGTCAAGAAGGGATTCAAGTGACGCAGCAGCACGTCCCGCTGGACCCCTCGATCGCCCCGCCCGGCACCCGCACCTTCCGCGACGCCGGCGGCATCCCGGCCGACCAGTGGCGTGCCGACCAGAACGGCGAAACCCTGGTGCCCACCCACTGCTGCTTCTGCGGGGTGCAGTGCGGCATGTACCTGCGGGTGGACCGCCGCGGCAAGGTCTTCGGCGTGGAACCGCGCAACCACGACATCAACCGGATGCGCCTGTGCCCCAAGGGCATCAACGCCTACCAGCAGGTCAACCACCCCGACCGGCTCACCTCCCCGCTGCTCCGCCACTCCCGGGACGAGCAGTTCCGCGAGGTCTCCTGGGACGAGGCCCTCGACTTCACCGTCTCCGAGATCCGGCGCATCCAGGCCGCCCACGGCAACGACGCCTTCGGACTCCTCGGCGGCGCCAGCCTGTACTCCGAGAAGACCTACCTGGTCGGCAAGTTCGCCCGGGTGGCCCTGAAGTCGAAACACGTCGACTACAACGGCCGGCTCTGCATGGTCAGCGCCGCCGGCGCCAACAAGCTCGCCTTCGGCATTGACCGGGCCGGCAACCCCTTCTCCGACATCCTCCTCACCGACTGCCTGCTCATCGCCGGGTCCAACGTGGGGGAGTGCTTCCCCGTGATGACCCAGTACCTGTGGGGAGCCCGGGACCGGGGCGCCACCCTCATCGTGGTCGACCCGCGGGAGACCGCCATCGCCCGCACCGCCGACATCCACGTCGACCTCAAGCCCGGCACCGACTCCGCCTTCTTCAACTCCGTCCTGCACGTGGTCATCCAAGAGGAACTCGACGACGAGGCCTTCCTCGGAGCCCACACCACCGGCTGGGAGGAGGTCCGCGAGGCCGTCCTCGCCTACCCGCCCGAACGGGCCGCCGAGATCTGCGGCATCCCCGCCGAACAGATCGTCCAGGTCGCCCGCACCTTCGCCGGCGCCGACAAGGCCATGGCCTGGCACGCCCGCGGCATCGAACACCACTCCCAGGGCGTGGAGAACTGCCTCTCGGTGATCAACCTGTGCGTGGCCGCCGGCCACATCGGCAAACCGGGCGCCGGCTACGGCACCCTCACCGGCCAGGGCAACGGTCAGGGCGGACGCGAACACGGCCAGAAGTCCGACCTGCTGCCCGGCGGCCGGTCCATCACCAACCCCGAACACCGACGCCAGATCTGCGAGATCTGGGGCATCGACGAAGTCGAACTGCCTGCTGCCGGAACCTCGATGATGGAAATGGTCTGGCAGATGCAGCGGAAGGAGATCCGCGGCCTGATCGGCATCTGCAACAACCCCTTCATCTCCCTCCCCAACTACGGGGTGGTGAAGGAGGGCTACGACACCGCCGAATTCCACGCACAGTTCGACTTCTTCCTCTCCGAGACCGCGGCCAACGCCCACGTCGTCTTCCCCGTCACCACCTGGGCCGAGGACGAGGGCGTGATGGCCAACGCCGAAGCCCGGGTGGTCAAGCACAACAAGGCCCAGGAACCCCCGACCGGAGTGCGCACCGACACCTGGGTGATCTGCGAACTCGCCAAACGCCTCGGCGTGGGCGACAAGTTCGACTTCCCCGGCTCCCGCGAGGTGTTCGAGGAACTCCGCATCGCCTCCGCCGGCACGGTCAACGACTACTACGGCATCACCTACGACCGGCTGGAGGAGACCGGCGGCATCGCCTGGCCCTGCCCGGCCACCGACCACCCCGGCACCCCCCGGCTGTTCGAGGACGGCCGCACCTACCACTCCGACGGCAAGATCCACCTGCAGGTCGTGGAGTGGCATCCGCCCATGGACCCCTACTCCGATGAATTCCCCCTCTCCCTCACCACCGGCCGCACCGTCGCGCACTACCTCTCCGGCAACCAGACCCGCCGGCTGGGCGCCCTGGTCGAGCAGACCCCCCGCCCCTGGGTCGAGGTCCACCCCTCGCACGGCTTCCGCAACGGCGACCCGGTCCGGGTGGTCACCCGCCGCGGCAGCGAGGTCTTCCCCGCCCTGGTCACCGAGGCCATCCGCCCCGACACGGTGTTCGTGCCCTACCACTGGCCCGTCCCGACGGCCGCCAACGCCCTGACCATCGACGCCCTCGACCCCCGCTCCAAGATCCCCGAGTACAAGGTCTGCGCCGCCCGGATCGAGGCCGCCGAACGCATCGACGAGGTGCCCGCGCCGCCCACCGCGCCGGGCCGCGAGGCCTACCCGGAGACCCAGGTCTCCCGCACCGACCCGCTGCCCCCCACGGCCCCCCAGGGCCGCGGCACGGCCGAGAGGAGCTGAGCCCCCGCCATGATGGGCCGCACGATCTTCATCGACCCGGGTCGCTGCATCGGCTGCCAGGCCTGCGTCTCCGCCTGCCGCGAATGCGACTCGCACCGCGGCACATCGATGATCCACTTGGACTACACCGAGCCCGGCAGGTCCGTCGCCTCCCTCCCCACGGTCTGTATGCACTGCGAGGACCCGGTTGCGCCCTGCGCCGAGGTCTGCCCCGCCGACGCCATCCTGGTCACCGCCGACGGAGTGGTGCAGCAGGCCGACACCACCCGCTGCATCGGCTGCGCCAACTGCGTCAACGCCTGCCCCTTCGGCGTCCCGAAGATCGACCTCCAGGCGAAGCTGCAGATGAAGTGCAACCTCTGCTACGACCGCACCGCCTACGGCCTCGCCCCCATGTGCGCCACCGTCTGCCCCACCGGAGCCCTGTTCTACGGAACCCTCGAGGAGCTCCAGGCCGAGCGCCCCGGAGTCCAGGTCGCCGACTCCTTCGCCTTCGGTGACGTGGTCGTCAGCACCGGAGTGGCCATGGTCGTCCCCGCCGACAAGGTCCAGTGGCCGGTCCCCGGCGGCCTGCCCGTCGTCGAGATCAACGGAGTCGATGTGCGATGAGCGTCACCGAACAACCCGCCCCCGGTCCCGGTCCCGGCCCCAGCCCCGGACCCGGCCCGGACGAGGCGCAGGAACAGCTCCTCGACCGGATCAGCGCCGACTCCCTCACCACCCGCCGTGACTACCTGCGCATCGTCGCCACCGTTTCCGGCGGCCTGGCCATCGGCGGGGTCGGCGTCGCCGCCGGCATCCTGCACCGGCACGGGGACAACGAGACCCTCCCCGAGGCCAGGAAAGTCACCGACCGGCTCGACCCCGGCCAGTCCGTGTCCTTCCGGTACCCCGCGGAAGAGGACCGGGCCGTGGCCGTACGCCTGTCGGACGGCACCCTCGTCGGCTACTCGGCCGTCTGCACCCACCTCGCCTGCGCCGTGCTGTGGCGCGAGGACCGGGGCCCGGAGGGCGAGCTGTACTGCCCCTGCCACGAAGGCGTCTTCGACGCCCGCACCGGCGAGGTGACGGCAGGCCCGCCGCCCCGCCCGCTGCCCAGGATCTTCCTGACCGAGCAACTCGACGGCAGTGTCTGGGCCATCGCCACCGCCCGGTCCGGAGAGCCGGCCAAGGACGCCCTGTGCCGGCAGTTCGGCGACTCCCGCCCCGAGGTGGCCCAACGACTGGGCTGCCCGGGCGCGGCGCACTCCACCGAGATCAGGCGGACCTGATGACCGACACCCCCCTGCCTCCCCGGCCCGACTACCGGCCCGGCAGCGCCCAGCCCCGGCTCAACCGCCCGGTCCGGGAGCGCTACCCCCAGATCCGCTCCACCAGCGGATACGGCGATCCGCGGATCCGCCACACCGGTCCCGGCCCGGGCGCCGGCACCGAGCAGGAGCCCGAACGCTCCGCCCGGCTCAACGCCCGTCTCGCACTGGCTCTGACCGTTGTGATCGGACAGCTCTGGGGCCTGACCGTCACCGTCAACGAGTGGATGAAGGGCAACACCGGAACGGCCTGGTGGGGGGCGGGGTTCCTGATCCTGTCGTTCCTGGTCGTCCTCGGACTGTGGTTCCTCGATCCGAAGGACCGATGAAGGTCGGCACGCGTAAGGCGGCCACAGGCCAGGGCCCCGAAGTGCAGGCCTCGGCCCTGAAACGGGCCGGGGCTTCCGGCCGAGCCCGGGCGGTGGCGGCCGTACCCTGGATGCATGAGCACCGCCCCCGCCCCCGGCTCCGAGTCCGGATCACAGCCCTCGCCGCCGGCCCGGCCGGCCCAGTCGGTCCGCCCCTCGTCCAGGCCCAAGCCGGCCCTGGACTTCGACGACCCGCTGGACCGGCAGTCCTCCGACGACACGGACCGCGGCTGGGGTGAGCGGCCGGCCTCTGCCGGCAGCGCCGCCGATCTGGCGCGCTTTCTCGACGAGAAGCCCCCGCACCACCTCTGAGCCGCCGCGCTCAGCCCGCGCTGCCGCCGCGGTGCTGCCCGGTGCCCTCGTGGCCGTTGCCCACGCCGGACCCGCCGCTGCTGCTGCCGGTGCGCTGCGCCACGAGGTTGTCCCGGATCTCCTTGAGCACTTCCAGCTCGGTGACCTCCAGGGTCTCCTGCACCCCTTCCTTGGCCCGCCGCCGCTGCTCGACCTTGGCCAGGTACTTCGCCATCGGCAGCACCATCAGGAAGTACACGACTGCTGCGGTGATCAGGAAGGTGAGCGCCGCATTGAGGACCGAGCCCCAGAGGATGTTCACGCCCACCGCGTTCCCGGTCTTCGGGTCGACCGAGCAGGGCCCCTTCAGGCACGAGGTGTAGCCGTCCAGGCTCTTCGTGCCGAAGGCGCCGATCAGCGGGCTGATGATCCCCTTCACCACGGAGTTCACGATGTTCGTGAACGCGGCACCGATGACCACGGCCACCGCCAGGTCGACCACGTTTCCGCGCATCAGGAAGGCCTTGAAGCCTGCCAGGACGCTCTCCTTCTTCTTCTCGCTCACCACTGGGCCTTTCATCGGTCGAACAGGACGCGGAGCCAACGGTTCCGAAAACTACGGCAGTCCGGTCCCGGCGTGTCCAATCGACCCCCGCTCGCGGGCGACTTGACCGTTCTTTCATGCGAATCAGCACAGCGTCACCGCCAGTCGTGCCCTGGTGCCCGCACCCACCAGCTCCCTTGCGGTGTCCCGCGGAACGGACAGGACCACCAGTGCCCCACCGTCCGCAACACCCTTGTCCGCATCGGGAACTTCGGGCACTTCGGCAACTCGGGCAGCCGCGGCCAGAACCCGCGCGGGCCCGTCCCGCTCGGCCGCCACCACATCGACCCGGTCCCCGGGCCGCAGCAGCCGCACCGTCGCCGCATCCGCGATCCGCACCGGGGCGGACACCAGCCGCACCGGAGCCGCCCGCGGCCCGGACGGTAGCGGCGCTGGCGGCGGCTCGCTGCGCGAAGGCCGGGCCTCCGCCCCGCCCGCCGCCAGCGCGGCCACGGCGGCCACCGCGAGTCCCACCCCGGCCAGCCTGCGCCTGCGCCGCACCGTCCGCCGCAGCCGGCCGGCACCCCGGCCGACCCGCAGCGGAGCGAACGCCGGCACCCCGCGCGGCGGCGGACACGTAGAAGCAGAAGCGGAAACCTGACCGGCCCAACCGGCCGGTCCAGTCTGGTTGATCTTGAAGCCGGACACCCCGACCACCACCCATCGAGAGGGAGTCAGCCCGGGCACTCCGCCCGGACACCCCTCACGATCCGCCCACCCGCCCGGTCTCCGCCCGGCCCTGTGGACGATCCCCGGCCTGTGGACAACTCCGTCACCCACAGGAGTGAGGACGGACCTGTCTACGGCAGTTCGATGCCCAGGTCCCAGCCGTCGTGCGCGTGCGTGCACAGGCAGCTGCGGTCCTCCGTCGCCGGGAGCGCCGCCACCGCGTCGAAGAGCACCTCGCGCAGTCGGCCCACGTTCTCGCCGAACACCTTCAGGACCTCCGTGTGGGAGACGCCCTCGCCGGTCTCCGCCCCCGCGTCGAGGTCGGTCACCAGGGCCATCGAGGTGTAGCAGAGGCCCAGCTCACGGGCGAGCACCGCCTCCGGGTGGCCCGTCATGCCGACCACCGACCACCCCATCGCCGCGTGCCACTGCGATTCGGCGCGGGTGGAGAAGCGGGGCCCCTCGATGACGACCATGGTGCCGCCGTCCACCGGCTCCCAGGCCCGGCCCCGGGCCGCCGCCAGCGCCGCCTCCCGTCCGACAGGACAGTAGGGGTCCGCGAAGGTCGTGTGGACCACGTTCGGGATCGAGCCGTCGGGCAGCGGGTGCCCGTCGAAGAAGGTCTGGGCCCGGGACTTCGTACGGTCGACCAGCTGGTCGGGGACCAGCAGCGTGCCGGGGCCGTACTCGGCGCGCAGCCCGCCCACCGCGCACGGACCCAGGACCTGCCGGACCCCCACCGAGCGCAGCGCCCACAGGTTGGCCCGGTAGTTGATCCGGTGCGGCGGCAGGTGGTGGCCGCGGCCGTGCCGGGGCAGGAAGGCGACCTGGCGGCCCGCCAGCTCACCGAGATAGAGGGAGTCGCTGGGCGCCCCGTAGGGGGTGTCCACCTGGATTTCGGAGACGTCCTCCAGGAAGGAGTAGAAGCCCGACCCGCCGATTACGCCGATCTCTGCGTGCACCATGGCGCCAGACTAGCCCGTACGTACGAAAGCCCCTCCGCCCGGTGGGCGAAGGGGCTGACACTCTGGAGCCGTCAGGCTGCCGGGGTGCTCGGCGCGGCGGCCGGGGCCGGCGCGGACGCCGGAGCCGAGGACGAAGACGACGACGAGGCCGGCTTCGACGCGCTGGACGCCGGGGAACTGCTCGACGAGGCGCCTCGGCTGTCGTTCCGGTAGAAACCGGAACCCTTGAAGACGATGCCGACCGCGGAGAACACCTTCTTCAGGCGTCCCTTGCAGCTCGGGCACTCGGTCAGGGCGTCATCCGTGAACTTCTGCACGGCCTCGAGGCCCTCACCGCACTCGGTGCACTGGTACTGGTAGGTCGGCACGAATCTTCCTCCTGGCACTCTGACTCA
Organism: Streptomyces sp. NPDC002054; assembly: GCF_040296685.1. Classification (NCBI taxonomy): domain Bacteria; kingdom Bacillati; phylum Actinomycetota; class Actinomycetes; order Kitasatosporales; family Streptomycetaceae; genus Streptomyces; species Streptomyces sp. NPDC002054. The sequence goes on from NZ_JBEOXT010000004.1 coordinate 107,985, forward strand.
ATGAGTGCTAACGACGCTCCATGGTGACGTATTCCGGCGGATCAGTCCACCGTCACCGGCACGCGGTGACCCAGACCACGCTCGTTCACCGGCTGCGACTCATCCTGCGACACCGGCTGCGATGCCGACTGCGACGTCGTCTGCGGGGACGTGTTCACGACCCGGCTCGGCGCCTTCGGAGCCAGCTTCGAGCGCAGCGCGAGCAGGGTCGCCAGCGCCAGCGCGGTGGCACCCAGCGGCACCAGGAAGCCGAAGCTCGATCCGTGGGCGTCGGTCAGCCGGCCCGCCAGGGTCACGGCGCCGGCCTGCCCGAAGGCCACCGCACCGGTCAGCCAGGTGAACGCCTCGGTCCGGGAGGCGGCCGGGACCAGGCTCTCGATCATGGTGTAGCCGGTGATCAGGGCCGGGGCGATGAAGAGGCCGACCACCAGGCCGAGCGCACCGAGCAGCATCGCGGAGTTCGCGGCCCACAGCACGGAGGCGGCGGCGGTGAGGCCGACGTAGCCCAGCAGCAGGCGGCGGCGCGGGCCGATCTTCCAGGCGATGGCGCCGCAGGCGATGCCCGCGATCATGTTGCCGGCCGCGAAGACGCCGTACAGGAGACCGTTGGCACCCGGGTTGCCGATCTCGTTGGAGAAGGCCGCCAGGGAGACCTGCATGCCGCCGAAGACCGCGCCGATGCCGATGAAGGCCACGATCAGGACCCGCAGGCCGGGGAAGGACAGTGCCGAGGCGTGCTTCTCACCGGCGCCGGTACGGGCGTGCACGGCGGGCTGGGTGGAGCGCTGCGCGGCGAACAGCAGACCGCCGAGCAGGGTCAGGGCGGCCTCGGTGACCAGACCGGCGGCCGGGTGCACACCGGTGCACAGCGCGGTCGCCAGGACCGGGCCCACCACGAAGGTGAACTCGTCGGTGACGGACTCGAACGCGGCGGCCGTCGGCAGCAGCGGCGAACCCTCCAGCCGGGCGGCCCACCGGGCCCGGACCATCGGGCCGACCTGAGGGACGCTCGCACCGGCCGGGACGGCGGCCAGTGCGAGCGCCCAGAGCGGGGCGCCGAGCAGCGCGAGCGCGGTCAGCGCGCTCACGGCGGCGGCGTGGGTGAGGACGACGGGGACCAGGACGGCACCCTGGCCGTGGCGGTCGGTGAACTTGCCCATCACCGGGGCGAACAGCGCCATGGAGACGCCGGTGACCGCGGCGACGATGCCGGCGTTGGCGTAGGACCCGGTGGTGTGCTGGACGAGCAGCAGAATGCTGATGGTCAGCATGCCGAACGGCAGCCGCGCGGCGAAGCCGGGGAGTAGAAAGCTCAGGGCGCCGGGCGTGCGGAGCAGCTGCCCGTAACCGGGGCGCGCAGAAGACTGCGAAGGAGACTGCGAAGAAGAAGTCGAGGACGTCTCGGACTTGTCGGTCGTGACCGCGGATGTCACGGCCCTTGCCTTTCTGCTGCCTGGTAGAGCGTCCCCGTCTGCGGGCGGTGCGCGCCTTGTGAGCCGCACCCGTACATGTGGGAGCCCCGAGAGCTGTCCTCTTGCGCAGAACCGAGTGATACCTGGGCGCCCACTGCGGGAGGGTGCCACGGCCGCCGAGCGGTCGCGCCAGCTCTGCGTCAGGCAGAGTTGGTCGTTCTGTGTGCCTTCATCGTACAGGCAAACTCACCGCAACGCCCTGTGATTACGCTGACAAGTCGTGTCTTCACCTGCGATTAACCAATCGTTCGCGCCGTCATGCCATGGAAACTGGCGTGAAACGCTCGGTTTCCCTCGGTAAGCAAGAAGCGAATGTGTCAGATGATCCTCCGGAGGGAGCCTCGGAGGATCGTGTGATCGGCCGCTGGCCAGGCCTGGCCAGGCCCCCGCCGGGGTCGGTGGGTCAGTGCAGTGAGCCGCCGGTGCCCAGCCAGCCGGCCAGCTTGCCGCCCCGGGCCACCGCCCGCAGCCGCGCCTCCGCCGCGTCCCGCACCGGATCGGTGGCCACCACCAGCAGCTCGTCCCCGCGCCGCAGCACCGTCGACGGCGCCGGTACGAAACTCTTGCCGTCCCGTACGACCAGGGTGACGGCGGCCCCGGCGGGCAGCCGCAGCTCGCCGACCTCCACCCCGTGCATCCGGGAGCCGGACGGGATCGCGAAGGACAGCAGGTGCCCGCGCAGCCGCTCCAGCGGCGCCGATTCGATGCCCAGGTCCGCCGCCGCCTCCTCGGTTTCCCGGAGGTTCAGCTTCCGGGCCAGCCACGGCAGGGTTGGGCCCTGCACCAGGGTGTAGACGGCCACCAGCACGAAGACGATGTTGAAGACCCGTTCGCTGCCCTCGATCCCGGACACCAGCGGGATGGTGGCGAGGATGATGGGCACGGCGCCGCGCAGGCCTGCCCAGGACATGAGGGTCTTCTCCTGCCAGGCCATCCGGAAGGGCAGCAGGCTGACGAAGACCTCGACCGGCCGGGCCACCAGCGTCAGCACCAGCCCGATGATCACCGCCGGCCAGAAGTCGTCCACCAGCTCGTGCGGGGTCACCAGCAGGCCGAGCAGGACGAACATGCCGATCTGGGCGATCCAGCCGAGGCCGTCCGCGAACCCCCGGGTCGCCGGCCAGTGCGGCAGCTTCATGTTCCCCAGCACCATCGCCGACAGGTACACGGCGAGGAATCCGGAGCCGTGCGCGATCGCGCCCGCCGCGTACGCCGTCACGGCGATGGCCATCACGGCGATCGGGTACAGGCCGGAGGCGGGCAGGGCCACGTGCCGCAGTCCGTAACTGCCGAGGAAGCCGACCGCGAGTCCGACGGCCGCGCCGATGGCCAGCTCCAGGGCGATCTTGCCGATCAGCACGTACCAGTCGTCGATCGGGCCGACCGTGGAGAAGGCGACCACCAGGATCACCACGGGGGCGTCGTTGAAGCCGGACTCGGCCTCCAGCACACCGGTGACCCGGGTGGGCAGCGGCACCTTGCGCAGCACCGAGAAGACCGCCGCCGCATCGGTCGAGGAGACGACCGCGCCGATCAGCAGCGCCTGCCGCCATTCCAGTCCGACCAGGTAGTGGGCGCCCGCGGCAGTCACGCCCACGCTGATGGCGATGCCGACCAGCGACAGCGAGATGGCCGCGGGCAGGGCCGGTCTGATCTCTTTCCACTTGGTGCCCAGACCGCCCTCGGCGAGGATCACGACCAGCGCCGCATAGCCGATGACCTGCGTCAGCTCGGCATTGTCGAAGACGACATTGCCGATGCCGTCCTGGCCTATCGCGATGCCTATGCCGAGGTAGATGAGCAGGCTGGGGAGGCCGCTGCGCGAGGAGACGCGCACCGCCGCGACGGCGATGAGCAGGACGAGCGACGAGACCAGCAGGAGCTCATTGAGCTGGTGGACGGTCAGCGGGCGGCCCTTTCTCGCGCGTGCCTGCCGGATCGTTCCTCCGGCGGCAGGTACTTCACAGGTACTTCGTTACCTTACCTAATCTTTGACGCTTTCTTGACGTGATGGCCACATTGTGAAACGCCAGTTCGACGCAGTCCCTGACACCGCGTCCGAACGGGTGCGGTGCTGCGCCTATGGTTGCTCCCAGCACTCAGGACCACAGGACCACCCTGCCCCTCGAAGGACAGCGATGCCCGCCAACGAAACCGCCCCCCCCGTCAAGAAGAAGGGGCGACGCGCCCGTCTGATCGTGCTCACCCTGGTGCTGGCGCTCGTCGCGGGCCTCGGTTACGGGGCGTACTGGAGCGTGGACACCGTGCGCGCCTCCTTCCCGCAGACGACCGGCTCCCTGGAGCTTCCCGGGCTGACCGGGACCGTCGAGGTGAAGCGCGACAGCCACGGAATCCCGCAGCTCTACGCCGACAACGACCGGGACCTCTTCCGCGCGCAGGGCTTTGTGCACGCGCAGGACCGCTTCTGGGAGATGGACGTCCGTCGTCACATGACCTCCGGCCGGCTCTCGGAGATGTTCGGCAGCGGCCAGGTCGAGACCGACGCCTTCCTGCGGACCCTGGGCTGGCGGCAGGTCGCGAAGACCGAGTTCGATTCCAAGCTCTCACCCGAGACGAAGGCGAACCTCCAGGCCTACGCCGACGGGGTCAACGCCTATCTGAAGGACAAGTCCGGCAAGGACCTCTCGGTCGAGCACGCCGCCCTGAAGCTGAGCGACGGCTACACCCCCGAGCAGTGGGACCCGGTGGACTCGGTGGCCTGGCTCAAGGCCATGGCCTGGGACCTGCGCGGGAACATGCAGGACGAGATCGACCGCGCGCTGATGTCCGGGAAGTTCTCCAAGGAGCAGCTGAACCAGCTCTACCCGCCCTACCCCTTCGACCGGAACAAGCCGATCGTCGAGGGCGGCAAGATCGAGTCCGGGAAGTACGCCCCCCAGGGAACCACCCCCGCCCGCACGGGCTCCGGCTCGGCCAGCGGCAGCGGCAGCGGTACGGGTACGGGCTCCAGCTCGGGCAATGGGACCGGCACCGGCACAGGCACCGGGACCGCCGCCGGCACCGGCACCACCTCCCCGGCCGGCGCCACCGAGGGCCTGCGCACCCAGCTCACCGCCCTCTCCAAGACCCTCGAGGAGATCCCCGCCCTGCTCGGCCCCAACGGCAGCGGCATCGGCTCGAACTCCTGGGTCGTCTCCGGCAAGCACACGACCACCGGCAAGCCCCTGCTGGCCAACGACCCGCACCTGGCCCCCCAGCTGCCCTCGGTCTGGTACCAGATGGGCCTGCACTGCCGTAAGACCTCCCGCGAGTGCCAGTACCAGGTGGCCGGCTACACCTTCTCCGGCACCCCCGGCGTCATAATCGGCCACAACCAGGACATCGCCTGGGGCATGACCAACCTGGGCGCGGACGTCAGCGACCTCTACCTCGAGCAGGTTCGCCCCGACGGCTACGTCTACGACGGCAAGGTGCTCCCCTTCGCCACCCGCGAAGAAGTCATCCAGGTGGCCGGCGGCGAGCCCAAGAAGATCACCGTCCGGACCACCAACAACGGCCCGCTGGTCTCCGACCGCAGCGACGAGCTCGGCACCGTCGGAACCCGCGCCCCCGTCGACGCCTCCGCCCCCGACCGGGGCAACGGCTACGCGATCGCCCTGCGCTGGACCGCCCTGGACCCGGGCAAGTCCATGGACGCCATCTTCAAGCTGAACCGGGCCAAGGACTTCGCGACCTTCCGCGAGGCCGCCCGCGACTTCGAGGTCCCCTCGCAGAACCTGATCTACGCCGACAACAAGGGCCAGACGGGCAACATCGGCTACCAGGCCCCGGGCCGGATCCCGGTCCGCAACCTCGGCGACGGCAAGATGCCCGCCCCCGGCTGGGACTCCAAGTACGCCTGGAAGGGCACCCCCGGCAGCACCGCCGGCTGGATCCCGCAGGACGAGCTGCCCTGGGACTACAACCCCAAGCGCGGCTACATCGTCACCGCCAACCAGGCCGTCATACAGCCGGGCGCGGGCAAGTACCCGCACACGCTGACCACCGACTGGGGCTACGGCGCCCGCAGCCAGCGGATCAACGACCTCATCGAGGCGAAGATCAAGGACAACGGCAAGATCTCCACCGATGACATGCGGACCATGCAGATGGACAACAGCAGCGAGATCGCCGCGCTGCTCACGCCCATCCTGTCCAAGATCCACGTCTCGGATCCCGATGTCCGCGCCGCCCAGAAGCTGCTCGACGGCTGGAACTACACCCAGGAGCCGGACTCGGCCGCGGCGGCCTACTTCAACGCCGTCTGGCGCAACATCCTCAAGCTGTCCTTCGGCGACAAGATGCCCAAGGAGCTGCGGGTCGAGGGCAGCTGCCTGAGCGTCCGGGACGAGACCGCCGGCCCCGACGACGACCTCGCCGAGGAAGTCCGCGAGTGCGGCGAGCGCGAGCCCGACGCGGCCCAGCCGGACGGCGGCGACCGCTGGTTCGAGGTGGTCCGCCAGCTGATCAAGGACGAGAAGTCGGCCTGGTGGGCCTCGCCCGCGACCCGCAACGAGAAGGCGACCACCACCCGCGACGAGCTCTTCGCCCGGGCCATGGCGGACGCCCAGTGGGAGCTGACGGCCAAGCTGGGCAAGGACCGGACCACCTGGAGCTGGGGCCGGTCGCACCAGCTGATGCTGCGCAACCAGACCATCGGCACCGAGGGCCCGGGCTTCCTGCAGTGGCTGCTCAACCGGGGCCCCTGGAACCTGGGCGGCGGCGAGGCCACCGTCAACGCCACCGGCTGGAACGCGGCCGGCGGGTACGGGGTCACCTGGGTGCCGTCCATGCGGATGGTCGTGAACCTCAACGACCTGGACAAGTCCCGCTGGATCAACCTGACCGGCGCCTCCGGGCACGCGTACCACTCGAACTACACCGACCAGACCGACCTCTGGGCCAAGGGCGAGCTGCTGGAGTGGCCGTTCAGCCCCGAGGCGGTCGGCAAGGCCGCGAAGAACACGCTGACGCTCAAGCCCGCCGGCTCGTGAGCGGCCGGCTCATGAGCTGAACCGGCGCACCCCCGAGGGGGTGGCCACGGCCTGCACGGGGTGGTCGTGCGGTTCCTCCGGGACCCGCGCGACCACCTCGTCGTCGTAGAGGAGCACCACCAGCGCCGGATGCGCGCCCGCCCGCTCCAGCCGCTCCAGCACCCGGTCGTAGCTGCCCCCGCCGCGGCCCAGCCGCATCCCGCGGCCGTCCACCGCCAGCCCGGGCAGCAGGACCGCATCGGCGGCGGTCACCGCCTGTGGCCCGAGCCGCGGACCGGCGGGCTCCAGCAGTCGCATCTTCCCCGGATGAGCGGCCTCGGCCAGGCTGCCGGGCCCCTCGTACGCCGCCCAGTCGAGGTCGTTGTCGGGCAGCAGGACGGGCAGCAGCACCCGCTTGCCGGCCCGGCGCAGCCCGTCGAGCAGCTCGCGGGTGCCGGGCTCGGTGCCCACCGAGACGTACGCGGCGACCGTGCCCGCGTCCGCCAGCTCGGGCAGCTCCAGCGCCCGGCGGGCGAGCGAGGCCGCCGCCGCGGCTGCGGCCTCCGGGGGCAAGGCGCGGCGGGCCGCCAGCAGTTCGCGGCGGAGCTCCGCCTTGAGGGCGGAGCCGACGGAACGGTTCTCTACCACAGCTGTGTCACAATCCCTTCTCATACCGGAACAAACACGGAGATGTTTACCGGAATCTAACATTGGGTCTTTGCGCACCGTCTATCGTTCTGCCCATGACTCAGTTGCACCCCGTGATCACGAAGGCCGTCATTCCGGCCGCGGGCCTCGGCACTCGCTTCCTCCCGGCGACGAAGGCCACCCCCAAGGAAATGCTCCCGGTCGTGGACAAGCCGGCCATCCAGTACGTGGTCGAAGAGGCTGTCTCCGCCGGACTGGACGACGTTCTCATGATCACAGGACGTAACAAGAGGCCCCTCGAGGACCACTTCGACCGCAACTACGAGCTGGAGTCGGCCCTCGTCGCCAAGGGCGACGACGACCGCCTGAAGAAGGTCCAGGAGTCCAGCGACCTGGCCACCATGCACTACGTCCGCCAGGGCGACCCGCGCGGCCTGGGCCACGCCGTGCTCTGCGCCGCCCCGCACGTGGGCAACGAGCCCTTCGCCGTGCTGCTCGGCGACGACCTCATCGACCCGCGCGACCCGCTGCTCCAGCAGATGGTGAACATCCAGCAGAACACCGGCGGAACCGTCATCGCCCTGATGGAGGTCCCGAAGGAGAACATCCACCTCTACGGCTGTGCCGCCGTCGAGGCCACCGACGAGGCCGACGTCGTCCGGATCACCGGTCTGGTCGAGAAGCCGGACGCGGCCGACGCGCCCAGCAATTTCGCGGTCATCGGACGCTATGTCCTCAACCCCGCGATCTTCGACATACTGCGGGAGACCCAGCCGGGCCGCGGTGGGGAGATCCAGCTCACCGACGCCCTGCAGAAGCTGGCCGCGGACGAGACCGTCGGCGGTCCGGTGTACGGCGTTGTTTTCCGGGGCCGTCGCTACGACACCGGAGACCGAGCCGACTACCTGCGGGCCATCGTCCGCCTCGCGTGCGAGCGTGAGGACCTGGGCCCGGAGTTCCGCACCTGGCTTCACAGTTACGTCACGGAGGAGATGGAACGGTCTTGACCAGCACCGCACCGCAGGACACCGGCCGGCAGCAGCAGCGTCTGTGGTCGGTGGACGAGCACCTGGCGGACATCCTGGCCGCGATCCGGCCGCTGGAGCCGATCGAGCTGCAACTGCTCGATGCCCAGGGCTGTGTTCTCGTCGAGGACGTCACCGTGCCCGTCGCCCTGCCGCCCTTCGACAACAGCTCCATGGACGGCTACGCCGTCCGGGTGGCCGACGTCCAGGGGGCGAGCGAGGAGTTTCCCGCGGTGCTGACGGTGGTCGGGGACGTGGCGGCGGGCAGTGACGAGCTGCCCGCCGTGGGCCCCGGCCAGGCCGCCCGCATCATGACCGGCGCCCCGCTGCCGCCCGGCGCGGAGGCCGTCGTACCGGTCGAGTGGACCGACGGCGGTCGCGGCGGCGGCGCCGTGACGGGGATGATCCCGGCCGGCTCGGCCCCCGAGGGCGCCGGCGGCGAGGTCCGGGTGCACCGGGCCGCCGAGGCCCGCGCCCACGTCCGGGCGCGCGGCAGCGACGTACAGGCCGGGGACCTGGCGCTGGCCGCCGGAACCGTCCTCGGACCGCCGCAGATCGCCCTGCTCGCCGCCATCGGCCGCGGCACGGTCCGGGTCCGCCCCCGGCCGCGCGTGGTGGTCCTCTCCACCGGCAGCGAACTCGTCCAGCCCGGCGAGGCCCTGGCCTCCGGCACGATCTACGACTCCAACAGCTTCGCGCTGGCCGCAGCCGCGCGGGACGCCGGGGCCATTGCCTACCGGGTCGGCGCGGTCGCCGACGACGCGGACACCCTGCGCGCCACCATCGAGGACCAGCTGATCCGGGCCGACCTCCTGGTCACCACGGGCGGGGTGAGCGTCGGCGCGTACGACGTGGTCAAGGAGGCGCTGTCCACGGCCGGGAAGCCGGAGGACGCGGCGGAGGGCGCCGAGATCGACTTCCGCAAGCTCGCCATGCAGCCGGGCAAGCCGCAGGGCTTCGGCTCGATCGGCCCCGACCGCACCCCGCTGCTGGCCCTCCCCGGTAACCCGGTCTCCTCCTACGTCTCCTTCGAGCTCTTCGTACGGCCGGCCATCCGCGCCCTGATGGGCCTGCCCGACGTGTCCCGGCCCAGCCTGCGCGCGGTGCTGCAGGCGGACAAGGCCATCGGCTCCCCGGCGGGCCGCCGCCAGTTCCTGCGCGGGATGTACGACGCCGGGTCCGGCACGGTCAGCCCGGTCGGCGGATCCGGCTCGCACCTGATCGCCGCGCTGGCGCACGCCGACTCCCTGCTGGTGGTACCGGAAGAGGTCACTTCGGTGGAGCCGGGCACCGACCTGGAAGTGATCCTGCTCCGCTGAAGGAGGGTTGGTGCGGGTAGCGTGTGTCGCACCACACAGGCCCTTGCACGGCCCAGAGCGGAGCGGCACAGCATGAGTACCCAGAGCAGGCTCACCCACATCGACGAGGCCGGGGCGGCGCGGATGGTCGACGTATCCGAGAAGGACGTCACCACCCGCACGGCGCGGGCCAGCGGGCGGGTCCTGGTCTCGCCGCGGGTGATCGAACTGCTGCGGGGCGAGGGCGTGCCGAAGGGCGACGCCCTCGCCACCGCGCGGATCGCCGGGATCATGGGCGCGAAGAAGACCCCGGACCTGATCCCGCTCTGCCACCCGCTCTCGGTCTCCGGCGTGAAGGTCGACCTGACCGTCGCCGACGACGCCGTGGAGATCCTGGCCACCGTCAAGACCGCGGACCGCACGGGCGTGGAGATGGAGGCGCTGACCGCCGTCGCGGTCGCCGGACTGACAGTGATCGACATGGTCAAGGCGGTCGACAAGGGCGCCGTCATCACCGATGTCCGGGTGGAGGAGAAGACCGGCGGCAAGTCCGGCGACTGGACCCGCTCGTGAACGCCCCCCGCGGCGGCGAGGTGTACAGCCACAGCCACGGCCACACCGATAGTCACCCCGCCCCCGGGCAGGCCTGGTCCGCGGCCCCGGACCGGACCGCGGAGCCGGCCGCCCTGCGCGGGCTGGTCGTCACCGCATCCAACCGGGCCTCGCAGGGCGTGTACGCGGACAAGGGCGGCCCGCTGCTCGCCGAGGGGCTGGGGCAGCTCGGGTTCGCCGTCGACGGCCCGCGGGTGGTTCCCGACGGGGATCCGGTCGAGCAGGCGCTGCGCGAGGGCGTGGCCGCCGGCTACGACGTCATCCTCACCACCGGCGGCACCGGGATCTCACCCACCGACCGGACCCCCGACGCCACCGCGCGGGTTCTGGACTACGAGATCCCCGGCATCCCGCAGGCCATCCGCGCCGAGAACCTTGCGAAGGTCCCGACCGCGGCCCTGTCCCGGGGGCTGGCCGGAGTCGCCGGCCGCACCCTGATCGTCAACCTGCCCGGCTCCACGGGCGGGGTCCGGGACGGCCTGACGGTACTGTCGCGCATCCTGCTGCACGCGGTGGACCAGATCCGCGGCGGCGACCATCCCCGCCCGTCGGCAGCGACCGGGAGCCAGAGCTGAACGGACCGTCCTGGCCGGTGGTGCTCACGGAGGGTGAGGTTTCACTCCGGCCGATAAAGCTGCGCGACCAGGGAGCCTGGCGCGAGGTGAACCGGCGCAACCGCGAATGGCTGCGCCCCTGGGAGGCCACGATCCCGCCGCCCGCTCCCTGGGGGCCGGTGATCCAGCGGCCCACCTACCGGCAGATGGTCCGGCACCTGCGGGCCGAGGCGAACGCGGGCCGGATGCTGCCGTTCGTCATCGAGTACCAGGGCCGGCTGGTGGGGCAGCTGACGGTGGCCGGGATCACCTGGGGCTCGATGTGCGCGGGCCACGTCGGCTACTGGGTGGACCGGGAGGTGGCCGGCCGGGGCGTCATGCCCACGGCGGTCGCGCTGGCCGTGGACCACTGCTTCCGGAAGGTCGGACTGCACCGGATCGAGGTGTGCATCCGGCCCGAGAACGGGCCGAGCCGGCGGGTGGTGGAGAAACTCGGATTCCGCGAAGAGGGACTGCGTCCGCGCTATCTGCACATCGACGGGGCGTGGCGGGACCATCTGGTCTATGCGCTCACGGCGGAGGAAGTTCCGGAGGGCCTGCTCGAGCGGTGGCGCCGGGCACGCGCATAGCCGGGCACGCGCATAAGCGAGTGCCTGTTTCATTCGCTCATTCGTTCGAATTTGACCGCTGTGGACCGGGCTCACCCATAACCTGATCCGAAGAATCACAAAAAAAGTCCGTGATATCAGCCAGATCGTGCGACACACCGGTCCAATTGGCCGATGCCTTCGGCCGCGTCCCTCTACGGTGTGGGGTGTGAGCAGCAGCGGCCTCATCTACGCAGTCATTGTCGGGGCCTGGGCCGCCTACTTGGTGCCCATGTGGCTCCGGAGGCAGGACGAGCTGAACGAAGCCCGTCCGACGGAACGCTTCTCCACCGCCATCCGGTTGCTTTCCGGCCGGGCGGGAATGGAGCGCCGTTACGCCAAGGAGCTGCGTGAACGCGGCGGCGAGGAGGCGGAGCCCCCCGCGGACCCGGACGCCGCGACGGAATTGGTGAATTCCGTCGACGCCGACGCCCGGGCCTCCGGCATGTCCCCGACCCGGGCGGAACCGCGGGCCCAGGCCGCCGAGCGCATCGAGCGCAACCGGCGCGAACAGCGCCTCCAGGTGCTCGCCCGGCGCCGCCGCACCACCGCGCTGCTCTTCCTCGTCTTCACCCTCGGCGCCGTCGTCGCCGCCGTCGGCGGGCTGCGGTTCCTCTGGGCCCCGGCCGTCCCCGCCGTGCTGCTCAGCGTGTACATCGTGCACCTCCGCGTCCAGGAGCGGCGCCGGTTCGCCTTCACCATGGACCGCCGCCGGGCCGAGGCCGCCGCGCGCCGGCTCCGGGAGAGCCGCCCGCGCCGCCGCGCCGCCGAGGCCCCGGCCGCCGCCGCGGGCGCTGATCCGGACCCCGCGCCACCGGTCTCCCCGCAGGAAGCCGGCCGGCGCGCCCTGGTCGAGCAGACCGACCACGCCGAGTGGGTCGACCAGCAGAAGGAACGCGAACGCGGCCCCGCCCGCGGTGACAGCTGGGAGCCGGTCCCGGTCCCGCTGCCCACGTACGTCACCGCACCGGTCGCCCCCCGGGCCACCGGCTCCCCGGCCCCGGACGCCTGGAGCCCGGCCCGCTCCAGCACTGCCGAACCGACCAACCCCCGGCTGCGTGCCCAGCGCCCGGCCCCGGAGGACAGCAGCCCCCAGCCCGCCACCCCCACCACCCCGCGCCCGCGGGGCCGCGACCGGGGGCGTACGCCGCTGTTCGACCAGTACGAGAGCGACGACCGCCCGCGCGCCGCGAACGAGTGAGCCATGACCTGCGCGGACGCTCCCGGAAACGGATTTTGGAGCACCCGCGCGGGGATGCTAATGTTTCACACGTCGCAAGGGCCTGTGGCGCAGTCTGGTAGCGCACCTCGTTCGCATCGAGGGGGTCTGGGGTTCAAATCCCCACAGGTCCACAGACATTGAGGATCCCGTCCGATCGCAAGATCGGGCGGGATCTTCTGCATTTCCGGCTCCGCAGGGCGGGGCGCCCGGTGGAGGACCGGGCGCCTTCCCGGTCAGGCCAGCGGCTTCGCCATGCAGCGGCTGGAGTCGTAGTCACGGTAGTAGCCGAACTTGGCGCACATCGCGTAGCCCGAGGAGAGGTACAGGGCGATGGCCTCCGGCTGCTGGTCGCCGGTTTCCAGAACCATGCGGGTCCGGGCGGCGGCGCGGGCGTCCGCCTCCAGCTCGGCCAGAATGCGCCGGGCCAGACCGAGGCCGCGGGCCTCGGGTATGACGTACATCCGCTTCAGTTCCGCGTCGCCGTCCGAGTAGCCCTCGTCGTTCGCCTCCTGCCGGCGCCAGCCGCCGCTGGCCACCGGGGAGCCCGCGGCGTCGTACGCCAGCAGGTAGAGGCCCCGCGGCGGGGCGAACATCGCCGGGTCGAGCGGGGTCGCGTCGCCCTCGCCCTGGTACCGCTCCTGGTACTCGAGCTGGACCTGGTCGTTGAGTTTCACCGCGTCCGGGTGGTCGTACGGCACGGCGCGGAGTTCGATCCCGTGAGACATCCGGACATCGTACGGAACCCTCGGGCTATGGTGCTGTGATGCTCACCGTGACCTCCGTGAACGTGAATGGGATCCGTGCCGCCGCCAAGAAGGGCTTTGTGCCGTGGCTGGCCGGGACCGATGCCGATGTGATCTGCCTGCAGGAGGTCCGGGCCGAGGAGGACCAGGTTCCGGCCGAGGTTCGGGCGCCCGAGGGCTGGCACACCGTGTTCGCGCCGGCCGCCGCCAAGGGGCGGGCCGGGGTCGCGCTGTACACGCGCCGGGAGCCGGAGCGGGTGCAGGTCGGTTTCGGCAGTGCGGAGTTCGACGGCAGCGGGCGCTACCTGGAGATCGATCTGCCGGGGGTGACGGTCGCGAGCCTGTACCTGCCCTCGGGCGAGGCCGGGACCGAGAAGCAGGACGAGAAGTACCGGTTCATGGCGGAGTTCCGCGGGTACCTGGCGGAGCTGAAGGCGCGGGCCGCCGCCGATGGGCGGGAGGTGCTGGTGTGCGGTGACTGGAACATCTGCCACCAGGAGGCCGACCTCAAGAACTGGAAGACCAACCGGAAGAACGCCGGCTTCCTGCCCGAGGAGCGTGAGTGGCTGGGGAGTGTGTACGACGGGGCCGGGGCAGGGGTCGGGTACGTGGATGTGATGCGGGAGCTGCATCCGGAACAGGAGGGTCCGTACTCCTGGTGGTCCTACCGCGGGCGGGCCTTCGACAACGACGCCGGCTGGCGGATCGATCTGCACGTCGCGACCCCCGGGCTGGCCGGCCGGGCCGTGAAGGGGTTTGTGGAGCGGGCCGAGACGCACCCCGAGCGGTGGTCTGATCATGCCCCTGTGACCGTGGTCTACGAGCTCGGCCTCGGCTGACCTTCCGGCCGGACGCGGGCCGCCAGTAGGCGGTCCAGGGCCATCGACAGCTCCGCCTCCACCACGCTCTTGGCCAGCGGGCGGAGCCGGCCCACCGCCTCCGGGTCCGCCACATGGGCCGAGATCAGGTCGGCGAAGAGGGCCGCCATCGCGTCCGCGTGCGCGCGGACCGTACGGCCGGTCTCCAGGACCGCCGCGAGCGGGACGCCCTCGCGGACCAGGGCCGAGGAGACGTCCAGCAGCCGGCGGCTGACGTGCACGATCTCGTCCCCGTCGGTGGCCAGGTAGCCGAGGTCCAGGGAGGCCGCCAGGTTCTCGGGGGTGACCTCGCCCTCGAAATAGTCGGCCAGCGCCTCGGGGGTGAGGCGGACCGGGGTCTCCTCGGACCAGCCCATGCCGAGCAGCTCGCTGAGCTGGCCGAGGTCACGGCCGCTCTCGAAGGCCGCCGTCAGTTCGGCGATGCCGCCGAGGGTATGGCCGCGGTCGAGGAGGGCGGCGATGGTCCGCAGCCGGGCCAGGTGGTGGTCGTCGTACCAGGCGATCCGGCCCTCGCGGCGCGGCGGCGGCAGCAGCTTGCGCTCGCGGTAGAAGCGCAGGGTGCGCACGGGGATGCCGGCTGCCTCGGCCAGCTCCTCTGTCCGGTATTCGCGTACCGTCTGTTCGTCCGCCACACGCGCAGCCTATGGCGTACCGAGGGTAACTTTCCCGGCGCGACCCCTACCCATGAGTACGGAGAAGCTCTACTCTCCCAACCGTGCCAGTGATTGCTGGCAGAGTCTGTGAAGGGCGGCGGGCGTGGGCGAGCATGTGCGCGTGGCGGTGATCGGGTCCGGCTTCGGCGGGCTGGGGGCGGCCGTCCGGCTGCGGCGCGAGGGGATCACCGACTTCGTGGTGCTGGAGCGGGCGGACTCCGTGGGCGGCACCTGGCGGGACAACAGCTATCCGGGGTGCGCCTGTGACGTGCCCTCCCATCTCTACTCGTTCTCCTTCGCGCCGAACCCGGACTGGCCCCGCACCTTCTCCGGACAGCCGCACATCCGCGCCTATCTGGAGCACGTCGCGGACACCTTCGGGCTGCGCCCGCACATCCGGCTGAACCACGAGGTCCGGATGATGCGCTGGGACGCCGACGAACTGCACTGGCGGATCGAGACCTCCGGCGGGGAGTTCACCGCCGATGTGGTGGTGTCCGCGACCGGGCCGCTGTCCGACCCGAAGATGCCGGAGGTGCCGGGACTGGCCGAGTTCCCCGGCAAGGTTTTCCACTCCGCCCGCTGGGACCACGACTACGAGCTGCGCGGCAAGCGGGTCGCGATGATCGGGACGGGCGCCTCGGCCATCCAGATCGTGCCGGCGATCGCGCCCGAGGTGGAGCGGCTGACCCTGTTCCAGCGGACCGCGCCGTGGGTGCTGCCGCGCACCGACCGGGCGATCAGCGGGGTGGAGCGCTGGCTGCACCGGCAGCTGCCGTTCACCCGGGCGGCCCGCCGCGGGCTGCTCTGGGGCATCCGGGAGCTCCAGGTCAGCGCCTTCACCAAGCACCCCAACCAGCTCGGACTGATCGAGTCCATGGCCAAGGCCAATATGGCCCGCTCGGTCAAGGACCCGGCGCTGCGGGCGAAGCTGACCCCGTCCTACCGGATCGGCTGCAAGCGGATCCTGCTGTCCAGCGAGTACTACCCGGCGCTGGCCCGCCCGAATGTGGACCTGGTGGCGAGCGGGCTCAAGGAGATCCGCGGCTCGGTGCTGGTGGCGGCCGACGGCACGGAGACCGAGGTCGACGCGATCGTCTTCGGCACCGGCTTCCATGTCACCGACATGCCGATCGCCGACCGGGTGGTGGGCGCGGAGGGCAAGACACTCGCCGATGTGTGGAAGGACGGCATGCAGTCGCTGCGCGGGGCGACCGCGGCCGGCTTCCCGAACTGGATGACGATCATCGGCCCGAACACGGGGCTCGGCAACAGCTCGATGATCCTGATGATCGAGTCCCAGCTGAACTACATGGCGGACTATCTGCGGCAGCTGGACGTGCTCGGCGGGCGGGCGGCGCTGGCCGCCCGGCCCTCGGCGGTGCACACCTGGAACCGTCGGGTGCAGGACCGGATGAAGCGGACCGTGTGGAACACGGGCGGCTGCACCAGCTGGTACCTGGACGCGAACGGCCGCAACACCACCGTCTGGCCGGGGACCACGGGCGAGTTCCGCCGGGAGACGCGGAGCGTGGACCTCTCCGAGTACGAGGTGCAGCGCGTCCGGGACCGGGAACCCGCCCCGGCCGCAGCGAAGGCCGCCCCGAAGAAGGCCGCCCCTGCCGAGGCCGCCGTTGCCGCGGAGGGGGCCGCATGAGCCGCCTGACGCACGTGACCAGCGGACCGTACGCCCCTCCCACCGCCCGGCGCGAGCTCACCGCGGTGTCCGCCGACGGCGCCCGGCTGCATGTGGAGGTGCACGGGGAGGAGGACGCGCCCGCCGTGGTGCTGGCGCACGGCTGGACCTGCTCCACCGCCTTCTGGGCGGCCCAGATCCGCGAGCTGGCCGGCGAACACCGGGTCATCGCCTACGACCAGCGGGGCCACGGCCGCAGCCCGGCCGCCGCCGAGTACAGCACCACCGCCCTCGCCGACGACCTGGTCGCGGTCCTCAAGGCCACCCTGGGCGAGGGCGAGCAGGCGGTGGTCGCCGGGCACTCCATGGGCGGGATGACCATCATGGCCGCCGCCGCCCGCCCCGAGTTCACCGAGCGGGCCGCCGCCGCACTGCTGTGCAGCACGGGCAGCTCCCGGCTGGTCGAGGAGTCCCTGGTGCTGCCCGTCCGGGCCGGCCGCGCCCGTACCCGGATCACAAGTGCGGTGCTCGGCTCGCGAGCCCCCCTAGGGCCGGTCACCCCGGTGGCCCGGAAGGTCCTCAAGTACGCCACCATGGGCCCCGGTTCCGCCCCCGAGCGGGTCGAGGCCTGCGCCCGTATCGTGCACGCCTGCCCGACCCGGGTCCGGCACGCCTGGTCGCAGGTGCTGGCCGGGCTGGACCTGGACCACGGCGTCGGGCGGCTCACCGTGCCGACCGCCGTGATCGGCGGCACCGCGGACCGGCTCACCCCGATCGTGCACGCCCGCGGCCTGGCCGCCGCGCTCCCGAACTGCGTCGGGCTCACCGAACTGACCGGCATGGGCCATATGACCCCGATCGAGGCCCCCGAGGCCGTCAGCCGGGCGATCCGCGAACTCGCCCGGCTGACCGGGCTGACCGAGATGAAGGAGAAGGCTTCGTGAGCGCTCGCAGGAGTCTGGAAGGCCAGGTCGCCGTCGTCACCGGGGCGGCCCGTGGGGTCGGCGAGCTGCTCGCCCGCAAACTCTCCGCCCGCGGCGCGAAGATCGCCCTGGTGGGCCTGGAGCCGGAGGCCCTCAAGGAGGTCTCGGAGCGGCTGCACACCGACAGCGACCACTGGTACGCCGATGTCACCGACCACGAGGCCATGGCCCGGGTCGCCCAGGAGGTCAAGCAGCGCTTCGGCAAGGTGGACATCGTGGTCGCCAACGCCGGGGTCGCGGCCGGCGGCCCGTTCGCCGACTCCGATCCGGACGCCTGGCGGCGGGTCATCGAGGTGAACCTCATCGGCGGCGCCGTCACCGCCCGGGCCTTCCTGCCCGTGCTGATGGAGAGCCGCGGCTACTTCCTCCAGATCGCCTCGCTCGCCGCGATCACCCCGGCCCCGATGATGACGGCGTACTGCGCCTCCAAATCGGGCGTCGAAGCCTTTGCGCACAGCCTGCGTGCCGAGGTCGGCTACAAGGGGGTCCGGGTCGGGGTCGGCTACCTGTCCTGGACCGACACCGACATGGTGCGCGGGGCCGACCAGGACGAGGTGATGCGGGAGCTGCGGCAGCGACTGCCGTGGCCGTCGAACCGGACGTACCCGCTGGGGCCGGCCGTGGACCGGATCGTGGCGGGCATCGAGCGGCGGTCGGCGCATGTGTACGCGCAGTGGTGGCTGCGCGGGATGCAGTCCGTGCGCGGTTACCTGCCGGGCCTCATCGCCACCGTCGGACAGCGGGAGATGAAGCGCTTCGAGCCCCGACTGGCCGGTGTTTCCAAGGGGCTTGTGGGAGCCGGCGGGGCCGCCGACGAGCAGGAGCGCACCGGGAGCCACTGATCGAAACAGGGGCGCGATTCCCTCGTCCGGGGAATCGCGCCCCTCCCCATGCCCGTTCAGGGGCGCGGCGGCAGCTTCGGGCGCCGGCCGTCCGGTACGTCCGTGTAGCCCGGCGGCACCGCGGCCGGGTCCTGCTCCAGCAGTTCCAGGGCCAGGTGCACCGCGTCGTCGAGCTGTGCGTACCGGCCCTCGGCCCAGTCCAGCGGGGTGCGCAGGATCTCCAGGTCCGGTTCGACCCCGTGGTTCTCCACCGACCAGCCGTACTCCGGGAACCAGGCGGCGTTCATCGGCACCGTGATCACCGTGCCGTCGCCCAGGGTGTGCCGGCCGGTCATGCCGACCACCCCGCCCCAGGTCCGCTGGCCCACCACGGGGCCCAGGCCCAGCAGCTTGAAGGCCGCGGTGATCATGTCCCCGTCGGAGGAGGTCGCCTCGTCGGCGAGCGCCACGATCGGACCGCGGGGCGCGTTGGAGGCGTACGACACCGGCTGGGCGTTGCGGGTGAGGTCCCAGCCGAGGATGGAGCGGGTCAGCTTCTCCACCACCAGCTCGCTGATGTGCCCGCCGGCATTGCCGCGTACGTCCACGATCAGCGCGGGCCGGGACATCTCCATCCGCAGGTCCCGGTTGAACTGGGCCCAGCCGGAGCCGCCCATGTCGGGGATGTGCAGGTAGCCGCACTTGCCGCCGCTGAGCTCGCGGACCACCGCGCGCCGCTTGGCCACCCAGTCCTGGTAGCGCAGCGGCCGTTCGTCGACCAGCGGCACGACCGCCACCCGCCGGGCCGGGCCCTCGCCCTCGGCGGTCTGGAAGGTGAGCTCCACCGTGGTGCCGCCGGCCGAGGCCAGCAGCGGGTAGGGCCCGGCGACCGGGTCCACCGCCCGGCCGTCGACATGGGTGAGGATGGCGCCGTCGCGGATGCCGGTGCCGGCCAGCGGGGAGCGGGCCTTGGAGTCCGAGGAGTCACCGGGCAGGATCCGCTTGACCATCCATTCCCCGTCCCGGCACACCAGATTGGCGCCGAGCAGCCCGATCGGCCGCTGGTAGTGCGGCGGGCCTTCGTTGCGGCGGGCGGGGGAGACATAGGCGTGGGAGGTGCCGAGCTCGCCGAGGACCTCGCGCAGCAGGTCGGCGAACTCGTCGGGCGAGGCGACCCGTTCGACCAGCGGGCGGTACTGGTCCAGCACGCCGTCCCAGTCGATCCCGCACATCTTCGGTTCCCAGAAGAACGCGCGGATGATCCGCCCGGCCTCCTCGAAGGCCTGCCGCCACTCGGCCGCCGGGTCCACCTCGTGCAGGATCCGCCGCAGGTCCAGGTAGACGGTCGAGTCGCTGTCCCCGGACTCGGCGGCCGGTACCGCCCGCAGGTCGCCCTCGTCGTTGAGGACCAGCCGGGTGCCGTCGCCGCTGACCGCGAACCAGTCGAGCTCGGAGGCGAGTTCGGTCTTGCGGGCCTTGGTGAGGTCGAAGTGCTCCAGGGTGGGTTTGCCGCTGGTGTGCGCCGGGTTGGCGAAGGTCTCGCCGAGGGCGCCGGAGATCGGCCAGCGCAGCCACACCAGTCCGCCGCCGGCCACCGGGTGCAGGGCCGAGTACTTGGACGCGGTCACCGGGAACGGCGTCACCCGGCTTTCCAGCCCCTCCATTTCGACGGTCACGGTGGCGTCGCCCGAGTCCCCTTCCAGCGGGTCGAGTCCGCCCGCGGCCGGACGCCCCTCGGCGGAGAGCGCGAACGGGGAGGGGGTCGCCGAGGACAGCGGCACCAGGTAGGGGCGGCAGCCCAGCGGGAAGGACAGGTCGCCGGTGTGCACGTCGTACACCGGGTCGAAACCGCGCCAGGACAGGAAGGCCAGATAGCGGCCGTCCCGGGTGAACACCGGATTCTCGTCCTCGAAACGGCCGTTGGTGACGTCGACGATCGTCCGTTCGTTGGGGCCGGAGATCCGGGCCATCTTGATCTGCCGCAGGGAGCGCCCGATCCCGGGGTGCGACCAGGTCAGCCAGGCTCCGTCGGGGGAGAAGGCCAGGTCCGTGACCGGTCCGTTGATGGACCGGATCAGCTCGGTGACCTCTCCTGCGCCAGAGTCCTCAGTGTCCGCAGTGTCCTCCGTTGCGTCGATGAGCAGCAGCCGCCCGTCGTCGGAGGCGATCGCGATCCGCTCCCCGTCCGGGTCGGCGACCAGTTCCAGGACCCGGCCCAGCTTGCCGGAGGCCAGCCGGCGCGGCTCCCGGGCGCCGGAGGCCCGCGGCAGGTAGGCGATCTCGATGGCGTCCTCGCCCTCGGCGTCCGTCACGTACGCGACCTGGCCGCCGGAGCCCAGCATCTCGGGCAGCCGGACCCGCACCCCGGGGGTGTCGGCGATGGTCCGGGCCGGGCCGTCCCGGTGGGTGAGCCAGTACAGGCTGCCGCGGACGGTCACCGCGCTGGCCCGGCCGGTGGAGTCCACCGAGACGCTCTGGACGTGGCTGGCGGCGGGCACCTGGTACGTACGCCGGCCCGCGCGCGGACCGCCCAGCCGGACCGGGAGGCGGCGCGGCAGGGCGTCGGGGGCGAGCGAGTCCACCAGCCAGATCTCGCCCGCGCACTGGTAGACGATCCGCTGTCCGTCGCTGGCGGCGTGCCGGGCGTAGAACTCCTCGTGGTCGGTGTGCCGGCGCAGGTCGGTGCCGTCGGGCAGGCAGGAGTAGACGTTGCCGACGCCTTCGTGGTCGGAGAGGAAGGCGATCCTCCCGGCCACGAACATGGGGGAGTCGATATGCCCGCCGAGGTGCTCCAGGAGCCGCTTGCCGTGCAGCCACAGCCGGCCGGTGGCGCCGCCGCGGTAGCGCTTCCAGGCGGCGGGCTCGTGCGGGGGCTTGCCGGTGAGCAGCAGTGTGTGGCGGGCTCCGTCAGGTTCGTCGTGGACCGCGATGTGCGACACGGGGCCCCACGGGAGCTTCCCGCCCGGGCTGCCGTCGGTGGGCAGGCTGTAGGACCAGGCGTAGTAGGAGAAGGGCTGGCCGTGTGAGGAGACGGCGAGGATGTCGCTGCGGCCGTCCTTGTCGGGCGGGGTCCAGCCGCAGACCCGGGTGTCGGTGGAGCCCCAGTGGCTGAGCCGGTGGGCCGGGCCGCCCTCCACCGGCGCGAGGTGGATCTCGGGGTCGAGGCTGCGCCAGGTGGTGAAGGCGATGTGGCGGCCGTCGGGGGAGAAGCGTGGGTGGCCTACCCGGGTCCGGTCGACGGTGATCCGCCAGGCCCGGCCGGGGGCTTCGCCGTCGGCGACCAGGGGCGCGACCCAGAGGTCGTCCTCGGCGGCGAAGCACAGCAGGTCGTCGTGCAGGTGGGGAAACCGGAGATACGCGACTTGACTCACTCCCCAATGCTTTCCGCGCAGCGGGGGCCCGGCAACTCGTACTGTTGATCCAGTCGACGGATCCGGTCGACGGATCCGGCCACGGGCGCGTGACGGACACCACTCCCGAAAGCGAAACGAAACGGTTTCGTTTCGGTGTGGGCGCGGGTATCGTCCTCGATGGAGGACGGACATTTCCGAGCGGTGGGAGGGTACGGAGCAATGGTCAGCCGGATCACCCCCGAGCGGGAGGCCGAGCTTCACGGAGCGGTCCTGGACCTGCTGCGCGAGGTCGGTTACGAGGCGCTGACCATGGATGCCGTCGCCACCCGGACCAAGTCCAGCAAGGCCACGCTCTACCGTCAGTGGGGGAGCAAGCCGGAGCTGGTCGCCCGGGCACTGCGCTGCAGCCAGCCGGTCTCCCTCCGGGAGATCGACACCGGCACGCTGCGCGGCGATTTCGCCGTGATGGTCGAGCATTCCGACGACGATCAGATGGCGAAGGACACCGCGTTGATGCGTGGCCTGGCCCATGCCGTCCACGAAAGCCCGGAGCTCCACAAGGCGCTGCGCGAGCTGTTGGTGGAACCGGAGATCAACGGGATCCAGGTCATGCTGCAACGAGCCGTGGACCGGGGCGAGATGGCCCCGGACTGTCCGGCCGTGAAGTTTGTGCCGCACATGCTCATCGGCGCGTTCATCTCTTTGCCCTTGATCGAGGACAGACCCGTCGACCGGGACTTCCTCACCGATTTCATCGAAGCCGTGGTTTTCCCCGCCCTCGGCGTCTGACCCTCCGCTAGCCCACAGTCCCCACTGTGGTTCCTGCTGCTCCTGACACGCCGCTCTCGTCGTCGGGCCGGCTCATCACGCACTGATTCGCTGATCCCATCCCACGACCCGAACGGGAGAACCACCGACGTGGCCACCTTCCTCTATCGACTCGGCAAGGGCGCCTTCCGGCGCCGCCGCTGGGTCGCACTTCTCTGGGTGGCGCTGCTGTTCCTCGCCGGCTTCGGCGCGGCTTCGGCGTCCACACCAACCTCCAGCTCCTTCTCCATGCCGGGCACGGAAGCTCAGAAGGCCTTCGACCTTCTCGAGGAGCGCTTCCCGGCACTCGCCGCCGACGGCGCGACCGCCCGTGTGGTGATCAAGGCCCCGAACGGCCAGAAGGTCACCGACCCGGCCGCCAAGGGCGAGGTCCAGAAGATCGTCGCGGACCTGAAGTCCGGCTCGGACCAGGTCGCCACGGTCGACGACCCGTACCAGGTCCAGGCCGTCAGCCAGGACGGCAGCACCGCCTACATCACGACCAAGTACAAGGTCGACGCGATGGGGCTGACCGACAAGACCCGCGAGGCGCTCAAGGAGACCGGCAAGGACGCCCAGAAGTCCGGCCTGACCGTGGAGATCGGCGGTGACGCGCTCCAGACCATGCCGGAGAACGGCTCCGGCGAGGCCATCGGCATCATGGTCGCCGCGGTGGTCCTGGTCATCACCTTCGGCTCGCTGATCGCGGCCGGACTGCCGCTGCTGACCGCGCTGATCGGCGTCGGCATCGGCATCTCCTCCATCACCGCGCTCGCCAATGTGCTCGACCTCGGCACCACCACCGGCACCCTCGCGATGATGATCGGCCTCGCCGTCGGCATCGACTATGCGCTGTTCATCGTCTCCCGCTACCGGGCCGAGCTCGCCGAGGGCCGGGAGAAGGAAGAGGCCGCCGGCCGCGCCGTCGGAACCGCCGGCTCCGCCGTGGTCTTCGCCGGTCTGACCGTGGTCATAGCCCTGGTGGGCCTGGCCGTGGTGAACATCCCGATGCTCACCAAGATGGGTGCGGCTGCCGCCGGCACCGTGGTCATCGCCGTCCTGGTGGCGCTCACCCTGGTTCCGGCCCTGATCGGCTTCGCGCAGAAGCGCGTCCTGCCGGCCGGGGAGAAGAGCCGGCTGTTCGGCGGCGGCAAGGCCAAGGCCGCCGGCGCCGAGGCCAAGCCGAACGGCGGCACCCGCTGGGCCCGCTTTGTGCTCCGTCGCCCGCTGGTGGTCCTGCTGCTCGGTGTGATCGGCCTCGGCACCATCGCCCTGCCGGTGAGCCAGCTGCAGATGGGCCTGCCCGACGAGGGCTCCCAGCCGGTCTCCACCACCCAGCGCCGCGCCTACGACCTGCTCTCCGAGGGCTTCGGCCCGGGCTTCAACGGCCCGCTGATGCTGGTCGTGGACGGCGACAAGGCCGCCGCGGACAAGGCGTCCGAGCAGGTCAAGGCCCTGAACGTGGCTGAGGCGGTGCTCCCGCCCACGCCCAACAAGGAGAAGGACGCCGACACCTGGATCATCACGGTGGTCCCCAAGGACCGTCCGTCCTCGGTCGCGACCGAGGACGTGGTCCACAAGATCCGTGACGTTGCCGGGGACGAGGTGCTGGTCACCGGCCAGACCGCGATGAACATCGACTTCTCGCAGAAGATGGACGACGCGCTGCTGCCCTACCTGGCGCTCGTGGTCGGCCTGGCCTTCCTGCTGCTGATGATCGTCTTCCGCTCGATCCTGGTCCCGCTCAAGGCGGCCCTCGGCTTCCTGCTCTCGGTGGTGGCCGCCCTCGGCGCGGTCGTCGCGGTCTTCCAGTGGGGCTGGCTCGGCGGGGTCTTCGGGGTGGAACAGCCCGGCCCGATCATGAGCATGATGCCGATCTTCATGGTCGGTGTGGTCTTCGGTCTGGCCATGGACTACGAGGTCTTCCTGGTCACCCGGATGCGTGAGGCGTACGTCCACGGCGAGCGCCCGGGCCAGGCCGTGGTCACCGGCTTCCAGTACGGCGCCCGGGTGGTCACCGCCGCCGCCGTGATCATGATCGCGGTGTTCTCCGGCTTCATCGGCTCCAGCGAGCAGATGGTGAAGATGATCGGCTTCTCGCTGGCCATCGCCGTCCTGTTCGACGCCTTCATCGTCCGCATGGCGATCGTGCCGGCGGTGCTGGCGCTGCTCGGCCACCGCGCCTGGTGGCTGCCGAAGTGGCTGGACCGGATCCTGCCCAATGTGGACGTGGAGGGCGAGGCCCTGCGCAAGCACCTCGCCGACCCGGCCACCGGCGGCGGCCCGGACCAGGACCGCAAGCTCGTCGAGGTCTGATCCTCGAAGTTTTGCAGCCCAAGAGCCCGAAAGCCTGAAGGCCCGGCCCCGTACCCGAACTCCTCGGGTACGGGGCCGGGCCCGTTCCGGCTAATGGGTGAGCGGGTCGTACGTCCGGCGCAGGAAGCGGCGCAGCGCGGCGATGTCGAACTGCACCACGGCCACCCCTTCCGGCGAGTGGAACTCCACCACCGCCTGCACCCGGCCGCAGGGCCAGACGCGTACGTCGCCGCTCCCGGAGGGGGCCTGCAGGCCGGCCTCCAGCAGGGCGCGCGGGAAGACCCACTCGTTCTCGGTGCCCTCCGGGGACAGGCCCGCGGGGAAGACGATCCGTACGGCGAGGGGCTCGGCGGCGGTGAACCGCAGGGCCACCGGGATGGCCCGGTAGAGGGGGTCGTCGGTGATCACGCGGGCACGCACTCGCTCTTCGACGGCGGCGGTGGTGGCAGACATCGACCGGCTCCTCGCGTCATAAAGCGGAATAAAACGCTCCGTATTGCTCTCCAGCCTCGCACATTCCCACCAGCGCGCGCCGTCGGTTTTGTGACCGGAGCGCTATTGCCAATGGTTTGCAACTGCCGACATGCTGAGACAGATAAAGACTGTGTGAAGAAGCGGAGCGGACACACCATGCATGTACCCGACGGATTCATCGATGCACCCGTCTCGGTGGCAGCGGGCGTCGCAGCCGCCGGGGCCGTGGCCGTCAGCCTGCGCGGCGCCCGCCGGGAGCTCGACGAACGGACCGCGCCGCTGGCCGGTCTGGTCGCCGCGTTCATCTTCGCCGTCCAGATGCTCAACTTCCCGGTGGCCGCCGGCACCAGCGGCCACCTCCTCGGCGGTGCCCTGGCGGCGATGCTCGTCGGCCCCTTCACCGGCGTGCTCTGCGTCTCCGTGGTCCTGCTCATGCAGGGCATCCTGTTCGCCGACGGCGGCCTGACCGCCCTCGGCGTGAACATCACGATCATGGGCGTGGTCACCGTGGTCGTCGCCTACGCGATCTTCCGCGGCCTGCTCGCCGTGCTGCCCCGCACCCGTGCCTCGGTCACCGCCGCCGCCTTCACCGGCGCGCTGGTCTCGGTGCCCGCGTCCGCCGCGGCCTTCACCCTGCTCTACGCCATCGGCGGCACCACAGATGTGCCGGTGGGCAAGGTGCTCACCGCCATGGTCGGCGTGCACGTGCTGATCGGCCTCGGCGAGGCGCTGATCACCGCTGCGACCGTGGGCGCCGTACTCGCCGTACGGCCGGACCTGGTGCACGGTGCGCGGGGCCTGACTGCCCCGCTCAAGTTGCGGGTGGACGGCGAGCTCATCGACGTACCGGCCGAGCCCGCCGTCGCCCCTGCCGCCGCCGGAACGCACCGGAAGCTGTGGGGTGCCGGCCTGGCCACCGCCCTGCTGCTGGCCGGCTTCGCCTCCTTCTACGCCTCCGCCAGCCCCGACGGCCTGGAGAAGGTCGCCGCCGACAAGGGCATCGACGCCAAGGCCGAGGAGTACGAGCACGCCACCGCCGGCTCCCCGCTCGCCGAATACGGCGAGACCAAGGACATCCCCGTCGGAGTCGCGGGCGTCATCGGCGTCGGCACCACCGTCGTCGTCGGCACCGGGATCTTCTGGGTGGCGCGCAGCCGCCGCCGGGACACCGAGCAGCCGGCGAACACCGAGCCCTCGGCGGTCTGACCGTGGCAGCGGGGCACAGCCACAAGCTCTACCGGCACGGCCACTCGCCCGTGCACGGCTTGCCGCCGCACTGCAAGCTAGCCGCCACCTTCGCCTTCGTCCTCGCCGTCGTGTCCACCCCGCGCGAAGCGGTGTGGGCCTTCGGCGCGTACGCGGTCCTGCTCGCCGGGGTCGCCGCGGCGGCCCGGATCCCGGCCGGCTTCCTGCTGCGGCGGCTGGTGATCGAGGTCCCGTTCGTCGGGTTCGCGGTCCTGATGCCCTTCGTCGCCGAAGGCGAACAGGTCGAGGTGCTCGGCCTCTCGCTGTCCGTCTCCGGACTGTGGGGCGCCTGGAACGTGCTGGCCAAGGGCACCCTCGGGGTGGCCGCCTCGGTACTGCTCGCCTCCACCACCGAGCTGCGGGCCCTGCTGCTCGGACTCCAGCGCCTCAAGCTGCCGCCGCTGCTGGTGCAGATCGCCTCCTTCATGATCCGCTACGGGGACGTCATCACCGACGAGCTGCGCCGGATGTCGGTGGCCCGGCGCTCGCGCGGCTTCGAAGCCCGCGGGATCCGCCACTGGGGGGTGCTGGCCAAGACCGCCGGCGCCCTGTTCATCCGCTCGTACGAGCGCGGTGAGCGGGTCTACCTGGCGATGGTCAGCCGGGGGTACGCCGGCTCCATGCCGGTGATCGACGAGGTGGCGGCGACCCGCGCACAGTGGGCGTACGCGGCCGTACTGCCGGTGGCGGCACTCGCCGTCTGTCTGATGGGCTGGACGATCTGATGGGGATGGACGATCTGATGGGTTGGACGATATGACCACGACAGCTCCCTCCCTGGAGGTCTCCGGCCTCGCCTTCGCCTATCCCGACGGGCACCAGGCCCTGTTCGGGGTGAACCTGACCGTCGGGCACGGCGAGCGGGTCGCCCTGCTCGGCCCCAACGGCGCCGGCAAGACCACCCTCGTCCTGCACCTCAACGGCATCCTCGGCGGCGGCGCCGGCTCCGTGACGGTGGCCGGCCTGCCCGTGGAGAAGCGGAACTTCGCCGAGATCCGGCGCCGGGTCGGCATCGTCTTCCAGGACCCCGACGACCAGCTCTTCATGCCCACCGTCCGCGAGGACGTGGCCTTCGGCCCGGCCGCGGCCGGGCTGCGCGGCGCCGAACTGGAGGCGCGGGTCCACACCGCGCTCGACCGGGTCGGCATGACCGCCTTCGCCGACCGGCCCCCGCACCACCTGTCCTTCGGCCAGCGCCGCCGTGTCGCCGTGGCGACCGTCCTCGCCATGGAGCCCGAGATCCTGGTCCTGGACGAGCCCTCGTCCAACCTGGACCCGGCGTCTCGGCGGGAGCTCGCGGAGATCCTGCGCTCGCTGGACGTGACCGTGCTGATGGTCACCCACGACCTGCCGTACGCGCTGGAACTCTGCCCGCGCTCGGTGATCCTCAGCGAGGGCGTGATCGCCGCGGACGGCCGCACCCAGGAGCTGCTGTGCGACGAGGACCTGATGCGGGCGCACCGGCTGGAGCTGCCGTTCGGCTTCGACCCCCGCTCGGTGGCGGTGGCATAAGCGGAGTCCGCCGGGTGTTGGACCGCCCGTGGACAGTGTGGACAACGTGAACATCCAGGGTGTGGTGGCGGAGGGCTTCGAGCCCGTGCGGGACGCGTTCGCGCGGAACTTCGAGGTGCTCGGGGACCGGGGCGCGGCGGTGGCCGTGTACCGGGACGGCCGCAAGGTCGTGGACCTGTGGGGCGGCACCAAGGACGCCGACGGCGGCCCCGGTGGCGAGCCGTGGGCGCAGGACACCGCGGTGGTGGTCCGCTCCGCGACCAAGGGCGTTGCCGCGGCCGTCCCGCTGCTGCTGCACCAGCGCGGGCTGCTGGACCTGGCCGCGCCCGTTGCCGCGTACTGGCCGGAGTTCAAGGACGGCGGCAAGGAACGCACCCTGGTCGTGGACCTCCTCGCGCACCGGGCCGGGGTCCCGGCGCTCGACCGGCCGCTGACGGCCGCGGAGGCCGCGGACGGCATGTCCGGGGCGCGCGCGGTCGCCGGGCAGCAGGCCTTCTGGGAGCCCGGCACCGCGCACGGCTACCACGCGCAGACCTACAGCTGGCTGCTGTCCGAGCTGGTGCTGCGGGTGACCGGGCGCTCGATCGGCACCTGGCTCGCCGAGGAGATCGCCGAGCCGCTCGGGCTCGACTTCTGGATCGGCCTGCCGGAGACGGAGGCGCACCGGGTGGGCCGGGTGGCGCCGGTGGAGCCGCCGGAGAAGGCGGGCATGCTGCGGACCCGGCCGCGGAGAAACGTTTCCGAGGCGTATGCGGATCCCGGGTCGCTGACCCGGCGGGCCTTCGCGGCGATCGATCCGCTGCCGGACGAGAACGACCCGGGCTGGCGGTCGGCGGAACTGCCCGCCTCGGCGGGCATCGGCACGGCGCGGGCGCTGGCCCGCTTCTACGCGGCGACGATCGGGGTGGTCGAGGACGGCGCCCGGATCTTCACCCCGGCGATCACGGCCCGGGCGGGCACGGAGCTGTCCGCCGGCCCGGACCGGGTCCTGGTCGTCCACACCCGCTTCGGCCCCGGCTTCATGCTCCACGGCCCGGCCTCCCCGCTGCTGTCCCCGGCCTCCTTCGGCCACCCGGGCCGGGGTGGCTCACTGGCTTTCGCGGACCCGGAGTCCGGCATCGGCTTCGGCTACACCACGAACGCCCTGGCCAAGTCGGTAACGGCAGACCCCCGCGCCCAGGCCCTGGTCAGGGCGGTGCGGTCAGCGCTGTGACCCCGGCCGCCGGCCAGGCTGACCGTGTCCCCCGGGGCAGGCCCGTGTCCACCGGGTAGGCCGGCGGTGGCCGGGCCCGGCCGCGGGGTCCGGGGCGGAGCCCCAGGGAGCGGGGGAGGGGCGCCGCCCCAGCGGCGCCCCTCCGGCCCGCTCAGGCCGGGCGGGGGCCAGCTCCACCCGGCGGCGCCCCCCAGCCCGCTCGGGACGGGCGGGGCGCCGGGGGTGTCAGCCCGCGCGGAGGACTGTGGCTACCAAGGGGCCCGCGGCTTCGCCGCCGTGGCCGCCGGCTTCGACCATGGCCGCGGCCACCAGGTCCCCCGAGTACCCGGTGAACCAGCTGTCCGGGCTGTTGTCCTCCCCGCCGACCTCCGCCGAGCCGGTCTTCGCGCCCTTGTCCCCGCCGACCGAGGCCATCGCCTCGGCCGCGGTGCCGCCGGGAGCCGCCGTCCGCCGGAGCATCTGCACCAGCTGCTGCTGCACCGACGGCTTCATCCGGCGCTCCGCCTGCGCGATCGGCCGGCCGTCCAGATCGGCCGGCACGATCACCGGCTGCCGGAACACACCCGTCTTCGCCGTCGCCGTGACCGACGCGATGTTCAGCGGGTTCATCTGGATCGCGCCCTGGCCGATGTACTCCGCCGCCGCCTCCGGACCCGAGGCCTCCGGGACCATGCCGTCGAAGGACACGATCCCGGTCTTCCAGTTGTCCAGGCCGATGCCGAAGACCTCGCGCGCCTCACGCGGCAGCGCCCCGTTGTCGCCCACCTCGTCGATCTGCCCGATGAAAGCGGTGTTGCAGGACCTGGCGAAGCTGGTGGCGAAGGTCTGGCCGGTCAGCGAGAAGCCCTTCAGGTTCTTGAAGACCTTGCCGTCCCAGGACACGCTCGGCTCGCACGGCGCCACCTTGTCCGCCCCGACCAGGCCCCGGTCCAGCAGCATGGCCGCCGTCATGATCTTCAGCGTGGAGCCGGGCGCCCGGGTCCCCTGCATCGCCGCGTTGAACCCGTCCTTGCGGTTGTTGGCGACAGCCAGGATGTCCCCCGTACTCGGTTTGACCGCCACCACCGAGGATTCCGGATACTTCTTCACCGCCTGCTCGGCCGCCGCCTGCACCCCCGCGTCCAGCCGGGTCCGGATCGTCCCCGGCTTGCCCTCGACCAGGGTCAGCAGGGTCCGCTTCGGTGCGTCCTGGGCGGCCGGCTCGATCCACAGTTCCGCGCCGGGGGTGCCGCCGGCCTTCTCCCCGTACGTCTTGCGCAGCTGGTCCAGCACCGTCCGCAGCGAGGGGTACTTCTCCGGGCTGAGCTCCTTGCCGTTCCGGTCCACCGCCGTCACCGGCGGAGCCGCCGGGGTGCCCGCGCGCAGCGTCTCGTCCTTCTGCAGCTGCGGGTGGAGCACCGAGGGCTGCCAGTCCACCAGCGCCTTCCCGGTGGTCACCCCGCGCACCACGGTCAGCTGGGACGCGTACGCCAGCGGCTTGGTGGTGCCCTCGTAGGTGACCTCCGCGGCGACCGTGAACGGGACCGTGGTCCCGGCCGCCGCGCCGGGGGTGATCACCGCCTTGGACACGTACGCCTTGGCCTTGAACCCGGCCACCGCGGGCTGCGCCGCCTGCGCGTTGTTTGTCAGGTCGGCCGCCGCCCGCTCGTCCCCGGCGGCCCAGGCCGCCAGGAAGGCCTTGGCGGTCTGCTCGACCTCCTTGGTGCTCGGCGGGCCACTGCCCACCGCCGCCGGGCGGTCGCCGTCTCCGGCCCGTCCGCTGCCCGCCGAGTCGTCCGAGACCAGGGCGTACACCCCGTACCCGGCCCCTCCCACCATCGCCAGGAACACCCCGCCGACGATGGCCCCCTTGGCCGCCCCGTTCACGACAGTCCCCTCCCCAGGAGTCACAATTGTCTGAACATGTTCAACCAGTCAGACCCAGGTGTCCAGCCACATACGGTTGCGCCAGGAGTCCATCGGGAGGGACTGACCGGTGTAGATCGGCCAGAAGTAGATGAAGCTTCGCCGAATAACCGGCCCTGACCAGCCAAAACCTGACCGGTCAGGGCCGCCGGATGGCTACTGGGCCGTCTCTGGGCCGTGATCATGCTCGTCGGGGCCGTTGAACAGCCCGTCGACGGCCTTCCGGGTCCGGCTCTCACTGCTCGGCATCAGGTGCGTGTACGTGCGGCGTGAAGCCCGGATCGGCGTGTCCGAGGTACTGGCTCAGGGCCCTGATGCTCTCGCCCGAATCCAGCAGTACGGACGCATAGAAGTGTCTCAGGGCGTGCATCCCGTCGTGCGGCGAGGCCACGAACCGCTTGCCTTCCTCGGCCGACGGGATGATGCCCGCGACGGCCAGGGCGGGCTTCCACATGAAGTCGTTGAAGTAGCTCACCTGTCCTCAGAGTAGCGGGGAGGTATGGGGGTGGGCTGCACAATCACGGGGGCTCGCTTCCTTGTGAAATTCAGGCAGAAGGAGTTTCTGTCGCGCTCGCCGCCGGTTCTTCGCTCTCCGGTTTCGAGCCTCCGTCAATGGCTTGAACGGGCATTTTTGGCAGCAGGTCGAAGCATTCGTCGACGATTCGTTTGCGCTGCCACGTGGACGGGTGTTGCATTTTGATTTCGTTGATCTGGTTGGCGTTGAACCCCAGGTGGCACAGGAACGCGCACTCCAGGATGTGGAGGAGTATCTCCGATCCGCATTCAAGGGCCCTGGTGTCGCGCGAAAAATCCTCGGATGATTCCAGGCCGTGACTTACCACGTGTCGAAGTTTGGCGACACGGTTGGTCCACAGTGGCCGGTCGATCAACTGCTTCATCGCGTCTGGGGCGAGTTCAGTCAGTCTGGCTATGCGCTGATCTAGGGATGTTTCCGTCGGGCGCTTTATGCCGGAGATAATCTTTCCGCGATCCTTTCCGTTGAGACTGGTCTTCTTCAGTTCTTCCTTCACCCTCGCGATCAATTCGTCATCCGGGGCATACGGCTTCTCTGGGGGATTGAGGATTCTGTCGAGCGCTTCAACGGCTGAGGCGGCAGTTGCGAAGCGGGCGACTGGCCAAACGAAGCGGCTGTCGAGCAGTAGGGCCCATTGCTCGATGCTGTATGCCCAGGCAGTCGAGAGATCGAAGACCGCGGGGGCCTGGGCTTCCCAGTTGAAGCACTCAAACGGGACCAGGAGCTCCGGCACTCGCCTACGTCCACGGGCGTCGGGTGCTCGGAGGCGTGCGGTCACCCAGTGGGGCTTGCTGGGCGCGCTGCCGTCGATTTCCCATGTAGTGTCGGTGAATTTCAGGCCTTCAACGCCGCATCGCTCGCCAGTGATCATGGTCATGAGGACTTGCAGGCTGCGGAGGTGATTGTCGAAGAATTCTGTGAGCAAAACGGGCTCTTCGAACAGGAAATGAAACTCGGTCTTGCTGGATATGGACACCTCGCTGTCGTTTCCTCGCCAGCTGGAGGCGTCCCAAATGGTTGCGCACCCATTCTGAACCCATGAAACTTTCTGCGGGAACGTCGACATGGTGACGCTCTTCATCGACCCATCCGAGTTGAGTGACCTGGTGAATCTGGGTGAGGTAATCCAGTCGTCCTGACCTTGAATGCGTACGCGAGCCTCTGTGAGTCGAAGCTCATCCTGAAAGAGGTGTAGCCCTTCAATTGCCAAGTGTGGATGCAGCTCGATATCGGCCTGTAGTCCGAAATTCCACTGGAATTTTTTCGTGCGCGAATTGAGCAGGGTTACAGGCTTTCCGAAAGCTACGCCATGGATTAGAGGGTGTGGTATCGCAGAGTTGGAAAAGAGGGCCGCTTCCCCTCCAATAGGGCGGTGAAGTCGAATCATGCTGTTTCCGGTTGCGAGAACACTGTAGGTTCCCGGGACGCTGTCCTCTGATCCGGCTTCTGGGAGCCACCAGTCCGATACGACTGACTCTGGTCTTGCGTCCTGTGCCACGGTGCCCCCGCAGTGCCGGTCCCGGTTGAGTGTCGACCAGGGTAGGGCCAACCGAGACGAACCGCGGTTGGATCAGGGGATTGATGGCATAGGGCTACACCCGCCAGCTGGTGTCCCGGGCCGTCACTGGGCCGTGAGCGGACGGTCGGGGACGGCCAAAGGCGACCAACGACACCCAAGACGTGTCTGACGGCAGAAGGTGCTGGACTTCGCGTCCGCCCTGCTAGACCCAGGTGTCCAGCCACATACGGTTGCGCCAGGAGTCCATCGGGAGGGTCTGGCCGGTGTAGATCGGCCAGAAGTAGATGAAGTTCCAGATGATCAGCAGGATCAGGACGCCCGCCCCGATCGCGCCCACCGCGCGCCGGCGTTCGGATGATCCGGCCGGGCCCAGCAGGGCGCCCACCAGCATGGCCACCGCCAGGCAGAGGTACGGGACGAACACCACCGCGTAGAAGTAGAAGATGGTCCGTTCCTGGTAGTTGAACCAGGGCAGGTAGCCGGCGGCCACCGCGCAGGCGATCGCGCCCGCGCGCCAGTCGCGGCGGAACGCCCACCGCCACAGCACGTAGAGCAGCGCGAAGCAGGCCGTCCACCACAGCAGCGGGGTGCCCAGGGCCAGGACCTCGCGGGCGCACTTGGCCGTCTCGGTGGCCGGGCAGCCGGCCGTGCCGGGGGCGGGGGACTCGTAGAAGTAGGACACCGGTCGGCCCAGGACCAGCCAGCTCCACGGGTTCGACTCGTAGGTGTGGCCGTCGGTCAGGCCGACGTGGAAGTTGTAGACCTCCACCTCGTAGTGCCACAGGCTGGTCAGCCAGTCCGGCAGCCAGGACACCCCGCCCTGCTTGGCCGACCAGTCGCGGAAGTAGCCGCCCTTGCCGTTGTCCGGGCTGAGGATCCAGCCCGTCCAGGAGGCCACGTACACACCGAGCGCGACCGGGACGGTGGACAGGAATGCCGGGAGCGCGTCGCGGCGCAGCATTGCCGCGTACGGGGCGCCCGCGCCCGCCACGCGGCGGGCCGAGGCGTCCCACAGCACCGTGAGGATGCCGAAGAAGGCGAGGACGACGAGGCCGTTCCACTTGGTGCCGAAGGCCAGGCCGAGGCAGACGCCCGCGACCAGCCGCCACGGCCGCCACCCCAGGCGCAGGGTTTCTGCGATCGTCACGTCCGGGCGGGTCCGCCCTTCCTCGTCCACCGGCAGGGCGGCGGCGAGCCGGGCCCGGGCCGCGTCCCGGTCGATCAGCAGCGCGCCGAAGGCGCCCAGTACGAAGAACATCAGCACCAGGTCGAGCAGCGCGGTGCGGCTCATCACCAGGTGCAGGCCGTCGACCGCCAGCAGCAGGCCCGCCAGACAGCCCAGGAAGGTGGAGCGGAACAGCCGCCGCCCGATCCGGCACAGCATCAGCACGGACAGGGTGCCGAGCACGGCGGTCATGAACCGCCAGCCGAAGGGGTCGAACCCGAACATCCACTCGCCGAGGCCGATCACCCACTTGCCGACCGGCGGGTGGACCACGTAGCCCGGCTCCAGCGGGAGTGGCACCCCGTCCGGATTGGCGATGACCGACTTGTCGATGTCCTTGGGCCAGCTCGCCTCGTAGCCCTGCCGGATCGTCGCCCACGCGTCCTTCGCGTAGTACGTCTCGTCGAATATCACCGTCTTCGGGTTGCCCAGCTGCCAGAACCGCAGCACCCCGGCGACCAGCGCCACCAGCAGCGGGCCCGCCCAGGCCAGCACCCGGTTGACGGTGCCGGTCGCCGTCTGTGGCACCTTCAGGGCCAGCCACAGCAGGGCGGACGGCTTGGCGTACGGCGGCACCAGGCGCGCGCGTACGTCGTCCCGGCGGGGCGGGCTGGGCGCGTGGGGCTCGGTGAGCGTCGCGGTACTGGTCACCGGAGCATCGTAGGGAACGGTTCTGTGCGAACCCCAGCACCGGGGGGCCTCGGGGCGCGGGCTGAGAGGATGGGCAGGTGACCGATACCCAGCCCAACCAGCCCAACCAGCCCAGCGGCCAGCCCGGCGGCCAGCTCGGCAGCCAGTCCGGCAGCCAGTCCGGCCACCCCGGCCGGTCCGGCGGCCCCGGCGTTCTCGTTCTCGCCGGAACGCCCATCGGCGACCTCGCCGACGCGCCGCCCCGGCTCGCCACCGAGCTCGCCGGAGCCGATGTGATCGCGGCCGAGGACACCCGGCGGCTGCGCCGGCTCACCCAGGGCCTGGGCGTGCACACCACCGGCCGGGTGGTCTCGTACTTCGAGGGCAACGAGTCCGCCCGCACCCCCGAGCTCGTCGAGGCGCTGCTCGGCGGCGCACGGGTGCTGCTGGTGACCGACGCGGGCATGCCCTCCGTGTCCGACCCCGGCTACCGGCTGGTCGCGGCGGCCGTGGAGAAGGACATCAAGGTCACCGCCGTTCCCGGGCCGTCCGCCGTGCTGACCGCGCTGGCGCTGTCCGGGCTTCCGGTGGACCGGTTCTGCTTCGAGGGCTTCCTGCCCCGCAAGGCCGGCGAGCGGCTCGGCCGGCTGCGGGAGGTCGAGGGCGAGCGGCGCACGCTCGTCTACTTCGAGGCCCCGCACCGGCTGGACGACACCCTGGCGGCCATGGCCGAGGTGTTCGGGGCGGACCGGCGCGCGGCCGTCTGCCGCGAGCTGACCAAGACGTACGAGGAGGTCAGGCGCGGCGGGCTCGGCGAGCTGGCCGAGTGGGCCGCCGAAGGCGTGCGCGGCGAGATCACCATCGTGGTCGAGGGCGCCCCGGAGGCGGCACCGGGCGAGGTGGACGCCGCGGAGCTGGTGCGCCGGGTGCAGGTGCGCGAGGAGGCGGGGGAGCGGCGCAAGGAGGCCATTGCGGCGGTCGCCGCCGAAGCCGGCCTTCCCAAGCGGGAGGTCTTCGATGCCGTGGTCGCGGCAAAGAACGCGGCTCAAAAGGTGCCGTAAGTCGGTAAAGGGCTAACCTGAAATGCAAAGCCCAGACAAGCTCAGACCGCGCACCGGGCGCTTTGGGGAATGAATCGCCCAAAGACCGTCCAACAGTCGACAGGGCCTGATGCGCTCCCGGCCGGAGAGGCGTCCACTGGTCGTGACACCAGCGGAACAAGAGGAGCTGGCATGAGTGAGACCGCCCAACCCCCTGTCACGGCAGCAGCCCCGGCAGCCACGGCAGCCGCCCCCACTCCGGCGGCTCCCGGGCCCATGTTCTCCGCCCCCGTGGGGACGGTGCGCGAGGCGTATTCCTTCGCCTGTATGCGATGCGGATACGGCTGGGAGCAGTCGTACGAGATCGAGCACCACACCGACGGCAACGGCCAGCCCTTCATCATCTACAAGGCCAACGGCGAACGCGTGCCGTCACCCCTTTCCAACCCCACCTGCCACAACTGCGGCGGGCATGTGGTCCGGATCATGCGGGAGGGGCAGGTCTCCTCGGTGCGCGGCATGATCGACGAGATCTACCACCACCAGATCGCCCCTGGGATAGCCGGCCCGGTGCCGGCCGGGGCCGACGTGCCGCGCCCGCCCAAGCAGCGCAAGGCCAAGGCGGCCCGGACGCAGACGCACGATGCGCCGGGACCGGTGGCCATCGACCCGGAGGAGCGGACCGGCTGGTTCGCCCGCCTCAGGGCCCGGCTGAGCCGGTCATAAGATCGGCTGTATGAGCCCCAGCACTGACGAGATGCCGCCGCTGCCCGAACCGCTCCGGGTGGCGGTGGCCGATTCCCACACCCATCTGGACATGCAGCGCGGCACGGTGGAGGAGGGCCTGCGCAAGGCCGCCTCGGTCGGCGTGACCACCGTCGTGCAGGTCGGCTGCGATGTGAAGGGCTCCCGCTGGGCGGCCGAGACCGCCGCCGCGTACGAGAACGTCCACGCGGCGGTCGCCCTTCACCCGAACGAGGCCCCTCGGATCGTGCACGGGGATCCCGACGGATGGTCCAGGCAGGGCGCGCGCTCCGGCGGCGGCGAGGCCGCCCTCGACGACGCGCTCGCCGAGATCGAAGCCCTGGCCGCACTCCCGCAGGTCAAGGCGGTCGGTGAGACCGGCCTCGACTACTTCCGGACCGGGCCGGAGGGCAAGGCTGCGCAGGAGCGTTCCTTCCGGGCGCACATCGAGATTGCGAAGCGGCAGGGCAAGGCCCTGGTGATCCACGACCGCGAGGCCCACGAGGACGTCCTGCGCATTCTGCGCGAGGAGGGCGCACCGGAGCGCACCGTCTTCCACTGCTACTCCGGCGACGCCGACATGGCGCGCGAGTGCGCCGCCGCCGGCTACTACCTGTCCTTCGCCGGCACCGTCACCTTCAAGAACGCCCAGCCGCTGCGGGACGCGCTCGCCGTGACCCCGCTGGAGCTTGTCCTGGTCGAGACGGACGCGCCCTACCTCACCCCAGCGCCCTACCGCGGACGGCCGAACGCGCCGTACCTGATTCCGCTCACGGTCCGCGCCATGGCCGCGGTCCGCGGCATCGACGAGGACGCGATGGCCACGGCCCTCGCCGCCAACACGGCGAGAGCTTTTTCTTATTAGGGCTCGGTTCGCCTCCGGGGCGCTTCTGCCGAGCTCACAGGGTCGTGCGTCCTCGAAAACGCTCGTTCCTCGCGTTTCCTCCGGGCGCTCGACCCTGTTCCCTCGGCGCGCCCCTTCGGCTCACTCGCCCGTGGAGGCTGCGACACGGGCGGGACAACGGGCGACTTCGGGCGGGACGGGGATTTTTCGACACGCTGGGTATCCAGTCGGTTTTTCTGTGTGACCATCGCTCCGCTAGTGTCCCGTGCCCGAACCAGGGCCGGCCGGACCAGTGGAGCGAGCGTCGTGAGCGATACCCAGCCGTACATGGACACGTACGCCGATCCGTACCGCGGGCCGGACCCGTATGGGCAGCCGTATGCCGGCCTGTACGCGGATCCGTACGCCAACCCGTACGTCAACCCGTACGCAGATCTGTACGCCGGTCCGGAACCGGCGCTGGACACCCTGCCCGCCGCCGTCCTGCCGGACACCCTGGCGGATCCGGCGCCCGGCGCCCTCCCCGGCCCGCGCGCCGGCCGCCGCCGCAAGGCCCCCGCCCCCGCCCCTGCCCCCCTGCCGGCCCCCGGCGGGCGGGCCGCCGCCCGGGCCCGGCGCGGCGGCTCCGGCGGCGTCGACAACTGGCGGCGGATCGTTCCGCAGGCCCTGGTCGTCGCCTTCCTGGCCGGCGGCACCTCCGCCTTCGTCGCCGCCGACAAATCCGTCCGCCTCACCGTCGACGGAGTCCCCCGCACCCTCAACACCTTCGCCGACGACGTCGACGAACTGCTCCGGCAGGAAGGCGTCGGCGTCGGCACCCACGACCTGGTGGCCCCGGCCCGCACCGCCGACCTCGACGACGGCGACGAGATCGTCGTCCGCTACGGCCGCCCGCTCGTCCTCACCCTCGACGGCGAACACCGCCAGGCGTGGACCACCGCCGAAACCGTCGAAACCGCCCTCCGCCAGCTCGGCGTACGCGTCGAAGGGGCCCACCTCTCCGCCCCCCGCACCGCCCCCGTACCGCGCCGCGGCCTCACCCTGAACGTCCGCACCGAACGCAGCGTGACCTTCATGGCCGACGGCCGCGAACGCACCATCCGCACCAACGCCGCCACCGTCCGGGAAGCCCTCGACCAGGCCGGAATCGGCCTCAACGGGCAGGACACCACCTCGGTGCCCCCCGGCTCCTTCCCGCGCGACGGCCAGACCGTCACCGTGCTGCGGATCACCGGCAGCCGGGAGGTCCGCGAGGAGCAGATCCCGTACGAGACGAACAAGGTCAAGGACCCGGAGCTGTTCGCCGGCACCGAGGTCGTCGAACGGGCCGGGCGGCCCGGCGCCCGCCGTGTCATCTTCGCCCTGCGGACCGTCAACGGAGTCCGGCAGAAGCCCCGCCGGATCGCCGAGGAGACGGTCCGGGAACCCGTCGACGCCCTGATCAAGGTCGGCACCCGGCCGCTGCCCGGCTCCGTCGCCGGCGCGGACGGCCTCAACTGGGCCGCCCTCGCCCAGTGCGAGTCCGGCGGCCGGCCCGCCGCCACCGATCCGTCCGGCACCTATGGCGGCCTCTACCAGTTCGACGTACGCACCTGGCAGGCCCTCGGCGGCAGTGGCCGCCCCCAGGACGCGAGCGCCGCCGAGCAGACGTACCGGGCCAAGAAGCTCTACGTGCAGCGGGGGGCGAGTCCGTGGCCGCACTGCGGCCGTAGGCTTTACCGGTGAGCACCACTGAGCCCCCCGCGACGCCCGAAGCCAACGAAGCCTCCGACGCCCTCCTCGGGCCCGCCGACATCCGCGAACTTGCCGCGGTCCTCGGCGTGCGCCCGACGAAGCAGAAGGGCCAGAACTTCGTCATCGACGCCAACACGGTGCGCCGGATCGTGCGCACCGCCGGGGTCCGCCCCGAGGACGTGGTCGTCGAGGTCGGACCGGGCCTCGGCTCCCTGACGCTCGCGCTGCTGGAAGCCGCCGCGCACGTCACCGCCGTCGAGATCGACGACATCCTGGCCGCTGCGCTGCCCGCCACCATCGAGGCCCGGCTGCCGCAGCGCAAGGACAGCTTCGCGCTGGTCCACTCCGACGCCATGCTCGTCCAGGAGCTCCCCGGCCCGGCCCCCACCGCCCTGGTCGCGAACCTCCCGTACAACGTGGCCGTGCCCGTCCTGCTGCACATGCTGGACCGCTTCCCGACCATCGAGCGGACCCTGGTCATGGTCCAGTCCGAGGTCGCCGACCGGCTCGCCGCCGGGCCCGGCAACAAGGTGTACGGCGTGCCCTCGGTCAAGGCCAACTGGTACGCGGAGGTCAAGCGGGCCGGCGCGATCGGCCGCAACGTGTTCTGGCCGGCCCCCAATGTCGACTCCGGCCTGGTCTCCCTGGTCCGCCGCACCGAGCCGGTGCAGACCACCGCCACCAAGGCCGAGGTCTTCGCCGTGGTGGACGCCGCCTTCGCCCAGCGCCGCAAGACCCTGCGGGCCGCCCTGGCCGGCTGGGCGGGCTCCCCGGCCGCCGCCGAAGCGGCCCTGGTCGGTGCCGGGATCTCCCCGCAGGCCCGGGGCGAAGCCCTCACGGTCGAGGAGTTCGCGGCGATCGCCGAGCACAAGCCCGCTGCGGAGAGGCCCGCACTGTGAGCACCGGCCGCCCCGTCACCGTACGCGTCCCCGCGAAGGTCAACGTCCAGCTGGCGGTGGGCGCCGCCCGCCCCGACGGCTTCCACGACCTGGCCAACGTCTTCCTCGCCGTCTCCCTGTACGACGAGGTGACCGCCACCCCCGCCGACTCGCTGCGCATCACCTGCGAGGGGCCGGACGCCGACCAGGTCCCGCTGGACCGCACCAACCTGGCGGCCCGCGCCGCCGAGCTCCTCGCCGCCCGGCACGGCATCGAACCCGCCGTCCACCTGCACATCACCAAGAACATCCCGGTGGCCGGCGGCATGGCCGGCGGCAGCGCGGACGGCGCCGGCGCCCTGCTCGCCTGCGACACCCTGTGGGGCCTGGACACCCCGCGCAGCGAACTCCTCGACATCTGCGCCGAACTCGGCAGCGACGTCCCGTTCAGCCTGGTCGGGGCCGCGGCCCTCGGCACCGGCCGTGGCGAGCACCTCACCCCGCTCGAAGCCGGGACCTTCCACTGGGTGTTCGCCGTGGCCGACGGCGGGCTGTCCACCCCGGCGGTGTTCCGCGAGTTCGACCGCCTCACCGCCGGTACCGCCGTCCCCGAGCCAGTCGCCTCGCCCGCCCTCCTCGCGGCCCTGCGCTCCGGCGACCCGGACGCCCTCGCCGCGACCCTGGCCAACGACCTCCAGCCGGCCGCCCTCTCGCTCCGCCCCCAGCTGGCCGCCACCCTGGACGCCGGCCTCGGCGCGGGCGCCCTGGCCGCCCTGGTCTCCGGCTCCGGCCCCACCACGGCCTTCCTGGTCCGCGACCCGGAAGCCGCCCTCAAGGTCTCCGCCGCCCTGGAAGCCTCCACCACCTGCCGCACCACCCGCACCGCCACCTCCCCGTCCCCGGGAGCCACCGTGCTGCCCTGATCGCGTGCCCGGCAGCGGCCCGGTGGCCATCGGGATGGTGGTCGGCGGTCGGCCGCTGGTCGAGCGTCCGTGGGCCGGTGGGAAGGTTAGGCTGAGGGGCTGATCCATCCCTTTCCCTGGAGCGCGTCTGATGGCCGTCAATCTGGTCAATGTCGAGGCAGTCAGCAAGGTGTACGGCACCCGTACCCTGCTCGACGGCATCTCCCTCGGCGTGTCCGAGGGGGACCGGATCGGTGTCGTGGGCCGCAACGGCGACGGCAAGACCACCCTCATCCGGATGCTCGCCAAGCTGGAGGAACCCGACACCGGCCGGGTCACCCACACCGGTGGAGCCCGGATCGGAATCCTCACCCAGCACGACTCCCTCGATCCGGCCGCCACCATCCGGCACGAGATCATCGGCGACATGGCCGACCACGAGTGGGCCGGCAACGCCAAGATCCGCGATGTGCTGACCGGCCTGTTCGGCGGCCTCGACCTGCCCGGCTTCGGGCAGGGGCTCGACACCGTCATCGGCCCGCTCTCCGGCGGCGAGCGCCGCCGCATTGCGCTCGCCAAGCTGCTCATCGCCGAGCCGGATCTGCTCGTCCTCGACGAGCCCACCAACCACCTCGACGTCGAGGGCATCTCCTGGCTGGCCCGGCACCTCCAGGAGCGCCGCTCCGCACTCGTCTGCGTCACCCACGACCGCTGGTTCCTGGACCAGGTCTGCACCCGTATGTGGGACGTCCAGCGCGGCGAGGTGCACGAGTACGAAGGCGGCTACAGCGACTACGTGTTCGCCCGTGCCGAGCGCGAGCGGATCGCCGCCACCGAAGAGGTCAAGCGGCAGAACCTGATGCGCAAGGAGCTCGCCTGGCTGCGCCGCGGCGCCCCGGCCCGTACCTCCAAGCCCCGGTTCCGCATCGAGGCGGCCAACGAGCTCATCGCCGATGTGCCGCCGCCCCGCGACACCTCCGAGCTGATGAAGTTCGCCAACGCCCGGCTCGGCAGGACCGTGTTCGACCTGGAGAACGTCACCGTCCAGGCCGGACCCAAGACCCTGCTCAAGCACCTCACCTGGCACCTCGGCCCCGGCGACCGGATCGGCCTGGTCGGCGTCAACGGCGCCGGCAAGACCTCCCTGCTGCGCGCCCTCGCCGAGGCCGCCCGCACCCAGGGCGAGACCCAGCCCGCGGCCGGCAGCGTCACCGTCGGCAAGACCGTCAAACTTGCATATCTTTCCCAGGAGGTCGGCGAGCTCGATCCGTCCCTGCGGGTGCTGGAAGCCGTGCAGCGGGTCCGCGACCGGGTGGACCTCGGCAAGGGCCGCGAGATGACGGCGGGTCAGCTGTGCGAGCAGTTCGGCTTCACCAAGGAGAAGCAGTGGACGCCGGTCGGCGACCTGTCCGGCGGCGAGCGGCGCCGACTGCAGATCCTGCGGCTGCTGATGGACGAGCCGAACGTGCTCTTCCTCGACGAGCCCACCAACGACCTCGACATCGAGACCCTCACCCAGCTGGAGGACCTCCTCGACGGCTGGCCCGGCTCGATGATCGTCATCTCCCACGACCGGTTCTTCATCGAGCGGACCACCGACACGGTGATGGCCCTGCTGGGTGACGCCAGCCTGCGCATGCTGCCGCGTGGCCTGGACGAATACCTGGAGCGGCGGCAGCGGATGATCGAGGCGGCGGCCCCGGCGCCCGCCCCGGCCGCCGCGCCGAAGTCCACCGCCTCGGGCGACTCGCGCGCCGCGAAGAAGGAACTGCAGAAGATCGAGCGGCAGCTCAACAAGCTGTCCGACCGGGAGACCAACCTGCACGCCCAGATCGCGGAGAACGCCACCGACTACGACAAGGTGGCCAAGCTCGACGCCGAGCTCCGGGAACTGCTCTCCGACCGCGACGAGTTGGAGATGCGCTGGCTGGAGCTGGCCGAAGAGGCCTGAGCCGGCGACATCCCGGCGACATCCCGGCGACGTAACGACGGCATCACGGGCCGGTCCTCCCTTGGGAACAGGGGTGCGACCGGCCCGTCCGCTGTCGGGAGCGAGTGGTAGAAAGGTCATTCCCCCCACGCCTCCTGACGCTGAAGGTATGCGCTGATGACGAACCCGCCGCCGGTTCCCGAGGGTTACGGGCATCTGCCCGGTCCTCCGCCACAGGGGTACGGGCACCCGCAGCCGGGTCCCAACCCGTACGCGGGGCAACCGCAGCAGCCGCAACAGCCCCCGCAGCCGCCGCAGTACGCGCAGCAGCCGCCCGTGGGGTACGGGTACCCGCCGCCGATGCCGCCCGGCCCGCCGCCCGGCTCCGGCACCCCGGCCAAGCGGAAGACGACCATCCTGATCGCCGCCGCAGTGGCCGGCGTACTCGCCCTCGGCACGGGCGGGTTCTTCCTCTTCACCGGCGGCGACGACGAGAAGAAGCCGCTTGCCCAGCCCTCGTCGAGCGCGAGCGGCGACGCCAAGCCCGATGGCGCGCCCTCCCCGGACGCCTCCGTGGACGACGGCGACGGCAACGGCACCGGCCGCACCGAGAACGAGGACCTCAACGCCGACCGCAAGCCCGGTGAGGACAAGGTCCTCTGGCTGAAGAAGAACGAGGTCGAGCTGCCCGGCGGCGGTGGCGACGCCCCCGCCCAGTGGATCGTCGGCGACACCGTGGTCAAGGCCGTCTACAAGTCAGTTACTGCTTATGGCGTCACCGACGGCAAGCAGCGCTGGACCGTGCCCTTCCCGGCCGAGATCTGTGCCGCCACCGGCCAGACCACGGCCGACGGCAAGACCGTCGTCATGTTCAACAACGGCGACTCCAGCAGCGCCGACTGCAATCAGATGAAGCTGATCGACCTGAAGGCCGGCAAGGAGGGCTGGACGAAGGAAGTGCCCCAAGAGGGCCAGTTCGACTTGCTGAGCTCGGTCAGCCTGTCCATCACCGGGGACACCCTCGGCGTCAGCCGGCTCGGCAAGGCCAGCGCCTTCAAGGTGAGCACCGGCGACAAGCTGTTCGGTCCCCCCGAGCAGGGCTGCAAGCCCGACTCCCTGGCCGGCGGCGCCAAGCTGATCGCGATCGCCGGCTGCGCCAAGGACACCGAGGAACTGCAGGGCCTCGACCCGGCCACCGGCAAGATCACCTGGAACTACAAGTGGGCCGAGGGCTGGAAGGTCAGCCGGGTGTACTCCACCGACCCGCTCGTCGTGGACGCGTCCAAGAAGGCGACCAAGGAGCGCG
This sequence comes from Streptomyces sp. NPDC002054, assembly GCF_040296685.1. Classification (NCBI taxonomy): domain Bacteria; kingdom Bacillati; phylum Actinomycetota; class Actinomycetes; order Kitasatosporales; family Streptomycetaceae; genus Streptomyces; species Streptomyces sp. NPDC002054. The sequence goes on from NZ_JBEOXT010000004.1 coordinate 152,262, forward strand.
TCATCGCGGTCTTCGGACCCGACGGCAAGGTGCGCAGCCAGCTCACCGGCGAGGGCAAGTTCTCGGCCCGCTGCGGGATATCCATCTTCTCCGGGCCGCAGGCCTGCACTGGCGTGGTGGTGGACGGCACCGCCAACACCATCTACCTGCCCACCGAGGGCGACTCCAACGAGATCGTCGCCTTCGACCTGGGCACCGGCAAGATCAAATGGCGGCACCCGGCCGGCCAGGGCCGCTCCGCGGTCCCGCTGAAGGCCGAGGGCGGCAACCTGATCGCCTACCTCGAGCCCGACTACGACAAGGGCGGCGAGGTGCTGTCCTTCCCGGCCGGCGGGGGCAAGCCGAGCACCCTGCTGCGCAATCCCTCGGGAGTGGCCGCGCCGGTCGAGAGCGGGTTCTACAACCCGCAGGTCGACTACGCCGACGGCCGGCTCTTCCTCTCCGCCACGCGCCTGTCCGGCAGGAGCGAGGGTCCGGAGAAATTCCTGATGGTCTTCGGCAAGTGAACGACGAGAGGCAATAGAACCCCATGAGCACCCCGCCCCCACCCCCGCCGAACCAGCCCCCGCAGCCGCCGAACCAGCCGCCCGCGGGTGGGTTCGGCGCGCCGCAGGAGCCTGCGCCCGGCGGCTTCGGTGCGCCTCCGCCGCTCCCGCCGACGCCTCCGCAGCAGCCTGCGGTCCCCCCGCAGCAGCCCGCCGCCCAGCCCGGCTTCGGCGCTCCCGCCGACTCCGGCTTCGGCCAGCCTGCCCAGCCCGCACAGTCCGGCTTCGGCGCCCCCGCGCAGCCCGGCCAGCCGAGCTACGGATACCCGCAGGACTCCTACGGCTATCCGCAGACCCCGCCGCCGGCGCCCGGCTATGGCTTCCCGCAGGGCCCGCACACCCCGCAGCCCGCCCCCGTGCCCCCGGCCGGCACAGGCCAAGGCGGCGGTAACGCCAAGCGCAACCAGCTGATGATCATCGGCGCGGCGGTCGTCGCGATCGCCGTGATCGTGGCCGGCGGCGTCTGGCTGGCCTCTGGCGACGGCGACGAGGGCGGCAACAAGCCCGTGGCCAATGGCTCGCAGAGCCCCGGCGGCGGCGACAAGCCGGGCGGCTCCGGCGGTTCCGGCGGCTCCGAGAAGCCGACGGGCAAGACCCAGTCCAAGACCCTGATCAACCTCGAGCAGCCCAACGTGCCCCCGGACGCGGACGGCGGCTACAACACCATCGGCACCCACGGCTCCTGGCTCACCGACTCGGTGTACGCCAAGTCGGACGTCGCCAAGGTCGTCGGCTACAGCCTGGACAACGGCAGCCAGAAGTGGACGATCCCGCTGCCGGCGCACATCTGCGCCGCCAGTCCGCAGGCCTCCGACAACAAGGCGGCCATCCTCTTCCAGGACTTCCTGCCGACCGCCGAGAAGAAGTACCCCAAGTGCAGCAAGGTCGGCGTCCTCGACCTCAATGCCGGGAAGCTGCTCTGGTCCGGCGATGCCAAGTCCAGCACCGGCGGTGACGACAAGGTCACCTTCGACGAGATCACCGTCAGCGGCCAGACCGTCGCGGCCGGCGGCACCAACGGCGGCGCCGCCTGGAACCTCGCCGACGGCAAGGTCCTGTGGGAGCCCAAGGTCGACGGCCAGCGCTGCTTCGACATGGGCTACGCGGGCGACGCGAACGGCCTCGCCGTGCTCCGCAAGTGCGGCCAGATCGGCAGCCAGACCCTGCACGCCCAGGTCCTGGACCCCACCACCGGCGCGCCGAAGTACTCGTACAAGATGTCCCCGGGCATCGAGTGGGGCCAGATCATCTCCACCAAGCCGCTGGTCGTCGTCGCCAACGTCAACCGCAGCGCCCCGAACGCCACCGGCGTCAGCGACATCTTCGTGGTCGACGAGAGCGGCAACCTGAAGACCACCATCTCGCTCACCTCGGGCAACTACGACCCCAAGTGCAACAGCACCAACGTGCAGGAGTGCTCCAAGATCGTGGTCGGCAACGGCAAGGTCTACCTGCCGTCCATCGAGCACCAGGGCACGGGCAACGCCGGCGGGCCGCGGACGAACGAGATCCTCTCCTTCGACCTGAACACCGGCAAGCAGACCACCGACCGGGCCGACGCCGGCGAGCGGTACACGATGTGGCCGCTGCGCATGGACGGATCGAACATCATCGCGTACAAGCGCCCGCCCTACGACAAGGGCGGCCAGGTCGTCTCCCTCGACGGCGCGACGATGAAGGAGACCGTGCTGATGGTCAACCCGGACGACAAGGAGACCCGGAGGGCTGAGACCCAGTTCCTGCCGGGGTCGGAGTTCCTTTACAACAACGGCCGGCTGTTCATCGCCGACAACATCATCAGCAACTCGAGCCGGATCGAGAAGCAGTACCTCTTCGCCTCGTTCACCACGCACTGACCCGACCGGGTTCGCCCGACACCCGAGCGGTTCAGGCCGAAGCCCCCGGAAGGTCCGTCCTTCCGGGGGCTTCTGCGCAGTAACCCCGACGCATCCTCGAACAAGCGTGTAGCTTGCCGGGACATGGGCGTACGGGTGATGGTGGTCGACGAGCACCGGCTGCTGGCCGAGGCGCTCGCCTCCGCGCTGAAACTGCGCGGGCACCGCGTGCTGGCCGCTGCCGCGCCGGCGGCGGGCGCGGCCGAGCTGGTGATCAGCCGGGCCCCCGAGGTCTGCCTGCTGGGCACCGCGACCCCCGCCGAGCCGGGGGTGTTCGAGCCGGTGGTGCGGATCAAGCGGGAGCGCCCGCAGATCGCCGTGGTGGTCCTGGGCCCGGTGCCCAGCCCGCGCGGCATCGCCGCCGCCTTCGCGGCCGGCGCCTGTGGGTACGTACGGCAGGACGAGCGCATCGAGGGCGTGGAGCGGGCCCTGGCCAAGGCCCGGGCCGGGGAGGTCGCCGTATCCCCGCAGCTGCTCCAGGGGGCCTTCGCCGAGCTGCTGAACCCGGCCGCCCAGCCCGACGACGAGGCCGGGCGGCTGCTGCGGCTGCTCACCCCGCGCGAGGTGGAGGTGCTGGTGCGGGTCGCCGAGGGCGAGGACACCCGGCTGATCGCGGCCGGCATGGCCATCGCCCCGAGCACCGCCCGCACCCATGTGCAGCGGGTGCTGATGAAGCTGGGCGTGGGCTCCCGGCTGGAGGCCGCCGCCCTGGCCGCCCGTACCGGCCTGCTCGACCGGGCCGAGCTGCCGGCTCGCTAGGCTCGGTCCGGTTCCGGGGTCAGATTCCGGGGTCCGGAGTCCCGTTCGGGACGCGCCCGTGCGGGTCCGATTTCCCCGTGGGCGCCGAATCGGGTAAGCCAGAGACGACAGGCCGCGCGGGTGCGCGGTGGTGCGACTGCGAGAGTGAGCTACGCGAGTGAGCAAGTATCTGGTCACCGGCGGCGCCGGATACGTGGGCAGCGTGGTCGCGGCCCACCTTCTGGAAGCCGGCCACGAGGTCACCGTCCTCGACAACCTCTCCACCGGCTTCCGCGCCGGAGTCCCCGCCGGTGCGGCCTTCATCGAAGCCGACATCAAGGACGCCGCCCGGCACCTCGACTCCTCCTACGAGGCCGTGCTGCACTTCGCGGCTTTCTCGCAGGTCGGCGAGTCCGTGGTCAACCCGGGCAAGTACTGGGACAACAACGTCGGCGGCACCATGGCGCTGCTGGCCGCGATGCGCGAGGCCGGGGTCCGCAAGCTGGTCTTCTCCTCCACCGCCGCCACCTACGGCGAGCCGGAGGCCACGCCGATCACCGAGACCATGCCGACCGCGCCGACCAATCCGTACGGCGCGTCCAAGCTGGCCGTGGACCACATGATCACCGGCGAGTGCGCGGCACACGGCCTGGCCGCGGTCTCGCTGCGCTACTTCAACGTGGCCGGTGCGTACGGGCAGTACGGCGAGCGGCACGACCCGGAGAGCCACCTCATCCCGCTGGTCCTGCAGGTGGCCCTGGGGCAGCGCGAGGCGATCTCGGTGTTCGGCGACGACTACCCGACCCCGGACGGCACCTGCATCCGCGACTACATCCACGTCGCCGACCTGGCCGAGGCCCACCTGCTGGCCCTCGGCGGCGCCACCGAGGGCGCGCACCTGATCTGCAACCTGGGCAACGGCAACGGCTTCTCCGTGCGCGAGGTCATCGAGACCGTCCGCAAGGTCACCGGGCACGAGATCCCCGAGGTGGTCTCCGCCCGCCGGGCCGGCGACCCGGCCGTGCTGGTCGCCTCCGCCCGGGCCGCGCACGAGAAGCTCGGCTGGACGCCGCGGCGCCCGGACCTCGCCGGCATCGTCGCGGACGCCTGGGAGTTCACCCGCCGCCGTCAGGCCGAGCAGGGCTGAGCCGGAAGAGCCCCTCAAAGGCCCCTCAAAGGCGTACGGCCCCGGCGCGCGCGACAGCGTGTGCGCCGGGGCCGTGTCATGTGCGCGGGCGCCCAGCGCGTACACGCCGCGTGAAATGCCCCCCGTGCAACTGCCTGTGGCACCCGCAGGGCCGGAAACAGGCTTCCGAAGCGCATAGACGGTTCATTTTCGGCCACTCCACGGCGCGCTCGAAGCCCCCTCGCCGGAAAACAGCGAGAAAAACTTCTGCTATTCGGCCAACCGCGCACCGCACCCGCCCCTACGCTGAAGCGTGACACCGGTGGGGGCCGGTGTTGATTCAGGGGTCGAGATACGTCGGGTACGACGTCCGGTCCGGGGTAGTGCAGTGATGTTGCGGCGGCGGCCGTGCGACTGCGGATCACCGGGTCCCGGTCGTCGTACCCGCCGTTGTCCGTTCCCCGACCCTTGGGGGTGTCTGTGGTGCGTATCCGGGTTCTCGTGGTGGACGATCACCGCATTTTCGCCGAGTCGCTCGCTGCCGCGCTCGCGGCCGAGCCGGACGTGGACGTGTCCGCGGCCGGCAGCGGTCCTGCCGCGCTGCGCTGCCTAGAACGAGGCGCGGCCGAGGGCCGCCGCTTCGATGTCCTGCTGGTCGACGCCGACCTCGGCGCCGCCGCCGGGGCCGTCGCCGTGCCGGCCCAGCGCGAATCGGGGTCCGGTCCGCCGCCGGGCACCGCGACCGCGGGCGGCCCGCCGGGCGCCGCGGGTGCTCCGGGTGCCGCGGGTGCCCCGGGCGCCTCGGGCGACGGGATCGCGCTGGTCGCCGGTGTCCGCACCTCCCACCCGGGCGTCCGTACGGTCGTCCTGGCCGAACGCGACGAACCGCGCCGGGCCGCCCTGGCCCTGCAGGCCGGGGCCACCGGCTGGGTGGCCAAGGACTGCTCGCTGTCCCGGCTGCTGGCGGTGATCCGGGGCGTGCTCCGGGAGGAGACGCACCTGCCGCCCGCGCTGCTCACCGGGGTGCTGCGGGAGCTGACGGCGGCCCGCAAGCACCGTACCGACAGCGAGCGGCTGGTCGAGTCGCTGACCCCGCGCGAGCACGAGGTGCTGCGCTGCATGGTGGCCGGGCTGGGCCGCAAGGACGTGGCCGCGCGGCTGTTCCTGTCCCCGCACACCGTCCGTACGCACATGCAGAACGTGCTGGGCAAGCTCGGGGTGCACTCCACGCTGGCGGCCGTGGCGCTGGCCCGCCGGGCCGGCGTACGGCCGGCCGACCTCGGGCCGGGACTAGCCGGGGACGTTGTCGAACGGAGCGGTCAACCGGCGTAGCAGTGCGGCCAGGTCCCCGCGCTGGGCCCGGGAGAGCTGGGCCAGGATCGCCCGCTCCTGGGCGAGCAGCCCGGCCAGGGCCTGGTCGGCCGCCTCGCGCCCCTCGGGGGTCAGGCGGACCAGTACCCCCCGCCGGTCGCTGGGGTCGGGCAGCCGTTCGACGAGGCCCTTCTTGGCGAGCCGGTCGATGCGGTTGGTCATGGTGCCGGAGGTGACCAGGGTCTGGGTCAGCAGCTGCCCGGGGGAGAGCTGGTAGGGCGCTCCAGCCCGGCGCAGGGAGGTCAGGACGTCGAACTCCCAGGGCTCCAGTCCGTGCTCGGAGAAGGCGATCCGGCGTGCCCGGTCGAGGTGGCGGGCGAGCCGCGAGACCCGGCTGAGCACCTCGAGCGGTTCCACGTCGAGGTCAGGGCGCTCCCGCCGCCATGCCGCGACCAGTCGGTCGACCTCGTCCTCCATGCCGATCATTGTAAGGGGTCTGTCGATGTGAAGTCTCTTGACGTCAAGATATATTTTGCGCCACTCTGGGCATGGAGGGGGCCGGAGAAGCTTCCGCTTCCACCGGATCCGCCAGCAGGGAGGCTCGAACATGCATTCCGACATCGCGCCGGGTCGATGCCCCACGACCACGGTCGACCAGCAGGCCCCCAACACCCCCACCACCCCCGTCACCGCCGCCGCGCCCGCCCCACCCGTCTGGGACCCCCAGCAATATCTGCGACATGCGGACCATCGCGCCCGGCCATTCCTCGACCTCCTCGCCCGCATACCGGAACTGCCCACCCGGCCCGCCCGCATCGCCGACCTCGGCTGCGGCCCCGGCAACGTCACCGCCCTGCTCGCCGACCGCTGGCCCGAGGCCCGTATCACCGGTTTCGACCTCTCCCCGGAGATGCTCCACCGCGCCGACCGCGAGTACGCCGGCCCCACCCCGGGAGGCGGCAGCCTCGACTTCCGCCGCGCCGACCTCGCCAGCTGGCTGCCCGAGGAGAGCTACGACCTGATCGTCTCCAACGCGGCCCTCCAGTGGGTGCCCGGCCACCCCGGCTCCTTCGCCTCCTGGATCAACGCACTCCGCCCCGGCGGCACCTTCGCCTTCCAGATCCCGGGCAACTTCACCGCCCCCAGCCACTCCCTGCTCGCCGCGCTCTGCGACACCCCGCGCTGGCGGACCCGGCTGGCCGGCCACGGCGCCCGCTATACCCACCTCCTCGAACCCGGCGAATACCTGGCCCGGTTCACCGAACTGGGCTGCACCACCGACGTCTGGGAGACCACCTACCACCAGCTGCTGACCGGCCCCGACCCGGTCCTCGACTGGGTCAAGGGCACCGCACTGCGGCCCGTCCTCACCGCCCTCGGCAAGGACCACGAGGCCGTCGACGCCTTCCTGCTCCAGTACCGCGACCTGCTGCGCGACGCCTACCCGCCCGGCCCCCGGGGCACCGTCTTCCCGTTCCGGCGCATCTTCGCCATCGCCCGCAGAGAGGCCTGACCGGTGCTCAGCTCCGGCGGGATGAGCGCGCACCGGTTATGACGCGGCGGCGCCCCGCCACCGGGAAACCGGTGACGGGGCGCCGCCATGTGCTGTCCTGCTGGCCGGACTAGTTGAACTGGGCGTACGTGTTCCAGCCCTGCGCCAGCCACTCGCGGCCCGCGAAGGCGTGGGTGCCGCCCCAGCCCTGTGCGCGGTAGAGCCACATCGTGCCGCTGGAGTCCCGCGCGATCAGGTCCGCGCGGCCGTCGCCGTTGAGGTCACCCGGGACGGCGATCCCGCTGTAGCCGTTCCAGCCGTGGCTGTACCACTCGCGCGCGCCGAAGGGCGCGGAGGCAGAGCCGGTGCCCTTGTAGACGTACAGGTGGCCGTCGTGGGCCGCGGCCACGATGTCCGGACGGCCGTCGCCGGAGATGTCTCCGCCACCGACGATGGTCTTGTACGTGTTCCAGCCCGCGCCGATCTTGACCGGGGTGCCGAACCAGGTGCCGGATCCGTTGCCGGCGCGCAGCCACAGGTTGCCCCAGCTGTCGCGGGTCAGCAGGTCGCCCTGGCCGTCGCCGGTCAGGTCGCCGGGGCCGACCACCAGGTTGGTGTTCGAGAAGTCGCCGGCGACGTTGGTGCCCTTGCTGCGGTTGTGGAGGGTGGAGCCGTTCCAGACCAGCTTGTGCAGCCAGTTCGTCTTGTCCAAGCCCGCGGCGCTGACCAGCGTGGTGCCGGGGGTCCACGGCTGCACCCAGTCGAGGCGGTCGTCGATGAACCGGCCGTTGGTCTGGTTGACGTGCTCCCAGACCTCGTTCGCCCCGTCGACACCGACCACGCTGTGCTTGCCGTAGACCGGGGTGACGCCGGAGTTCACGATGGCCTCGTCGACCGTCCAGCCGCTGCCGATCTTCTGCCGGGCGGCGAACTTGCCGTTGCCCAGGGAAGCGTAGCCGTACAGGTCACCGTTGGGCTGGACCGCGTACAGGTCGGCCTTGCCGTCGCCGCTCCGGTCGTCCACACCGAGGATCTTGTTGTAGGTGTTCCAGCCGCCGCCGACCCAGGTGCGGGCCTTGAACGGGGCAGAGGCAGAGCCGGTGCCCTTGTAGTAGTAGAGGTGGCCGTCGGGGCTCTTGGCGACCAGGTCGGCGATGCCGTCGGCGTCGAGGTCGTTGGCGCCGACGATCTGGTCGTACGCCCCCAGCCGCTGCCGACCTTGACCCGGCCGGCGAAGGGCTCGCCGGTGGCCGCGCCGGTGGCGCGGTACAGGTAGAGGTCGCCGGACGGGGTGCGGGCCAGCAGGTCGCCGCGGCCGTCCTTGGTGAGGTCGCCGGCGGCGATCAGCTTGTTGTAGACCTGCCAGCCATGGCCGGTCCAGGTCGCGGCCTGGGTGCCGGTGCTGTACGCCTGGTGCATGGCCAGACGGCCGTCCCCGTGCCACAGCAGGAGCTCGGTGCCCCAGCCGCCGCGGATGTTGCCGACCGCGATCATGTCCCGGGCGGTCTCGGTCGCCTCCCCGGAGATCTTGTAGGTGTCGACGTTGTCCGTGGTGCTCTGCAGGCTTCCGGTGTACCCGGAGTGGTTGCGGAACATGAAGTCGGACAGGCCGTCCCCGTCCAGGTCCAGACGCGGCTTCGCGGCGCGGGCGGCGAAAGTGCCCTTGGCCGGAGCGGGGGCGAAGTCGCCGGCCGTCCGCTGCTGCTTCGAGGCGGACGCGGACGGCTGCGGCTTCACGGGCTCGGCGCCCGCCGCCTGGGCGGGAGCCGCCGACAGCAGGGTGCCCGCGGCGACGGCGAGGGCGGTGCAGGCCGCGAGGCGGCCGAAGCGCTGAGAGCGCAAGGAAGACAAAGGGTTCCCCCTGGATCGCAGGTGAAACCGGGTGGAAGTCGACACGCGAAGGCGCACGCGGAAAAGGCCGGCGGCGCGCGGTGAATCGAAATTCCCCCCCGGGAAAGTGATCGAAGGCTATCCGCGGCACCTGATGAGGCAGAAGAGGTTTTCCGTACAACCTTTGGCGGACCCCGGCTGTCGGCGTCGGCCGGGCCTGGCGGAACGGGCTGCGCCCCGTCACCGGGGACCCGGTGGCGGGGCGCAGTCTGGTGGCGATCCGGCAGGCGCGAGCCGTTAGTTGAAGCTCTTGTAGATGCCCCAGTTGGCGTCGATCCAGTGGCGGCTGTTGAAGGTGTGGGTGCCGCCCCAGCCGGTGGCGGTGTAGCCGTAGAGGTTGCCGTTCCCGTCGCGGGCGACCAGGTCGGCACGGCCGTCGCCGTTGATGTCGCCGGGTGCGGCGATGGCGGAGTAGCCGTTCCAGCCGCCGCCGATCCACTGGCGCTCGCCGAACGGCGCCTTGGCGTTGCCGGTGCCGGGGTGGATGTAGAGGTTGCCGTTCCAGTCGTGGCCGATGATGTCGGTGCGGCCGTCGCCGTTGATGTCGCCGGCGCCGACGATCGCCTTGTAGGTGTTCCAGTAGGGGCCGACCCAGGTCGGGGCCCAGAACTCGACGCCGTCGTTCCAGCCGGCCTTGAGGTAGAGGTTGCCCCAGATGTCGCGGGTCAGCAGGTCGCCCTTGCCGTCGCCGGTGAGGTCGCCGGGGCCCACCACCAGGTCGGTGTTGGTGTAGTCGCCCGACACGTTCTGCCCGAGGGTCAGGTTGGTCAGGGCGGAGCCGCTCAGGCTGAGCTTGTGGCCCCAGTTGGTGGGGTTCAGGCCCGCTGCGTTGACCAGCTTGCCGGTCGCCGGGAAGGCGTTCCAGTTGCCGCTGTTGTAGCGGTTCGGCGCGAACTTGCCGTTGGTCTGGTTGACGTGGCCGAACGCGCTGTTCGACTCGTCGACGCCGTACACGCCGTGCTTGCCGTACACCGGGGTGATGCCCTGGCCGACCATGATCTCTTCGTTGACCGCGCCGCTGCCGAGCAGGTAGCGGGGGTGGAACTTGCCGAGGCCCTTGCCGACGTAGAGGTACAGATCGCCGGAGTGCGTGATCCCGACCAGCTCGGCGCGGCCGTCACCGTCGACGTCGTCGATCGCGACGATCTTGTTGTACGCGTTCCAGCCGCCGCCGACCCAGGCGCGGGCCTTGAACGGGGCGGAGGCCGAGCCGGTCCCCTTGTAGTAGTACAGGTGGCCGTTGGGGTCCTTGGCGACCAGGTCGGCGATGCCGTCGGCGTCGAGGTCGTTGGTGCCGACGATCTGGTCGTAGGCGCCCCAGCCGCTGCCGACCTTGACCCGGCCCGCGAACGGCTCGCCGCTCTGGTTGCCGGTGCCCTTGTACAGGTAGAGGTCGCCGGAGGGGGTGCGGGCCAGCAGGTCCGGGCGGCCGTCCTTGGTCAGGTCGCCGGCGCCGATGACGCGGTTGTAGATCTGCCAGCCGTAGCCGGTCCAGCTCGGAGCGGCGGTGCCGGTCTTGTTGGCCTGGTGGAGGGTCAGGCGGCCGTCCGCAGCCAGCTGCAGGACCTCGGGCGCCTGGGTGCCCCGGACGTTGCCGACGGCGATGATGTCCTTGACGGTCTCGTTCTGGTCGTTCCAGAACGAGTACGCGCCCTCGCCGCCGGTGTTGGACAGCGAGACCGCGCCGTAGCCGGTGACGCTGCGGAACAGCCAGTCGCGCTGGCCGTCACCGTCGATGTCGAGGCGGGCCTTGCCGCCCGAACCGACGAGCGCGGACTTGCCCGGCGCGGCCTCGCCCTTGGCGGCGGCCACGCCCGCGCGCAGCTTCGCCTGCGAGGGCATCGTGGAGTCGGCGGCCGGGGCCGGCTTGTCGGCCGCCACGGCGGGCGCGGCGGCGAGCAGCGTGCCCGCGGACAGGGCGAGCGCGGTGCAGGCCGCGAGGCGGCCCAGGCGCTGGGAGCGCGAAGAAGACAAAGGGGTTCCCCCTGGATCGAGCAGGTGAAACCGGGTGGAAGTCGACACTCGCGGGCCCGCGGAACAGCGGGCGGCACGACGAATGGATCATTCCCCCCCGGGAAAGTACTCGAAGGCTATCCGTGCGTTTCCCGAGGTAGAAGAGGTTTTCCGTACAACCTTTCGCCGACTCCGCTGTCGGCGCGGTGGTGCCGCCCGCTGCGAGCGTGAGCTGTTAGTTGAAGCTCTTGTAGATGTTCCAGTTGGCGTCGATCCAGTGGCGGCTGTTGAAGGTGTGGGTGCCGCCCCAGCCGGTGGCGGTGTAGCCGTAGAGGTTGCCGTTCCCGTCGCGGGCGACGAGGTCGGCGCGTCCGTCGCCGTTGATGTCGCCGGGTGCGGCGATGGCGGAGTAGCCGTTCCAGCCGCCGCCGATCCACTGGCGTTCGCCGAAGGGTGCCTTGGCGTTGCCGGTGCCGGGGTGGATGTAGAGGTTGCCGTTCCAGTCGTGGCCGATGATGTCGGTACGGCCGTCGCCGTTGATGTCGCCGGCGCCGACGATGGCCTTGTAGGTGTTCCAGTAGGGGCCGACCCAGGTCGGGGCCCAGAAGTCGACGCCGTTGTTCCAGCCGGCCTTCAGGTAGAGGTTGCCCCAGATGTCGCGGGTCAGCAGGTCGCCCTTGCCGTCGCCGGTGAGGTCGCCGGGGCCGACCACCAGGTCGGTGTTGGTGTAGTCGCCCGACACGTTCTGCCCGAGGGTCAGGTTGGTGAGCACGTTGCCGTTCAGGCTGAGCTTGTGGCTGCCCCAGAAGCCGGGGGCCATGCCCGCGGCGTTCACCAGTCTGCCGGTCGCCGGGAACTGGCCCCAGCCGTCGTTGACGTAGCGGTTCGCGACGAAGCGGCCGTCGTACTGGGTGAGGTGTGTGTACACGGTGTTGGACGCGTCGACGCCGGACACGCCGTTCTTGCCGTGGACCGGGGTGATGCCCTGGCCGACCATGAGGTCGAAGTGCTGCCAGCCCTTGCTGAGCATGTACCGCGGGTGGAACGTGCCCGCGCCCTTGCCGACGTAGAGGTACATGTCGCCGGAGTGCGTGATGCCGAGCATTTCGGCGCGGCCGTCGCCGTCGACGTCGTCGATCGCGACGATCTTGTTGTAGGTGTTCCAGCCGCCGCCGATCAGCGCGCGGGACTTGAAGGGGGCCGCGGCAGAGCCGGTTCCCTTGTAGAAGTACAGCTTGCCGTCGGGCTGCTTGGCCACGAGGTCGGAGACGCCGTCGGCGTCGAGGTCGTTGGTGCCGACGATCTGGTCGTAGATCTGCCAGCCGCCGCCGACCTTGACCCGGTCGGAGAAGGGGTTGCCGGACTGGGCGCCGGTGCCCTTGTACAGGTACAGATCACCGCCCGGGGTGCGGGCCAGCAGGTCCGCACGGCCGTCCTTGGTCAGGTCGCCGGCGCCGATGACGCGGTTGTAGATCTGCCAGCCCGTGCCGGTCCACAGCGGGGCGGAGGTTCCCCGGGCCTCCGCCGTGTGCAGGCTCAGGCGCCCGTCCGCGGTCAGCTGGAGGAGCTCGGGCTGCCTTCCGCCGCGGACGTTGCCGAGGGTGACGATGTCCTTGTGGGACTGGATCCGGTCCTGCCAGAAGTCGTAGCTCGCAGCGGACAGAGAGCTCTCGCTGTAGCCGAAGATGGTGCGGTACACCCAGTCGCTCTGCCCGTCACCGTCGATGTCGAGCCGGGGCTTGCCACCGGAGCCGACGAGCGCGGACTTGGCCGGCGCGGCCTGGCCCTTCGCGGCAGCCGTGGCCTTGCGGAGCTCAGCGGCCGACACGCCGGGCCGGGGAGCGTTGGCGGTGGGGGCGGGGCTGCCGGGGTTGCCGGTGGCGGCGGCCGGCGTGGCCGCGAGCAGGCTGCCCGCGGCCACGGCGAGGGCGGTACAGGCCGCGAGGCGGCCCAGGCGCTGGTAGCGCGAAGAAGACAACGGTCCCCCTGGATCGTGCAGGTGAAACCGGGTGGAAAGATCGAGTTCCCCCCCGGAATTTAGCTGCAGGCTATCCACGGGTTTCCTGAGGCAGAAGAGGTCCCCAGTACAACCTTTGGTGGCTTCCGTCCGTCGCCCGCCCGGCGCATCCGCCCTGCTCAGGGGGGATGGGCGGGGCGGGCGGGCGACGCCTCAGTTCTTGCGGTGGCCCACCAGTCGCGGCTTCGCCTCCAGGCCGTCCAGCCCGTGCCAGGCCAGGTTCACCAGGTGGGCGGCCACTTCCGCCTTCTTCGGGCGGCGCGTCTCCAGCCACCACTGGCCGGTCAGCGCCACCATGCCGACCAGCGCCTGCGCGTACAGCGGGGCCAGCTTCGGGTCGAAGCCCCGGGCCTTGAACTCCAGGCCCAGGATGTCCTCCACCTGCGTGGCGATATCGCTGATCAGCGAGGCGAAGGTGCCAGTCGACTGGGCCACCGGGGAATCCCGGACGAGGATCCGGAAGCCGTCCGTATAGCTCTCGATGTAGTCCAGCAGGGCGAAGGCCGCCTGCTCCAGCAGCTCCCGCGGATGGCCCGCGGTCAGCGCCCCCGTCACCCCGTCCAGCAGCTGCCGCATCTCCCGGTCCACGACGACTGCATACAGCCCCTCCTTGCCGCCGAAGTGCTCGTACACCACCGGCTTGGACACCCCGGCCTTCGCCGCGATCTCCTCGACCGAGGTGCCTTCGAAGCCCTTCTCCGCGAACAGGGCGCGACCGATGTCCAGCAGTTGCTGGCGCCGCTCGGCGCCCGTCATCCGGACCCGGCGGCCACGCCGGGGCTTGTCGCTGCTGGAATTGCTGCCGTCGATCGCCACGTCACCCATCATGCCGGGTTCGCGCTCTTTTCCCGGCGCCGGGCGTCGATCCGGGCCCCGCTCGGCCAGCGCACGTCCGTTGCCCAGCCGAACACCTCGAACCAGCGGATCAGCCGGGCGCTGGAATCCACCTGGCCGCGCAGCACCCCGTGCCGGGCGGAGGTCGGGTCCGCGTGGTGCAGGTTGTGCCAGGACTCCCCGCAGGACAGCACCGCCAGCCACCAGACGTTGCCGGACCGGTCCCGGGACTTGAACGGCCGCTTGCCCACCGCGTGGCAGATCGAATTGATGGACCAGGTCACATGGTGCAGCAGCGCCACCCGGACCAGGGAGCCCCAGAAGAACGCGGTGAACGCGCCCCACCACGACATCGTGACCAGGCCGCCCACCAGCGGGGGGATTGCCAGCGACAGGATGGTCCAGAAGACGAAGTCACGGCTGATCCGGCGGATCGCCGGGTCCTTGATCAGGTCCGGGGCGTACTTCTGCTGGTCGGTCTGCTCCTCGTCGAACAGCCAGCCGATGTGTGCCCACCACAGGCCCTTCATCAGCGCCGGGAGCGTCTCCCCGAACCGCCACGGCGAATGCGGGTCGCCCTCGTGGTCGGAGTACTTGTGGTGCTTGCGGTGGTCCGCCACCCAGCGCACCAGGGGGCCCTCCACCGCCATCGAACCCGCGATGGCCAGTGCGATCCGCAGCGGCCGGTTCGCCTTGAAGGAGCCGTGCGTGAAGTAGCGGTGGAAGCCGATGGTGATGCCGTGGCAGGCCAGGAAGTACATGAACACCATCAGGCCGAGGTCCAGCCAGCTCACCCCCCAGCCCCAGGCCAGCGGAACCGCCGCCAGCAGCGCCACGAAGGGGACGGTGATGAAGAGCAGCAGCGCAAGCTGCTCCACCGAGCGCTTGTTCTCTCCGCCGCGGGTGGCGGATACGGGCGGCACGCCGGCCGCCTCCGGAGTCTCTTCGAGCAGATCGGGGCTGAGGGTCATGGGGCGTCCCCTGGGGGGTGAGGAGTCGGCAGGCGCTCTAGGCTACGGAACCGTAACCTACGGCATCGTAAGTATGGCAAAGCCCGGCCGTGCGGCAAGACCCGGCGAAACACCGGCACCCGCCCGCACCCCGGGAAGCGAGCACGCCGCCAGCGGGCTTTGACCAGGCACCTCGCCCGGCCGCCTATCCTTGTGTCGTCGGACAGCGCGGTCCGCACGGGCAGCCCGAGCTGCGCAACAGATGACGGTCCCCCGGACAGACTCTGGGGGAGCACCGCCGCGCGCACCCGGGTGCCCCACCTCCCAGTAGCGCGACACACTGCAAGGAGCCGCACCTGTGAGCAGTGCCGACCAGTCCACCCCGAACGCAGAGCTGCGCGCGGACATCCGCCGCCTCGGCGACCTCCTCGGCGAGACCCTCGTCCGCCAGGAAGGTCCCGAACTCCTCGACCTCGTCGAACAGGTACGCGCCCTCACGCGCACCGACGGCGAAGCCGCCGCCGAGCTGCTCGGCAACACCGACCTGGAGACCGCGGCCAAGCTGGTCCGGGCCTTCTCCACGTACTTCCACCTCGCCAATGTCACCGAACAGGTGCACCGCGGCCGGGAGCTCCGGGCCCTGCGCGCAGCCGAGGGCGGCCTGCTCGCCCGCACCGCCGACATGCTCAAGGACGCCGACCCCGAGCACCTGCGCGAGACGGTCAAGAACCTCAATGTGCGGCCCGTTTTCACCGCCCACCCCACCGAGGCGGCCCGCCGCAGCGTCCTGAACAAGCTGCGCCGCATCGCCGCCCTCCTCGAAGAGCCCGTCACCGGCGCCGGCGACCGCCGCCGCCACGACCTCCGGCTCGCCGAGAACATCGACCTCGTCTGGCAGACCGACGAACTCCGCGTGGTCCGCCCCGAGCCCGCCGACGAGGCCCGCAACGCCATCTACTACCTCGACGAGCTCCACGCCGGCGCCGTCGGCGATGTCCTCGAAGACCTCGCCGCCGAACTCCAGCGCGTCGGCGTCGAGCTGCCCGCCGGCACCCGCCCCCTCACCTTCGGCACCTGGATCGGCGGTGACCGCGACGGCAACCCCAACGTCACCCCCGAGGTCACCCGGGAAGTCCTGATCCTCCAGCACGAGCACGGCATCACCGACGCCCTCGAGCTCGTCGACTTCCTCCGCGGCCTCCTCTCCAACTCCATCCGCTACACCGGAGCCACCGAGGAACTCCTCGCCTCCCTCCAGGCCGACCTGGAACGCCTCCCCGAGATCAGCCCCCGCTACAAGCGGCTGAACGCCGAGGAGCCGTACCGCCTCAAGGCCACCTGCATCCGGCAGAAGCTCGTCAACACCCGCGAGCGCCTCGCCAAGGGCATCCCCCACGAGGAAGGCCGCGACTACCTCGGCACCGCCGAGCTTCTCTCCGACCTCACCCTCATCCAGACCTCCCTGCGCGAGCACCGCGGCGCCCTCTTCGCGGACGGCCGGATGGACCGCACCATCCGCACCCTCGCCGCTTTCGGCCTCCAGCTCGCCACCATGGACGTACGCGAGCACGCCGACGCCCACCACCACGCCCTCGGCCAGCTCTTCGACCGGCTCGGCGAGGAGTCCTGGCGGTACGCCGACATGCCCCGCGACTACCGGCAGAAGCTCCTCGCCAAGGAGCTCCGCTCCCGCCGCCCGCTGGCCCCCACCCCCGCCCCCCTGGACGCGGCCGGGCAGAAGACCCTCGGCGTGTTCGGCACCATCAAGGACGCCTTCGAGAAGTTCGGCCCCGAGGTCATCGAGTCCTACATCATCTCGATGTGCCAGGGCGCCGACGACGTCTTCGCCGCCGCCGTCCTCGCCCGCGAGGCCGGCCTGATCGACCTGCACGGCGGCTGGGCCAAGATCGGCATCGTGCCGCTGCTGGAGACCACCGACGAGCTCCGCGCCGCCGACGTCATCCTCGACGCCATGCTCGCCGACCCCTCCTACCGCCGCCTGGTCTCCCTCCGCGGCGACGTCCAGGAGGTCATGCTCGGCTACTCCGACTCCTCCAAGTTCGGCGGCATCACCACCAGCCAGTGGGAGATCCACCGCGCCCAGCGCCGCCTCCGCGACGTCGCCCACCGCTACGGCGTACGCCTGCGCCTCTTCCACGGCCGCGGCGGCACCGTCGGCCGCGGCGGCGGCCCCTCCCACGACGCGATCCTCGCCCAGCCCTGGGGCACCCTCGAGGGCGAGATCAAGGTCACCGAGCAGGGCGAGGTCATCTCCGACAAGTACCTGGTCCCCTCCCTCGCCCGGGAGAACCTCGAACTGACCGTCGCGGCCACCCTGCAGGCCTCCGCCCTGCACACCGCCCCCCGCCAGTCCGACGAGGCCCTCGCCCGCTGGGACGCGGCCATGGACACCGTCTCCGACGCCGCCCACAGCGCGTACCGCGCGCTCGTCGAGGACCCGGACCTGCCGGCGTACTTCTTCGCCGCCACCCCCGTCGACCAGCTCGCCGACCTCCACCTCGGCTCCCGGCCCTCCCGCCGCCCCGACTCCGGCGCCGGCCTCGACGGCCTCCGCGCCATCCCGTGGGTGTTCGGCTGGACCCAGTCCCGGCAGATCGTCCCCGGCTGGTACGGCGTCGGCTCCGGCCTCAAGGCCCTCCGCGAAGCCGGCCAGGACGACGCCCTCGCCGAAATGGGCGAGCGCTGGCACTTCTTCCGCAACTTCCTGTCCAACGTCGAGATGACGCTGGCCAAGACGGACCTGCGGATCGCCCGCCACTACGTCGACACCCTCGTCCCCGACGAGCTCAAGCACGTCTTCGCCCGCATCGAGGCCGAGCACGAGCTCACCGTCAACGAGGTCCTGCGCATCACCGGCGGCCAGAAGCTCCTGGACTCCAACCCGGTCCTCCAGCAGACCTTCGCCGTCCGCGACGCCTACCTCGACCCCATCTCCTACCTTCAGGTCTCCCTGCTGGCCCGCCAGCGCGCAGCCGCCGCAGCCGGCGAGGCCCCCGACCCGCTGCTCGGCCGCGCCCTGCTGCTCACCGTCAACGGTGTGGCGGCGGGCCTGCGCAACACCGGCTGAGACATGACAGTGCCCCCACACCGGCCGGTGTGGGGGCACCGTCATGTCCGGGGTCAGGAGTTGTACGTCGACTGGGCCCGCTCCAGGCCCTCCAGGACCAGCGCCTCCACCGCGTCCGCCGACCGGTCCACGAACCAGTCCAGCTCCTTGCGCTCCGTCGAGGAGAAGTCCTTCAGCACGAAGTCCGCGACCTGCATCCGGCCCGGCGGACGCCCGATTCCGCACCGCACCCGGTGGTAGTCCGGTCCCATCGACTTCGTCATCGACTTCAGACCGTTGTGGCCGTTGTCCCCGCCGCCCAGCTTCAGCCGCAGCGTCGCGTAGTCGATGTCCAGCTCGTCGTGGACGGCGATGATCCGGTCCAGCGGGACCTTGTAGAAGTCGCGCAGCGCCGTTACCGGGCCGCCCGACAGGTTCATGAACGACATGGGCTTGGCCAGCACGATCCGCCGGTTCGCCGGACCCGGCGGGCCGATCCGGCCCTCCAGCACCTGCGCCCGCGCCTTGTGCGCCTTGAACTTCCCGCCCATCCGCTCGGCCAGCAGGTCGGCCACCATGAAGCCGATGTTGTGACGGTTGCCCGCGTACTCGCCGCCCGGGTTGCCCAGGCCCACGACCAGCCAGGGCGTCGTCACGTCGTCGTCCGGCATCGAAAGCTCCTTAACGAAGACGACCGCCGTCCCGCTCCAGTGGAGCCGGACGGCGGTCGGTCAGCAACAGCTGAGGTGAACGGCCGAAGATCAGGCCTCGGTGCCCTCGGCCTCGGCGGCCTCGGCGGCCGGCTCCTCGGCCTGCGGGGCGACGACCTGCAGAACGGCGGTCTCGCCGTCCACGGCCAGGGTGGTGCCCTTGGGCAGGACCAGGTCCTTGGCGTGGATGGCGGCGCCGGCCTCGAGGCCCTCGATGGAGACGGTGACGGCCTCGGGCAGGTGGGTGGCCTCGGCCTCGACCGTGATGGTCGTCAGCAGGGTCTCCAGCATGTTCGCACCGGCGGCGAGCTCGCCCTCGGTCTGGACCGGAACCTCGACGGTGACCTTCTCGCCCTTCTTGACGATCAGGAAGTCGACGTGCGAGATGGTGCGCTTCAGGGGGTGACGCTGCACGGCCTTCGGCAGGACCAGCTCGGTGCCGTCGCCCGCGATGTTCAGGGTGATCAGGACGTTCGGGGTCTTCAGCGCCATCATCAGGCCGTGGGCCTCGACGTTGACGTGCTTCGGGTCCTGGCCGTGGCCGTAGATGACCGCGGGGGTCTGGGCGGCGCGACGGGCCTGGCGGGCAGAGCCCTTGCCGAAGGTGGTGCGGAGCTCGGCGGAAAGCTTGACGTCGGACATGCTCACTCCTCGTGGGGTGACAGAAGAACGGACAGGTCACCCGGCCACGGATCGCAGCCTGCTACGAAGAGCGCGTCGATAACGGATCGCCGCACATGAGTGCGGCCTCCCTCGCCGAGCAACTCGAAGAGTCTACCCGGCGGGGAGGCCGCACCCCAAAACGATCTACAGCACAGTGGCTGCTACTGCTACTGCTACTGCTGCTCTTCCTCGAACAGGCTCGTCACCGAACCGTCCTCGAACACCTCGCGCACCGCGCGGGCGATCATCGGGGCGATCGACAGCACCGTGATCTTGTCGAGCTCCAGGTCCGAGGGGTCCGGCAGGGTGTTCGTGAACACGAACTCGCTGACCTTCGAGTTCTTCAGGCGGTCGGCCGCCGGGCCGGACAGGATGCCGTGCGTGGCCGTCACGATGACGTCCTCCGCACCGTGCGCGAACAGCGCCTCCGCCGCTGCGCAGATGGTGCCGCCGGTGTCGATCATGTCGTCCACGAGCACGCAGACGCGGCCCTTGACCTCACCGACGACCTCGTGGACGGTCACCTGGTTGGCGACGTCCTTGTCACGGCGCTTGTGCACGATCGCCAGCGGCGCGTCCAGCCGGTCGCACCACCGGTCCGCCACCCGCACGCGGCCGGCGTCCGGAGAGACGATCGTCAGCTTCGTACGGTCGACCTTGGCGCCCACGTAGTCCGCCAGCACGTTCAGCGCCGACAGGTGGTCCACCGGGCCGTCGAAGAAGCCCTGGATCTGGTCCGTGTGCAGGTCGACCGTCAGGATCCGGTCCGCGCCTGCCGTCTTCAGCAGGTCCGCGACCAGACGCGCCGAGATCGGCTCGCGGCCCTTGTGCTTCTTGTCCTGGCGGGCGTACCCGTAGGACGGCACGATCACCGTGATGGAGCGCGCCGACGCGCGCTTCAGCGCGTCGATCATGATGAGCTGCTCCATGACCCACTTGTTGATCGGAGCCGTGTGGCTCTGGATCACGAAGCAGTCGGCGCCGCGCGCCGACTCCTCGAAGCGGACGTAGATCTCACCGTTCGCGAAGTCGAAAGCCTTGGTCGGCACGAGCTCGACACCGAGCTGGTGCGCGACCTCCTCGGCCAGCTCGGGGTGGGCGCGGCCGGAGAAGAGCATCAGCTTCTTCTCGCCGGTCGTCTTGATCCCGGTCACAGCACAGTCTCCTCAGACGTGTTGAAAGCTGCTCGCCCCCATGTGCGTCCGTCCCGCACACGGTGAGCCAGCCGAATTGCGTGCACTTATCACGGTACGCCGTCGCCGACGCACCTGTTTCCGGTCAGCTCTCGGCCGGGACCTCATCGGTCGCCGACTGAGCGGCCTGCGCAGCCGCGCTTCCCGGACGCTTGCGGGCCACCCAGCCCTCGATATTCCGCTGCTGGCCACGGGCGACGGCCAGTGCGCCGGGCGGCACATCCTTGGTGATCACGGAGCCGGCGGCCGTGTAGGCGCCGTCCCCGACCGTGACGGGCGCCACAAACATGTTGTCGCAGCCCGTCTTGCAGTGCGAGCCGATCGTGGTGTGGTGCTTGTGCTCGCCGTCGTAGTTCACGAACACGCTGGCCGCACCGATGTTCGTGTACTCGCCGATGGTCGCGTCGCCGACGTAGGAGAGGTGAGGGACCTTCGTCCCCTCGCCGATCGTGGCGTTCTTCATCTCCACGTACGTGCCGGCCTTCGCCTTCGTGCCCAGCCGGGTGCCCGGCCGCAGGTACGCGAACGGACCCACGCTCGCCGAATCCCCGACCACCGCACGGTCGGCCACCGTGTTGTCCACCCGCGCCGACGCACCCACCACGGTGTCCGTCAGCCGCGTGTTCGGTCCCACCTCGGCGCCCGCGCCGATCGAGGTCTCACCCAGCAGCTGCGTCCCCGGGTACACGACGGCGTCCTGTCCGAAGCTGACCGTCACATCGATGAACGTACTGCCCGGGTCCACCACGGTCACGCCCGCGAGCATCGCCCGCTCCAGCAGCCGCGCGTTCAGCAGCGCCCGCGCCTCGGCCAGCTGCACCCGGTTGTTGATCCCCAGAATCTCCCGGTGGTCCCCGCCGACCGCGGCGCCGACCCGGTGCCCGGCCTCCCGCAGAATCCCCAGTACATCCGTCAGGTACTCCTCGCCCTGACTGTTGTCCGTCCGCACCTTGCCGAGCGCATCGGCCAGCAGCGCACCGTCGAAGGCGAACACCCCGGAGTTGATCTCGCGGATCGCCCGCTGGGCGTCGGTGGCGTCCTTGTGCTCCACGATGGCCTTCACGGCCCCGGACTCGGCGTCCCGCACGATCCGGCCGTAGCCGGTGGAGTCCGGCACCTCGGCGGTCAGCACGGTGACGGCATTGCCGTCGGCGTCGTGCGTCGCCACCAGCTGGGCCAGGGTGTCCCCGGTCAGCAGCGGAGTGTCCCCGCACACCACGACCACGGTCCCGCCGACCCGCCCGCCGAGCTCCTCCAGGGCCATCCGGACGGCGTGCCCGGTCCCGTTCTGCTCGTACTGGACCGCGGTCCGCACCCCGGCATCGATCGCCCCGAGGTGTGCGACGACCTGCTCCCGGGCGTGCCCGACGACCACGACGAGGTGTTCGGGGTCCAGCTCACGGGAGGCGGCGACCACGTGACCGACGAGCGAGCGCCCGCAGATCTCGTGCAGCACCTTGGGGGTGGCGGACTTCATGCGGGTGCCCTCACCCGCTGCGAGGACGACGACGGCTGCCGGGCGGTTGGCGCTCACGGGGATGCCCTTCGGCTTCAGGGGGTGGACGCACGAAGGATACCGGGGGGTTAAGGGGGGTAAACGAGCGCGGGTCCCGACTGTTAAGTCAGGACCCGGTTGGTATTGGCTCCCCCGTCAGGACTCGAACCCGAACCTAATGGCACCAAAAGCCACTGTGCTGCCAATTACACTACGGGGGATCAAACCCGACCAAACAGGACATTGCGCCCTGGTGATCGAGTCGACGCACCTACTATGCCGCACCAGGTGCCTTCGACGCGACGGTACAAGGCCCAGCCTGCCGACAGACACCCGCCCGTAGGCTGGGTGGTATGACCATGACGGGGGAAAAGCAAGGCGGCGAGGGTCGCGCGGGACCATTGTGGTGGGGGCGGCCCCGGGAGGCCGCCTTGGATGTGGGGCTCGGCGTGGTGTCCGCCGCCGAGTGCGGGTTCGAGGGGGTGGCCTTCGCGCGGGAGGCGGGGCTGCCGACCGCGGTGGGGGTGGGGTTCGGGGTCCTGGTGGGATCCATGCTGGTGCTGCGCCGGCGGTGGCCGGTCGCCGTGGTGCTGCTCGCGCTCGCCGTGTCGCCGACCGCGATGGGGTTCCTGCTCGGGGTGGTGGCGCTCTACACGCTGGCCGCCTCCGAGGTGCCGCGCCGGATCACGGTGCTGCTGGCCGTGCTGTCACTGACCGCGACCTTCGCCGTGACGTACGTACGGACCGAGGGCGACGTGGAGGCCAGC
Organism: Streptomyces sp. NPDC002054; assembly: GCF_040296685.1. Classification (NCBI taxonomy): domain Bacteria; kingdom Bacillati; phylum Actinomycetota; class Actinomycetes; order Kitasatosporales; family Streptomycetaceae; genus Streptomyces; species Streptomyces sp. NPDC002054. Next base: position 174,908 of record NZ_JBEOXT010000004.1, read on the forward strand.
GGAACGTATCTCCTGGTGCTGTCGGGGTTCATCGCCATCGGGCTGACGGCGCCGCCCGTGCTGCTCGGCCTGTACATAGGCGCCCGGCGGCGGCTCATGGAGAGCCTCCAGGAGCGTGCGGATTCGCTGGAGCGGGAGCTCGGGCTGCTGGCGGACCGGGCCGAGGAGCGGGCCGAGTGGGCGCGGCAGGAGGAGCGGACGCGGATCGCCCGGGAGATGCACGACGTGGTGGCGCACCGGGTGTCGCTGATGGTGGTGCACGCTGCCGCGGTTGCGGCGGTGGCGCGGAAGGACCCGGAGAAGGCGGCGAAGAACGCGGCGTTGGTCGGGGACATGGGTCGGCAGGCCTTGACGGAGCTGCGGGAGATGCTCGGGGTGCTGCGGGCGGCGGAGAAGCAGGTGCAGCCGGTGCGGGCGGCGGCTGCGGCTGCGGTGCCGGTGGCCCTGGTGGCTTCGGTGGCCGTGGTGGAGGAGGGGCCGACGCTGGCGGAGCTGGAGGTGCTGGTCGGCCAGTCGCGGGCGGCGGGGATGGCCGTGGAGCTGGTGGTCCAGGGGGAGGCCGCGGGGTATGCGGCCGACGTGGAGCAGACCGCGTACCGGGTGGTGCAGGAGGCGTTGACCAACTGCCACAAGCACGCGCCGGGGGCGCGGGTGACCGTACGGCTGGCTCACCGGGGGGACGAGGTGGCGATGCAGGTGGAGAACGGACCCTGTGACGGTGAGGCGAAGGGGGCCGGGCTGCCCAGCGGGGGGAACGGCCTGGTGGGGATGCGGGAGCGGGTGCTGGGGCTCGGCGGGGTGTTCGTGTCCGGCCCGACGGATGCCGGGGGGTTCCGGGTGTCGGCGGTGCTGCCGGGGCGGTCCGGGTGACGGCGCTGCCCGCCGGGTGCCCGTACGAGCGGGAGGCCGCCGGGCCGCCGCCTGGCCGGCGGGTCAGGTGGTGAGGCGGGTGGGCTGGAGGCCGGTGAGGAGGGCCGTGAGGGCTTCGTCGATGCCGGCGCCGAGGTACCAGTCGCCGGTGTGGTCGATGGAGTAGACGCGGCCTTCGGCGTCGAGGGCGAGGTGGGAGGCGCCGTCGGCCTCCACGCCGAGGGGGCAGAGCCGGGTGGAGAGGGCGCGGCCGAGGTCGGCGAGGGTGCGGGCGAGGTGGAGTCCGGTGAGCGGGTCGAGCCGGAGGGGGGTGGGGGCTATCTGGCGGCCTGGGCCGGGGGCGGTGATGGTGAGGCCGCCGAATTCCGCCCAGGCCTCGACGGCCGCGGGGAAGACGGTGTGCTGGTGCCCGGCCGGGGTGGTGTGGTCGCGCAGGGCGTCGGCCCAGTATTCGGCCTGCTTGATGTCCCAGCGGCCGGGCTGCCAGCCGGCGGTGCGCAGTGCGGTGTCGACGACGGGCGGGAACCGGGTGGCCGAGGACCGGTCGTAGGAGGCAGAGGTGGCGGTCATGGCTTCTCGGGGGTGGTGAGGTCGACGGGGCGGACGCCGAAGTGGGCGAGGAGTGCGTCGCAGGAGCGGCAGGGCGGGGCGTAGCTGCCGTGCAGGGGGTCGCCGTCCTCGCGGATGCGGCGGGCGGTGATCCGCGCGTTCTTGAGGGCGCGGCGGGCTTCGCTTGCGGTGAGGGGTTTCCGGGAGGCCCGTTTGCTGCGGGCGCCCTCGACGGTGGTGAGGTGCCGGGAGAGCAGGATGGCTTCGGGGCAGCGGCCGGTGAAGCGTTCGCGCTGGTTGCTGGTGAGGGTGTCCAGGAAGTCCTGGACGAGGGGGTGGAGCGCGGGGGGCTGGTCGCCCTTGCCGGCGGTGCTGGTGAGGGTTTCGCCGCGGACCGAGAGCGCTGCGGCGACGGTGGGGAGGATGCCGTCGCGGCGGAACCGGAGGGTGGGCGCGGTGTGGCCGTCGGTGGCGCTCCAGCGCAGGCGGGGGTCGCCGGCCGGTGCGGTGGTGTCCGGCGGCCCGTTCCGTGTTGCCGTGTTCTGCATGTGTGTTCCCTCCCGTGGCGGCGGTGGTGGCCGCGGTCGCGCACGCCCCCGTGCTGCGGGGACAGCCTGCCAAACGTCCTCATGGGCGCGGAAGCGGGGTCGAATATTCGTATCAATTCGGATGTTCCGGGGCGGCGGGCGGGGGTGGAGCGCGGGGGAGGGGGCGCCTCTTGCAGTACCGCATAGGCTGTGCTGAACCAGCCAGATCCAGCAGGGGGCTACCGCCATGACGACAGGTCGGCTCGGGCAGCAGGCCGCGCCACCCAACGCCGCGTACTCCGGGCAGGTCGTGCACTTCCCGGACCCCGTCCGGGCCGCCCGGCATCCTCAGGGTGTGCGGATGGACGCGGACGGGCATCCCGATTTCGCTCCGTACGCGCGCGCGGCGGTGGAGATCGCCGAGCCGCCGGAGGGCTTCGGTGTGGACGAGCTGCGCCTGACGGACTGCGTGTCGGCGAACGCGGCGATGCATGCGGCCGGGCACGAGCTGTGGGACACGGTGGCGTCGGTGGCGACTCCGCACGGCTGGACCTGGCACCACGTGGCGGGCACGCGCCGGCTGGAGCTCGTCCCGGTGGAGGTGAAGGCGCTGCTGCGGCATCACGCCGGCCTGGCGACGGCTCCGGTGGACCACGAGAAGCGTGGCACGCGGCCCTTGCAGGAGGTGCGTCCGGTGCACCTGGGGCTGCCGAAGTCGGTGGTCTCGGTGTCGGAGGAGCAGGTGCAGGGGGTCGAGGAGGACCTCGGCTACCGGCTGCCGGAGGCCTACCGGTCCTTCCTGAAGGCCGCGGGCGGGTGTGCGCCGGTGGGCGCGGGCCTGGACGTGGAGCTGGGTCTGCTGGTGGACCAGCCGTTCTTCACCGTGCGTGAGGAGGCGGCGGTCAACGACCTCGTGTACGCGAACAAGTGCCTGCGGGACCACCTGACCAAGGACTACCTGTGCGTCGGGTTCGTCCAGGGCGGTCTGCTCGCGGTGAAGGTGAAGGGCGAGGCGCTGGGTTCGGTGTGGTTCTCGCCGTACGACGACGCGCGTGACCGGGACGGCTGGTCCGTCCAGGAGCGGGTGGAGCGGCTGTTGCTGCCGTGCGGTGCTGATTTCGACTCCTTCCTGGAACGGCTGGCGGGGAACCCGCCGGAGCTCGAGACGGTGGCCGGTCTCATGGTGGACGGCGGTTTCGCACGCTCGGTTCCGGTCTCTGGGCCGTCGGTGGAGGGGTGATTGCGTCGTGGTGACGTTTGCGCAGGCGCAGGAGCGCGCCGAGGAGTGGATCAACGGGGACATGCCCGCGTACCAGCACCGGGAGGTGCGGGTGCGGGAGTTCGGCCTCGGGTTTGTGGTGTGGGCGGAGGACCGTCCGGCGGGTCCGGTGTCGGGGGGTGGCCGGCAGCGGCTGGTCATCGCGCGGGACAGCGGTGAGGTGACGCTGTGGCCGGGGCTGCCGGTGGGTGAGGTGATCCGCCGGTACGAGGAGGAGTACGGGGCTGCGGTGTCGGGCGGCGGCCAGGAGGCTTCGGTTCCGCCGCCGCGGATCGACTCGGAGCAGACCTCGTTCATGCTGAGTCCGCCGGAGTGGCTGCGGGAGGCGGGGGCGTCGGCGATTCCGGCGACGCCGCAGGGGCCTGCGGCCCCGGTTTCGGCTTCGGGCGCGGCCTCGGCTTCGGGCGCGGCCCCGGTGCCGGTTTCGGCTCCGGCCTCGGTCCCGGCTCCGGTCTCGGATTCTGCTTCCGCGCCGGCGCCGGCGCCCATGTCAGCTCCGGTTGCTGCTGCCGGTGCCGACGCCGTCGATCCGTTGCGCCGCGGGAGTGTGCCCGCGGAGGCGGCGCCGGCCGCCGCGGAGGCCGGGCGTGCGCCCTCGGCCCCGGAGGAGGTGCCCTTGGGCGCGACCCCGTGGGCCGGGACGGATGTGAACCAGGGACCGGACGACGTGTCCGTGCCGCTGCCCGCGACCGTGTTCGCCCCGCCGCTGTCCGGTACGGATCTGGAGGACGTGCTGTCCCCCGCGGTGGAGCCGGAGGCCAAGACCGCGCTGATGGCCGGTGGCAGCCAGCTGCCCCGCACCGCGGTGGCCCCGGCGATCGATCTGAGTGCCGGCGGACCGGGTGCGTCGGCTGCCCCGGCTGCTCCGGGTGCTCCGGGTGCTTCGGGCGGTGCCGAGGACATCGCCGACGCGCCGACCAGCAAGGCCCAGGTGCCGAGGCGGCCCGCGCCCGCGGCCGGCGGGGACGGGCACCATGCCGCGACGGTGCTGGCGGGCCCCCCTGCGGGTCAGCCCGCGCCGCCCGGTCCGCCTGGTCCGCCCGGTGCGCCGGGTGTGCCGGCCGCGCCCGGTGTCGGTCAGCCGCCCGCGCCTCCCGGGCCGCCCGGGGTTCCGGGCGGTGGTCTTCCGCATGCCGCGACCATGCTGGCCGGCCCCGCCGTGGGTCAGCCACAGCCTCCCGGTCCGCCCGGTGCTCCCGGTGCTCCGGGTGTGGGCCAGCCGCCGGCGCCTCCCGGTCCGCCCGGGGTGCCCGGTGGGGATGCGCACCATGCCGCGACGATGCTGGCCGGGCCTGCCGTGGGTCAGCCGCAGCCGCCTGGTCCGCCCGGTGCTCCCGGTGCTCCGGGTGTGGGTCAGCCGCCGGCGCCGCCCGGTCCGCCCGGTGGGGACGCGCACCATGCCGCGACCATGCTGGCCGGCCCCGCCGTGGGCCGGCCGCAGCAGCCCGGTCCGCCCGGTCCGCCGGCGCCGCCCGGGCTCCCCGGGACGCCGCCCGGCGGAGTGCCGCAGCCGCAGCCTCCTCAGCCGCCCGTACCCACCGGGGTGCCCACCGTCGGCCCCGGCTACCAGGCCGTACTGCGCTACCGCGCGCCCGACGGCTCGGAGCAGCAGATCATCCGCCGCTCCGCGCCCGGCACCCCGCACCCGGAGTGGCAGATCCTGCACGAGCTGCGCGCCATGAACGTGCCGCCGCAGCAGGTGCTGGAGCTGCACACCGAGCTGGAGTCCTGTGAGCTGCCCGGCGGTTACTGCGCCCGGATGATCCGGGAGACCTGGCCTCAGGTGCGGATCACCAGCGTGGCTCCGTACGGCCAGGACCACGCAGGCCGCCAGCAGGGCATGCGGCACCTGCTCACCCACCAGGGCGAGCTGCACCAGGTGGCCGACGGTCCGGCGCGTCCGGCTCCGGTACGGGCGCCGCTGCCGCAGGTCCAGTTGCAGCCGGCGATCCCGATGGAGGCGATCGCGCAGGAGCTGGCGGGGGCCTTCGGTCCGCAGGGTGTGTTCCGGTTCGAGCAGCGGGCGGTGTCCCGGCAGGGGGTGCCGGAGATCGTGGCCCAGACCCTGGTCTGGGCTGGTCTGCCGGTGGACTTCGGGCCGTTCTTCTGGGCGCAGGCGGTGCCGGGTCAGCCGGTGCCGACGCTGGCCGAGCTGGCTGCGCAGCGGCAGGTGCAGCCGGCTTCGGACGCCGGCTCGTACCTGGTCGTCGGCAGTGACTTCGGCAAGGCGCTGTGCGTGCAGTACGGCACGGCGCACATCGTGGCGGTGCCGGTGGAGGGCGGGCCCGGTGGTGCGCCGGTGCCTCCGCAGTTCGTCAACTCGAGCCTGCCGCAGTTCGTCCGGTGCATGGCGATGCTGGGTCACATGTGGCGGCTGCGGCAGCATCTGACGCCGGAGCAGGCGGGCCGCTGGACCGTCGATTTCCAGGCGAATCTGGTGGGGCTGGACAGTGCCGCGCTGGCCTCGCCGGAGAGCTGGTGGTCGGTGCTGCTGGAGCAGATGTGGGACGGACTGCTCTGACCGGACGCTGATCGGGCCGCTGTCCGACGATGATCCGAATGGCCGGGCCGGGACCCCTCGACGGGGGTCCCGGCCCGGCCATTCCGGCTTCTGCCCGCAAATGGCGCATCCTTGACGGAAATCCCCGCGAGAGAGGCGCTTCCAGGATGAGTGCACCCATGTCACCTCAACCGCACCGCTTCACCACCGTCCGCGGGCGCGCCTACCGCATGGAGGACGTCGACCGCTATCTGTCCCGGCTGTCCGTGAGCCGGGACGAGGCCTGGGAGCGGGTGGCCCGGCTGACCGTCCTCGCCAAGCGGATGGAGGCGGAGGCGGTGCGGCTGCGCGAGGCGGTGGACCGGCTGGCTCCGCAGACGTACGACGATCTGAGCGAGCGGGCCCGCCGGATCCTCTTCCTCGCCGAGGAGGAGGCGGATGCGCTGCGGACGGACGCGCGGGCGGACGCCTCGGCGGCGGCGGGTGCCGCCGAGGCGCACGCGGAGCGGGTGGCGGAGCTGGCCCGGGCCGATGCGCAGGCGGTCCGTGAGCAGACGGAGGTGCGGGCCGGGCAGGGGCTGCTGCGGGCCGGGCAGGAGGCGGAGGAGCTGCGGGCCCAGGCCCGCGCGGAGACCGGGGAGTGGCGGGCGGAGGCCCAGGCGGCGCTGGTGGAGATGCGGCGGCGGTCGGAGGCGCTGCTCGAGGACCGCGAGGCGGAGCAGGCGGAGCGGTGGGAGGCGGCGGAGCGGGAGTTCGCGGCCCGGGCCGAGGAGATCCGGGTACGGCACGAGGAGCTGGAGGCGTACGGGCAGGAGCGGCTGACGGAGGCGCGGCGGGCGTTCGCCGAGGCCGAGGAGGCGGCGCGGCACGGGCAGGAGGACGCGGAGGCGCGGGCCGCCGAGCTGCTTGCCGAGGCGCGGGTCCGGGAGGAGCGGATCGGCCGGGAGACGGACCGGGTGCTGCGGGAGCATGTGGAGGCGCAGGAGGAGATGCGGGCGCATATGAACCATGTCCGGTCCAGCCTGGCGGCGTTGACCGGCCGGGCCCCGGCGGAGGACTCGCTCTGAGCCGCGCTCTGGGCCGCACTCTGAGCCTTTAGGCCCGGTCCGGGCGGAGCCGGGCGAGGAAGTCCTCGATCAGCGGGGTGATCTCGGGCAGGTGGGTTTCCAGCGCGAAGTGGCCGGCGTCCTCGAAGAGGTGGAGTTCGGCCTCGGGGAGGTCGCGCAGGTAGGCCTTGGCGCCGGCCGTGGTGAAGAAGGGGTCGCCGGCTCCCCACAGGATCAGGGTGGGCGGGCGGTGGGTGCGGAGCCATTCCTGCCAGGCGGGGTAGCGGTCCACATTGGTGCGGTAGTCGAAGGCCAGGTCGGTCTGGGCGTCGGCGCGGCCGGGCAGGTCGAGGAAGTACTGGTCCAGGGCCGGGGCGCCGGGGTCGAGGCGGGTGGGGTCGGCGAGCCCGGCCTCGTACTGGAAGCGGGTGCCGGCGGGGGTGAACAGGCTGCGGACGGCTTCCTCGTCGCCCGGGGTCTCGCGGCGGCGGGCGATGAGCTCCCGGGCCCCGTCGGAGAGGCCGTCCTCGTAGGCGTTGGCGTTCTGCACGATCAGGGCGGTGATCCGCTCGGGGCGGCGGGTGGCCAGGCGGAGGCCGACCGGGCCGCCGAAGTCGAAGAGGTAGAGCGCGTACGTGTCGAGGTGGAGGGCGTCGGTGAAGGCCTCGGTGATGTCGGCGAGCCGGTCGAAGGTGTACGTGAAGCCGGCGGGGGCTTCGGTGTGGCCGAAGCCGGGGTAGTCGGGGGCGATCAGCCGGTACCGGTCGGCGAAGGTGTCGATGAGTCGGCGGAACTGGTGGGAGCCGGTCGGGAATCCGTGCAGGAGCAGCAGTGCCGGGGCGTCGGCGGGGCCGGCCTCGCGGTAGAAGACGCGGACGCCGTCGATGTCGATGTGGCGGTTCCGGATGTCCATCACATGCCTCCTAGGGCTTCGATGGCATTAGGTTCTCCGATCATGGCTAATCCGTCAAGCGACTCAAGTACCATTAGGCGGGTGACTGCGAACGCGATGGGGGCCGTGACCTTCCCCCTCACCGGCGAGCCGCTCGCCCTCGACCTGCTCAACACCCGGCCCCCGGCGACCGGGGACCTGATCGGCGACCCGGCCGGCCTCACCGCCTGGCTGGGCGAGCAGGCGGGCCGGCTGACACCGGTCGCGGCGGTGGGCGCGGCCGAGCTGGCCGCCGTACACGCCGTACGGGAGGCCGCGGGTGCCGCGCTGCGTGCCGCGGCGGAGGGCGGCCGGCCGCCTGCGGCGGCGCTGCGCGCGCTGAACGGGGCCATGGCGGGGGCGCCGGCCCAACGCGAGCTGGAGTGGACCGAGACGGACGGCCTCACGGCGGCCCGGCGCAGGCCGGCCGCCCCCGCGGCCCGCCTGGCTGCGGAACTGGCGGAGGCGGCGGCCGAGCTGCTGACCGACCCGCGGGTCACCTCGGTGCGGGCCTGCGAGGCGGAGGACTGCGTCCTGCTGTTCCTGCCGGCCCACCCGCGCCGCCGCTGGTGCGTGGCCTCGGCCTGCGGCAACCGCACCCGGGTGGCCCGCTACTATGCCCGCCACAAGGCGGACCGGGGTGAGTCCTAGGACCTAGGCGTCGGGGGCCGGGCGCTGGGGGATCACGGTCGGTGCCGGCGCGGCATCCGCGGCAGCCGGGGCGGCCGGGGTGAAGGGGTACGGGTCGCTGCGGAGGCCGGATGCGGTGACCACCACCGCCTGGGTGCCGGTGAGCGGTCCCGGGCGGTCCACGACCAGGCGGCCGTTGTCGAGGCGGGCCTCGGTTTCGGTGCCGTTGAAGGACACGCTCGCCGCGTCCGGCCGGAAGCCGCCGCCCGACAGGGTGACCGGCCCGCCGGGGGCCTCCTGGCGGACGTCGGTGATCACCGGGGTGGGCCTGGCCGCCATCTTGTTCAGCAGGTAGGCGCCGGCCGGGGCCCCGGTCAGGGCCCAGATCTGTTCCGGCAGCCGGGGGAGCCCGGCGCCGATGTCGCTCAGGAAGAAGGCCACCACATAGGCCATGGTGACCGCGCTCAGGGCGACGTACTGGAGGTCGACGAGATCGGTGCGCCCGCCGTCGTTCGCGATGAGGTCGCGGACCGGCCGCGGGCCGGAGCCGGGCCCCGGACCGGGCTTGGCCAGCGTGCCCTGCTCGACCCGCAGTCCGACCACCGCCTTCGCGGCGATCAGGGCCACGTACGGTCCGCCGAGCAGGGGCAGGTAGACGGTGGCGAGCGGGGCGAGCGGGCCGTCGGGGCGGTGGAAGTACGCGATCCCGTCCCCGGCGAGGATCCCGTACCCCAGGACGACCAGCAGCAGCCAGACCAGGACGACCGTCCAGGCCAGGGCCAGGGTGGTGGAGGTGGACAGCCGGCCGTCCCGGCCGGTGATGAACGCGGGCTGTTTGCGCAGCCGTACGATCACCGGCCCGGCCAGCGCGCCCAGCGTCAGCAGTGCGAAGAAAGCGGAAAGCATGCTCGTCCCCCCGGTAGGTGCCCCGTGCAGTGGTCTATCGCGTGGCGGAGGCCATGACAAGGGCGACCCGGCGGCGGCTCCGGAATTGCCTCGACGCCGCCCGCCCCTGCCGCCTAGCCTCGGTCGCTATGACCGAGTTGCAGACCGTCCACGACGTGCCCGTGCTGGTGTTCCCCGCCGAGGGTGAGCCCATCGGCTGTGAACGCGATGCCCTGGACTGCATCGGGGAGGCCGGCTACCTGGGCGCCCGATGGGCGGTCATCCCCGCCGAACGCTTCGACGAGGCGTTCTTCCGGCTGAGTACCCGGGTGGCGGGCGACATCGTCCAGAAGTTCGTGAACTACCGGGTGGGGCTGGTCGTCCTCGGCGACATCTCCCCGTACACCGAAGCCAGTCCGGCGCTGCGGGACTTCGTCCGGGAATGCAACCGCGGGCTCCACACCTGGTTCCTCGCCGATACCGAGGAGCTGTACGAGCGCCTGAAGGGCTGAGCGGCGGCTATGCGGTCCGGCCGCCGCTCCGGGGGGCGCGGACCGGGCCGGCCGGCGGGTCCTCCAGCTGTTCGGGGAGGACCTGGAACCGGCGCGGGGCCATCAGCAGCAGGACCAGCAGGGCCGCGACCGCCGCCGCGGCGGCACCCACGTAGACATGGTCCACCGCGCTGGTCACGGCCCCGCGCAGATAGTCCGCCGCGGCATCGGTGAGCGCCGCCGGGTCCTCCAACGCCCGGGTGACCTCGTCGAGATGGGCCGGCAGTCCGGGCACCGGCGCATCGGCCAGCCGCGCCGCGAGGGTGGCGTTGGCGATCGCGCCGAACACCGCGGCGCCCACGCTCTGGCCCACCTGCCGGCAGAACAGCACCGATGCGGTGGTCACCCCGCGTTCCGCCCAGCCCACCGTGGACTGGACCCCGACGACCAGCGGCAGCTGGAACAGTCCGAGCGCACCGCCGAGCGCCAGCATCAGCAGGGCCGGCTGCCAGGGTTGGGCGGGGTGCGGGAGGAGGGGGAAGGCCGCGAGGCAGAGGAAGGCCAGGCCGATGCCGAGGGCGGCGGAGTTGCGGAAGCCGATCCGCCGGTAGACGTGCTGGCTGACCGCGGCGGAGATCGGCCAGCTCAGGGTCATCGCGGACATCACGAAGCCGGCCGCGATCGGGTCGAGGCCGAGCGCGGACTGCGCGTAGGTGGGCAGGAAGACCATCGGCGCGACCATGACCAGGCCCAGGGCGGCCATGGCCAGGTTGACCGCGGCGATGGTGCGCCGGCGCCAGACCCAGCCCGGCAGGATCGGTTCCGCAGCGCGTCGTTCCACGTACACCACGAGTACGGCGAGCAACGCGGTCGCACCGAACAGGCCGAGGGACGGCGCCGACAGCCAGGGCCAGGCCACCCCGCCCTGCACCAGGGCGAACAGCAGCAGCCCGCCGCAGGCGAACACGCAGGCGGCGCCCGCCCAGTCGATCCGGGCCAGCCGGGCCGCGGCCGGGAGGGCGGAGGCCGGCCGGGCCGGCTCGCGCAGGTGGCGGGCGGTGAGCCAGAGGGCGAGGGCGCCGAAGGGCAGGTTGAGCAGGAAGATCCAGCGCCAGTCCGCGTAGGCGGCGAGCAGCCCGCCGAAGGCCGGCCCGGCGATCGCGGAGACGGCCCACACGGTGGACATCCGGGCCTGGATCCTGGGCCGGTCCTTGAGCGGGTACAGGTCGGCGGCGAGGGTCTGCACGGTGCCCTGGATGGCGCCGCCGCCCAGGCCCTGGACGATACGGAAGGCGATCAGCGCGGCCATGTTCCAGGCGGAGGCGCAGAGCAGGGCGCCGACCAGGAAGAGGGCGGTGCCGGCCAGCAGGACGGGCTTGCGGCCGAAGGTGTCGGAGAGCTTGCCGTACACGGGGAGGGTGACGGTGACGGCGAGCAGGTAGCCGGAGAAGAGCCAGGAGAAGACGGAGAAGCCGCCGAGGTCGCCGACGATCTGGGGGACGGCGGTGGAGACGATGGTGCCTTCGAGGGCGACGAGCGCCATACCGAGCATGAGCGCGGCCACCAGAGCCGGCCGCGGCCGGCCGGGCGCCCGCCCAGCCTCGCCCGCCTGCTCTGCCTCGCCCGCCTGCCCCGCTCCGCCTCCGGCCCCGCCTGCCGTACCCGCCGTGCCGGATCCGTCGGCGCCCGTGTCCCCCGCCCCCACCTTGATCCTTTCACCGTGCACGTATCTTCCGGGCAACACCTTCTCACCCGGCCCGCACCGCGCGGTATCCCTCAGGGCGCCTCCCCCTGGAGGGGGAGGACCCCTAGGGGTTGCTCCTCACATTGGGCCAGGGTCCTTTCGTCCCGGCGGAGGACGAGGAAAGTCCCGGCCGGTCCTTAACTGGTTCCTACGGGCAACGGGGGGCGTTGCCGGGGGGTGGGGTTAACCCCCGGACGGATACGGAGATCGGCACCAGGGTGCCGGGCACCCCTCGCGGCACAGACTTGCAACGCGACGAAGCAACCGCGACGAAGCGACACCGGATGCGAACGAGGAGAAATACCGTGACAACGGCTGTGACCGAAACCAGGCACGGGGGTACTGGAGGGCGTACGGCCGTCGCGGCACGAGCGCGGCAGGTCCTGAAGGCCTACGGCGCGGGCGAGACCCGGGTGGTGGCGCTCGACCACGTCGACGTGGACATCCACCGCGGTCAGTTCACCGCGATCATGGGTCCGTCCGGTTCCGGCAAGTCCACGCTGATGCACTGCCTGGCCGGTCTCGACACGGTGACCGGCGGCCAGATCTACCTGGACGACACCGAGATCACCGGGCTGAAGGACAAGAAGCTCACCCGGCTGCGCCGCGACCGGATCGGCTTCATCTTCCAGGCCTTCAACCTGCTCCCGACGCTCAACGCGCTGGAGAACATCACCCTCCCCATGGACATCGCGGGCCGCAAGCCCGATGCGGAGTGGCTGAACCGGGTCGTGGAGACCGTCGGTCTCGCGGGCCGGCTCAAGCACCGTCCCACCCAGCTCTCCGGCGGCCAGCAGCAGCGGGTCGCGGTCGCCCGTGCCCTCGCCGCCCGCCCCGAGATCATCTTCGGTGACGAGCCGACCGGAAACCTGGACTCCCGGGCCGGTGCCGAGGTGCTCGGCTTCCTCCGCCGCTCCGTCGACGAGCTCGGCCAGACCATCGTCATGGTCACCCACGACCCGGTGGCCGCGTCCTACGCCGACCGCGTCCTCTACCTCGCGGACGGCCGGATCGTGGACGAGATGTACAACCCCACCGCCGACCAGGTGCTCGACCGTATGAAGGACTTCGACGCGCGCGGGCGGACCTCATGACCGTCCTCAAGACCTCGATGCGCAACTTCCTTGCGCACAAGGGGCGGATGGCGCTGTCCGCCATCGCCGTCCTGCTGTCCGTCGCCTTCGTCTGCGGCACCCTGGTGTTCACCGACACCATGAACACCACCTTCGACAAGCTCTTCGCCGTCTCCAGCGCCGATGTGACGGTCAGCCCGAAGGACGCCAAGAGCGGCGACGACAACCCGCAGACCGGCAAGCCCCTGGCCCTCGCCGGCAGCGCCGTCGCGCAGGTCGCCAAGGCGGAGGGGGTCAAGTCCGTCGAGGGCGGCGTCATGTCGATGTCCGTCACCGTCGTCAACTCCAAGAACGAGAACCTGGGTTCGACCACCGGTGCCCCGACCCTGGCGGGCAACTGGACCGAGAACGAACTCAAGTCCATGAAGATCACCTCCGGGCAGGCCCCGCGCGGCCCCACCGAGGTGATGCTCGACGCCGACACGGCCAAGAAGCACAAGCTGAAGCTGGGCGACGAGATCCGCACCATCGCCATCACCGGTGACATCCGGGCCAAGATCTCCGGCATCGCTTCCTTCACCGTCACCAACCCGGGTGCGGCCGTCGTCTACTTCGACACCGCCACCGCGCAGAAGCAGCTGCTCGGCACCGTCGGCGCGTTCACCCACCTCAACGTCGTCGCCAAGGACGGCGTGAGCGACGAGCAGCTCAAGCGATACGTGGCCACCGCCGTCGGCGCGGACACCTACAAGCTGCAGACCGCCAAGGAAGCCGCGGACGCCAACCGCAAGGACGTCGGCTCCTTCCTCAACGTCATGAAGTACGTGATGCTCGGCTTCGCCGGCATCGCCTTCCTGGTCGGCATCTTCCTCATCTTCAACACCTTCTCCATGCTGGTCGCCCAGCGGACCCGCGAGATCGGCCTGATGCGCGCCATCGGCTCCGACCGCTCCCAGATCAACCGCTCCGTCCTCACCGAGGCCTTCCTGCTCGGTGTGGTGGGCTCGATCCTCGGCGTCGGCGCGGGCGTCGGCCTGGCCATCGGCCTCATGAAGCTCATGGGCCAGCTCGGCATGAACCTGTCCACAGACGACCTGACCGTTCTGTGGACCACCCCGGTCATCGGCCTGATCCTCGGTGTCGTCGTCACCGTCGTCGCCGCCTGGATCCCGGCCCGCCGGGCCTCCCGGGTCTCCCCGATGGCTGCCCTCCGCGACGCCGGCACCCCCGGCGACCGCAAGGCCGGCATCGTCCGCGCCGTCATCGGCCTGGTCCTGACCGGCGCCGGCACCGCCGCGCTGCTGATGTCCGCCAACGCCGACAAGGCGAAGGACGGTTCGCTCTGGCTGGGCCTGGGCATCGTGCTCAGCCTGATCGGCTTCATCGTGATCGGCCCGCTGCTCGCGGGTGCCGTGGTCCGGGTGCTCTCCGGGGTCGTCCTCCGGCCCTTCGGTTCGGTCGGCCGGCTCGCCGAGCGCAACGCCCTGCGCAACCCCCGCCGTACGGGTGCCACGGCCGCCGCGCTGATGATCGGACTGGCGCTGGTCGCCTGCCTGTCGGTGGTCGGATCCTCGATGGTGGCCTCCGCCACCGACGAACTCGACAAGTCGGTGGGCGCGGACTACATCGTCAGCTCCGAGACCGGCCAGCCGGTCCTGCCGCAGGCCGAGCAGGTCATGCGCACCGCCAAGAACATCGACCACGTCACCGCCTACCGCGAGGTCGAGGCCAAGGTCACCGCCCCGGACGGGTCCGCCGCGGACACCGAGCTCAGCGTCACCGACCCCACGTACCCGCAGGACGTACGCCGCAAGATGGCGGCCGGCGAGCACCAGGACGCGTACAAGCCGGGCTCCATGGCGGTCGGGTCGATCTACGCGAACGAGCACCGCATCAAGGTCGGCGACGAGATGACGGTCGCCTTCAAGGGCGGCAAGACCGTCAAGCTGAAGGTCGCCGCGATCACCCTCGACGAGGGCAACCTCGACAAGGGCGCGAAGTACATCAGCACCGCCGTCGCCCAGGCGAACGTGCCGGCCGACCTCCTGCCGCGCCCGTTCATGCTGCTCGGCAAGGCGAAGGACGGCCAGGCCGAGGCCGCGTACGCCGGCCTGAAGACGGCCATGGCCGAGTACCCGCAGTACAAGGTCCGCAACCAGGCCGACTACAAGCAGGCCCTCAAGGACCAGGTCGGCACCCTGCTCAACATGGTCTACGGCCTGCTGGCCCTCGCGATCATCGTCGCGATCCTGGGTGTGGTGAACACCCTGGCCCTGTCGGTGGTCGAGCGGACCCGCGAGATCGGCCTGATGCGCGCCATCGGCCTCTCCCGCCGCCAGCTGCGCCGCATGATCCGCCTGGAGTCGGTGGTCATCGCCCTCTTCGGCGCCCTGCTGGGCCTCGGCCTGGGCATGGGCTGGGGCGCGACCGCGCAGCAGCTGCTCGCGCTGGAAGGCCTGAAGGTGCTGGAGATCCCGTGGGGCACGATCCTCGGGGTGTTCATCGGATCGGCCTTCGTGGGCCTGTTCGCGGCCCTGGTCCCGGCCTTCCGGGCCGGCCGGATGAACGTCCTGAACGCCATCGCCACCGAGTAGCCGGCTGGATAGCGGCTCGCGGCTCGCGGCTGTGGTGTGGTGGCTCCGGTCTCCCTCGGGGGAGGGACCGGGGCCACCGGCGTTTTCCGAAGGCCTCCTGGACCACGCCCTGCGCAATCCCTCGCGCGGGTGACGGACCCCCGTCGTAGGCTGGGACCCCCGGCCCGTGAGACGTGTCGGGCCCCTCGCGTTGCCCCGAGAACCCCGAGATCAACGAATCCTCCGGACGGAAAGCCCTTCATGAGCCTGCACGGACTGCTCGACGCCGTCATCCGGGACCCCGCTCTCACCGAGGCGGTCAAGGCAGCCGCCGACGGGAACCGGATGTACGTGGACCTGGTCGGTCCGCCCGCCGCCCGGCCCTTCGCGATCGCCGCACTGGCCCGGCGTACCGAGCGGACCGTGCTCGCCGTCACCGCCACCGGGCGGGAGGCCGAGGACCTGGCCGCCGCCCTCCGGTCGCTGGTGCCCCCGGACCAGCAGAGCTCGATCGTCGACTACCCGTCCTGGGAGACCCTGCCGCACGAGCGGCTGTCCCCGCGCTCCGACACCGTCGGCAGGCGGCTGGCCGTGCTCCGCCGGCTCACCCACCCCAGCAAGGACGACCCGGCCGCCGGCCCCGTCTCCGTGGTGGTCGCGCCCATCCGGTCCGTGCTCCAGCCGCAGGTCAAGGGGCTCGGCGAGCTGGTTCCGGTCGCCCTGCGGCAGGGCGAGTCCGTCGATCTCGGCGAGGTCACCGAGGCCCTCGCGGCTGCCGCCTACGCCCGCGTGGAACTGGTGGAGAAGCGCGGCGAGTTCGCCGTACGCGGCGGCATCCTCGACGTGTTCCCGCCCACCGAGGAGCACCCCCTCCGGATCGAGTTCTGGGGCGACGAGGTCGAGGAGATCCGCTACTTCAAGGTCGCCGACCAGCGCTCCCTGGAGGTCGCCGAGCACGGGCTGTGGGCCCCGCCGTGCCGGGAACTGCTGCTGACCGCCGACGTGCGGGAGCGGGCCGCGGCCCTGGCCCAGGCCCACCCCGAGCTCGCCGAACTCCTCGACAAGATCGCCGAGGGGATCGCCGTCGAGGGCATGGAATCCCTCGCCCCGGTCCTGGTCGACGACATGGAGCTGCTGCTCGACGTGCTCCCCGCCGGGGCGATGACGGTGGTCTGCGACCCCGAGCGGGTCCGCACCCGGGCCGCCGACCTCGTCGCCACCAGCCAGGAGTTCCTCCAGGCCTCCTGGGCCGCCACCGCCGGCGGCGGCGTGGCCCCCATCGACGTCGGCGCGGCCAGCCTGTGGGGCATCGCGGACGTCCGCGACCGGGCCCGCGAGCTCGGCATGATGTGGTGGTCCGTCTCGCCCTTCGCCGCGGACGAGGAGCTCACGGGCGACTCCCTCACCCTGGGCCTGCACGCCGCCGAGGCCTACCGGGGCGACACCGCCCGCGCCCTGGCCGACACCAAGGGCCGGCTTGCCGACGGCTGGCGCACCGTCTACGTCACCGAGGGCCACGGCCCCGCGGTCCGCACCGTGGAGGTGCTCGGCGGGGAGGGCATCCCGGCCCGCCTGGAAGCCGACCTCGGCACCCTGGAACCCGCGCTGGTGCACGTGGCCTGCGGCGCCCTCGACACCGGGTTCGTCCACGAGGAGCTGCGGATCGCCGTCCTCACCGAGACCGATCTGACCGGGCAGCGCACCGCCAGCAAGGACCTCGGCCGGATGCCCACCCGGCGCCGCAAGACCATCGATCCGCTGACCCTGGAGGTCGGCGACTACATCGTCCACGAACAGCACGGCGTCGGCCGCTACATCGAGATGGTGCAGCGCACCGTGCAGGGCGCCACCCGCGAATACCTGCTCGTCGAGTACGCCCCGGCCAAGCGCGGCCAGCCCGGCGACCGCCTCTACATCCCCACCGACCAGCTGGAGCAGGTCACCAAGTACGTCGGCGGCGAGGCTCCCACCCTGCACCGGCTGGGCGGCGCCGACTGGACCAAGACCAAGCAGAAGGCGAAGAAGGCGGTCAAGGAGATCGCCGCCGACCTGATCAGGCTGTACAGCGCGCGGATGGCCGCCCCCGGCCATGTCTTCGGCCCGGACACCCCCTGGCAGCGCGAGCTGGAGGACGCCTTCCCGTACGCGGAGACGCCCGACCAGCTCACCACCATCGCCGAGGTCAAGGAGGACATGGAGAAGTCGGTCCCGATGGACCGGCTGATCTGCGGTGACGTCGGCTACGGCAAGACCGAGATCGCGGTCCGGGCGGCCTTCAAGGCGGTCCAGGACGGCAAGCAGGTCGCCGTGCTCGTCCCCACCACCCTGCTGGTGCAGCAGCACTTCGGAACCTTCTCCGAGCGGTACGCGCAGTTCCCGGTCCATGTGAAGGCGCTGTCCCGGTTCCAGACCGACACCGAGTCCAAGGCCACCCTGGAAGGCCTCCGGGAGGGCTCGGTGGACGTGGTCATCGGCACCCACCGGCTGTTCTCGCAGGAGACGAAGTTCAAGGACCTGGGCCTGGTCATCGTCGACGAGGAGCAGCGGTTCGGCGTCGAGCACAAGGAGCAGCTGAAGAAGCTCCGCGCCAACGTGGACGTACTGACCATGTCGGCCACGCCCATTCCCCGCACCCTGGAGATGGCGGTCACCGGCATCCGCGAGATGTCCACCATCACCACCCCGCCGGAGGAGCGGCACCCGGTGCTGACCTTCGTCGGCCCGTACGAGCAGAAGCAGATCGGCGCGGCCATCCGGCGCGAACTGCTGCGCGAGGGGCAGGTCTTCTACATCCACAACCGGGTCGAGTCCATCGACCGGGCCGCCGCCAAGCTCCGCGAGATCGTGCCGGAGGCGCGGATCGCGACCGCGCACGGGCAGATGGGCGAGACCGCCCTGGAGCAGGTCGTGGTCGACTTCTGGGAGAAGAAGTTCGATGTGCTGGTGTCCACGACGATCGTGGAGTCCGGCATCGACATCTCCAACGCCAACACCCTGATCGTGGAGCGCGGCGACAACTTCGGCCTCTCCCAGCTGCACCAGCTGCGCGGCCGGGTCGGCCGTGGCCGCGAGCGCGGGTACGCCTACTTCCTCTACCCGCCGGAGAAGCCGCTGACCGAGACCGCGCACGAGCGGCTGGCGACCATCGCCCAGCACACCGAGATGGGCGCGGGCATGTACGTGGCCATGAAGGACCTGGAGATCCGCGGCGCGGGCAATCTGCTCGGCGGGGAGCAGTCCGGCCATATCGCGGGCGTCGGGTTCGACCTGTACGTACGGATGGTGGGCGAGGCGGTCGCCGACTACCGGGCCTCGTTGGAGGGCGGGGTCGAGGAGGAGCCGCCGCTGGAGGTCAAGATCGAGCTGCCGGTGGACGCACATGTCCCGCACGACTACGCGCCGGGCGAGCGGCTGCGCCTCCAGGCGTACCGGTCGATCGCCGCGGCCAACTCGGAGGCCGACATCAAGGCCGTCCGGGAGGAACTCACCGACCGCTACGGCAAGCTGCCCGAGCCGGTGGAGAACCTGCTGCTGGTGGCCGGGCTGCGGATGCTGGCGCGGGCCTGCGGGGTCGGCGACATCACCCTGCAGGGCACCAACATCCGCTTCGGGCCGGTGGAGTTGCGGGAATCGCAGGAGCTGCGGCTGAAGCGGCTCTACCCGGGGTCGGTCATCAAGCCGGCCACCTCGCAGGTGCTGGTCCCGCGGCCGAAGACCGGCAAGATCGGCGGCAAGCCGCTGGTCGGGCGGGAACTGCTCGCCTGGACCGGCGAATTCCTCAGCACGATCCTCGGGTCGTAGCCCTCGCGGTGGGCGGTACAACGGCGGCAGCCGCGGCATACGTGCCGCGGCTGCCGCCGTGCGGACCGCCTACTTGTTGGGGTCTTCGTCGATGCCGAGCTTGTCTTCCGCCTGCTGCTGGGCCTGGTCGATCTTCTCGGTGTACTTGCCGCCGGACCGCTCGTTGGCCTCTTGCTCGGCCTTGTCGGACATCTCCTTGCCCTTGCCCTTGGCCTGGTCCTTGAACCTGTCGAAAATCCCCATGCGAGAACTCCTTAGGTACCCCTGTATGTGACGCTACGCCGGTTTTGATCCATTCGCTCGCCGGGGGCGGTTTAGGATCTTGACTCATGCGCTCCCGCCTGGTGCCCTCCGTCGTCCTCCTGGTCCTCGCCGTGTCCGGCTGCTCCGGCTCCGGCTCGTCCTCGGGTGCCCCCGCCCCCGGCCCCGGCCCGGCCGACGGGGCCAACGCGCTTGCCGCCGTCGGGCAGCTGGCCGTCAAGGGGCGGGCGCCGAAGACCGGGTACGAGCGCGCCCAGTTCGGCACGGCGTGGCTGGACACCGACAACAACGGCTGCGGGACCCGCGACGACATACTCAAACGGGACCTGGCGGCCACCTCGTTCAAGGGCGGCGACTGCACGGTGGCTTCGGGGGTGCTGGAGAAGGATCCGTACACGGGGGAGCGGATCGCCTTCGAACGCGGCAAGTCGGGCGGCGGTGTGGACATCGACCATGTGGTCGCGCTCTCGGACGCCTGGCAGAAGGGCGCCGGCTCCTGGGACAAGGGCAAGCGCATCGCCTTCGCCAACGATCCGCTGAACCTGCTGGCCGTGGAGGCGGCGGCCAACCGGAAGAAGGGCGACGCGGACGCGGCGACCTGGCTGCCGCCGGACCGGTCGTACCGCTGTACCTATGTCGCGGCCCAGGTCGCGGTGAAGCAGAAGTACCGGCTGTGGGTCACCGAGGGGGAGCGGGACGCGATGAAGCGGGTGCTGTCGGACTGCCCGGACCAGCGCCTCCCCACCGGCGGCAACCCCACCACACCTCCGGCCCGGCCGGCCCGCCAGTAGCTCTCCCCGCAGGGCGGGTCAGCGCGCCAGCAGGGGGGCCGTGCGGTCCCACAGGTTGTCCAGCAGGCCCGGGTCGCCGGCCAGTTTCGCGAACAGGACCATGCCCTCCAGCTGGGCCAGCACCGCCCGGGCGGTGTCCCGGCCGTGATCCGGCAGGGCCGCGTGCACCAGGTCGATCTGCTCATCGAAGATCTCCGCGAGCCGGGCCTGGATCACCTCGTCCCGGCCGCTCAGCTCCAGCGCCAGATTGCCGAACAGGCAGCCGTTCACAAAGCCGTGCTCAGCCTTGGCAGCGTGCTGTGCCGCCGCCTGGTCCTCGAACAGCCGGCGCAGTCGGTCCTCGCCCGCGGTGTCCGGGGCGGAGAGCGCGGCGGTCCAGGCCGGCCGCTGGGCGGCCCAGTGGGCGTTGACCGCCTCGACGGTCAGGGCCTGCTTCGATTCGAAGAAGTGATAGAAGCTGCCCTTCTTCACCTCGGCCCGGGCGCAGATCTCGGCGACCCCGATGGTGCCGTAACCGCGGCTCAGCATCAGCGCGCAGGCCGCGTCCAGCAGGCGTTCCCGTGCGGTGCTCGTCCGTCCCATGGCGCGAGTATACGACCGGTCGGCTGGTGAATAGTTGACCGGTCGTCTACTCTCCCGGTCATGACCTCCTTCGCAGAGCTCTTCGAACTGGAACATCCCATCGTGCAGGGCCCGTTCGGTGGCGGGCTGTCCTCGGTCGCGCTCGCCGCCGCCGTCTCCGGGGCGGGCGGACTCGGCTCGTACGGGGCGCACATCCTCACCCCCGCCGGCATCGGCGAACTGGTCGCCGAGCTGCGCGCAGCCACCGCCCGGCCGTTCGCCGTCAACCTCTGGGTGCCGCACCCCGACGAGGCCGCGGCCCCGCCGGACCCGGCGGCGCTCGCCCGGTACGCGGAGCGGATGCGGCCCTGGTACGAGGAGCTCGGGCTGGACCCGGCCTCCCTGGAACACCCGCCGCCGGCCCCGGAGTTCGCAGAGCAGGTCGAAGCGCTGCTCGCCGCGGCCCCGCCCGTGATCAGCTGGGTGATGGGCATTCCGGAGCCCGCCGTCCTGGCGGAGGCCCGGCGGCTGGGCATCCGTACGATCGGCACCGCGACCACGGTCGCGGAGGCGGAGGCGATCGAGGCGGCGGGCATGGACGCGGTCGTGGCCTCCGGCAGCGATGCGGGCGGCCACCGGGGTTCGTTCCTGCGGCCGGTGCACGAGTCGCTGGTGGGCACGTTCTCGCTGGTTCCGCAGGTGGCCCGGGCGGTGTCGGTGCCGGTGATCGCGGCGGGCGGCATCGCCGATGCGCGCGGGGTGGCGGCAGCTCTCGCGCTGGGCGCGGACGGGGTGCAGGTGGGCACCGGATTCCTGGCCACCGAGGAGTCGGGGGCCAGCGGGGTGCACCGGGCGGCCCTGGCCGGGCCCGAAGCCCGGTCGACCGTCCTGACCCGGGCGTTCTCCGGACGGCTCGCGCGGGCGATCCCGAACCGGTTCACCCGCGGGATGCTGCCGTACGAGGCGGAACTCGCGCCCTACCCGCTGCAGTACACCCTGACCCGGCCGGTACGGACGGCCGCGGGCCTGGAGGGCCACGGCGACCTCGCCAACCTGTGGGCCGGGCAGGCCGCCCCGCTCACCCGGCGCCGGCCGGCTGCGGAGTATCTGGCGGAGCTGGCGGCGGGGCTGCACTGACCTTCCGGTGGCTGCCGGGCCCCGGCACCGCGGACGTGCCGGGGCCCGGGGCCGCCCTCCCCTTGTGCGGCGGCTTCCCGGGCCGGGTCCGGGGCCTGCGGTCAGGCGCTGTCGTTGGAGCCGCCGCCCAGCTTGTCGCCGTCGACGATGTCCTTGTCGGCCGGGGCCTGGGTGTCGACCGGCTTGTTGAACTCGGAGAAGTTCAGCTCGCCGTTCTCCTTGCCGGTGACCGTGGCCTTGAGCATGAAGGGCTCGCCCTGGGTGGCGACCCAGTAGGTCTCGTCGCCGTCGGCGGTGGTGTTGGTGAGGGTGAACGCCGGGCCGGCGGGCAGCTGGGTCTCCTGGCCCTTGCGGGCGAGGGAGGCGGTGCCGAACTCGCCGAGCAGCTCGTCCAGGTCGCACATGGCGGATATTTCCTTGGAGTCCGCGGCGCTGGCCGTCTTCTTCACCCAGCGGTCGGCGAGCTGCTTGACCACCGCGTCCCGTTGGGCCTTGGGCGCGCCCTTCAGCGAGTTCCGGAAGAACTGGGCGTCGGCCTTGAAGTACAGGTAGGTGGGGTTCTTGATGATCTTCATCGACCCCTCTTTCGCCACGGATACGGAGCCCGCGCAGTCGCCGGTCTTGGTGATGGCCAAGTCCACGGTCATCGGCTTGCCGTCCTCCAGCACCTGGCCCTTGACCCGCAGCGTCTGGGCTGCGCGGGTGGCGGCGAGGGACTTCTCGGCGATCTCCGGGCCGGAGAGGTCGGCGAACGGAGCCTTGCTCACGCTCGGGCTGGGCGTCGGCGTGGCCGAAGTGCTCGCCTTGCTGCCGGACTTGGCGCTGTCGGCGGAGTCGGATCCGTTGCAGGCGGTCAGCCCGAGAAGGGCGGCCGAAGCCAGGGCGGCAGTGACGGTCACGCGGGCTGTTCGCATGAGAGGAACTTCCTGTGCGGAGGGTTTTGCCGGGCGAGGGGGGAGTGTAAGGGGCATTTAAGCGCAGCCTGTGGGCGGGGGGTGGGGCGGGGAGGGGAATGCCGGCCGGGGGAGGCCCGGGAGGGGCTGGCCGGGGAGGGAGTGGGAGGGGTGGGGCGGGGGAGGGTCAGCCGGTCTTCTTCCAGTCGGCGCAGCCGGTGGTCTTGAAGTAGCCGTCCTTCGGGGAGATCGTCACCACGGCCGGGCCGGTCGGGTTGTCGTTGGCGGCGATCGACTCCAGGCCGTGCTCGGCGTTCTTCGCGCGCTCCCAGTAGCAGCCGATGCTGCCCTCCGCCGGGCCGGCCGACTTGTAGGTGCCGGGGGCGATGTCGGCGCCGACCCGGACCATGCCGCCGTCGCCCTTGATCTCGGCCTTCGGGGTGCCGGACGGCTTGGCGTCCACCGCCTCCCAGTCCTTGCAGCCATTGGTCTTGAGGAGCTTGGCGGGTGCCTTGACGGTCACGTAGCTGGAGCCCGTCACATTGTCGTTCGCCATGATCGAGTCGAGCTCCCCGGAGGAGTCCTTGGCCAGCTCCCAGTAGCAGCCCGCGCCGCTGTTGCCGGTGGTCCGGTAGGTGCCGGGCTGGAGGTCCTTGCCGACCTCGAAGGTGCCATCGCCCTTGAACGCGGCCTTCTTCTCCTCCTTCTTCTCTTCCTTCTGCTCCTTCTGTGCGGTGGGCTGCGCGCCCTCGGCCGGCTTTCCGGTGGCCTTGGTCGAGGGAGCGGGCTTGTCGGTGTCGGAGCAGGCGCCGAGGGTGGCGAGGGCGAGCGCGACTCCCGCGCCGGTGAGGGCGGTGCGGGCGAACTTCGAGACGTGCGACATGAGTTGCGTCCTTCGATCGGTCGGTCGGGCTGACGGGGGTAATCACAACAGAAGCTGTGAACCGAGTCAACAAGGTTCACATGATGAGATCGGTTCACGCTGTGAAGGCGGTTTCCGGGTGTGTACGGGATATGCTCCGCGCATGCCGGAGAACACCGCAGAGGTCACCGCCGCCGAGATCGCACGCCTCGCCGGAGTCGGCCGCGCCGCCGTCAGCAACTGGCGCCGCCGCCACCCCGACTTCCCCAAGCCCGTCGGCGGCACCGAGACCAGCCCCTCCTTCGCCCTGCCCGAGATCGAGGAATGGCTGCGCGCCCAGGGCAAGCTCGCCGAGGTCCCGCTGCGCGAACGGGTCTGGCAGCAGCTCTCCGGCCACCCCGGCGGAGCCGTCGCCGGACTGCTCGAAGCCGGCTGCGTCCTGCTCGTCGTACGCGACCGGCCCACCGACTGGCGGGCGCCCGCAGCCGTCTCCGACCAGCGGATGGCCGCCCTGCTCCGGCCGCTCCTCGCCGAGGTCCTCGGCGCCCGCTTCGGCACCGGACACCCCCTCACCGTCACGGCCCCCGGCCCCGAAGCCATGCCCCTGGCCCGCGGCGTGGCCGCCCTCGCCGCCGAACTCGGCGCCCGCAACGCCTTCGA
Organism: Streptomyces sp. NPDC002054; assembly: GCF_040296685.1. Taxonomy (NCBI): domain Bacteria; kingdom Bacillati; phylum Actinomycetota; class Actinomycetes; order Kitasatosporales; family Streptomycetaceae; genus Streptomyces; species Streptomyces sp. NPDC002054. The sequence continues at coordinate 198,972 of NZ_JBEOXT010000004.1, forward strand.
GTTCCTCCTCGGCCGGCACCTCGACACCAGCCCCCGCCAGTACACGCCGACCCCGCCCGGCCCCGCCGACCTGATGGCCGCACTGGCCGGCCCCGCCGCCCGCACCGTCCTCGACCCGGCCTGCGGCACCGGCACCCTGCTGCGCGCCGTCCGCAGCCGGCCCGAGGCCCCCGCCACCCTGTACGCGCAGGACAGCAGCCCCGAACTCGCCGCCCTCAGTGCACTCCGGCTCGCCCTGCACGGCGACGCCGAGGTCGTGGCCGCCACCGCCGACAGCCTGCGCTCCGACGCCTTCCCCGGCCTCGCCGCCGACGCCGTGCTCTGCCACCCGCCCTTCAACGAACGCAACTGGGGCCACGAGGAACTCGCCTACGACCCCCGCTGGGAGTACGGCTTCCCCGCCCGCACCGAATCCGAGCTCGCCTGGGTCCAGCACGCCCTCGCCCGCCTTCGCGAGGGCGGCACCGCCGTCCTCCTGATGCCGCCCGCCGTCGCCGCCCGCCGCTCCGGCCGCCGCATCCGCGCCGACCTGCTGCGCCGCGGCGCCCTGCGCGCCGTCGCCGCCCTGCCGGCCGGTGCCGCGCCCCCGTACGGCATCCCCCTCCACCTGTGGGTGCTGCGCAAACCCGCCCCCCACACGCCACCCCCGGCCGGACTGCTGCTCGTCGACACCGCCCCGCTCGCGGAGTCCGGGGGCGGCCGGGAGCGGGCCGCCTGGCCCGCCGTACACAGCGCGGTGCTGGACGCCTGGGAGACGTACGACCGGACCGGCGGCACCGAGGAGGTCCCGGGCATCAGCCGGGTCGTCCCCGTCCTCGAACTCCTCGACGACGACGTCGACCTCACCCCGGCCCGCCACCTGCCGCCGCCCGCCGGCGGGGCCGGCCCCGCCGCCCTCACCGCCGTACGGGACCGCCTCGACGAAACCCTCACCCTCGCCACCCGGCTCACCCCGCCGCCCGCCGCCCCCGCCACGGCCGACGGCGACCCCGCCCGGCTGCCCCTCACCACCATCGGCGAACTCGCCCGGGCCGGCGCCCTGGTGCTCCGCACCGGCACCGGCAGCGGCACCGGCAGCGCACCCGTCCTCACCGAACAGGACGTCTACACCGGCACCGGCCCCTCCGGCACCCTCGCCGACACCGCCGACGAGCCGCTCCTCACCGAACCCGGAGACGTGGTCGTCCCCGTGGTCGGCGGCGCCACCGTCGCCCGCGTCATCGGCCCCGCCACCGCCGGCGCCGCCCTCGGCCGCAACCTCCAGCTGCTGCGCCCCGACCCGGCCGCCCTCGACCCCTGGTTCCTGGCCGGCTTCCTGCGCGGCACCGCGAACCAACGCCAGGCCAGCAGCTACGTCTCCACCGCCACCCGGCTCGACGTACGCCGCCTCCAGCTGCCCCGGCTGCCACTCGCCGAACAGCACCGCTACGGCGACCGGTTCCGCGCGCTCGCCGAATTCGAGGACGCGCTGCGGCTGGCCGGACGCCTCGGCGAACAGCTGGTCCAAGGCCTCTACGACGGCCTCACCGACGGAACCGTCACCCCCGAATAAGTCGAAGCCCGGCTTCCACGCAACGGTTGGGCTGCATCCTGGACATCCCCTGACCGGGTGTCCCTTTCCGGCTATACGCTCTGCCCCGAGCAGTTTTGCGCCATCCCTCGTCCGTACGGCCCGTCAGGAGCAGTGATGCACGGCCCCGGCTACCCGCCGCCGCACCACCAGGAACACCGTCCCAACAGCGGGTTCCTGGTGACCATGCGTGTGCTGTTCGCCCTGCTGCCCCTGCTGAGCTGCGGCATGCTCGCCTTCGGGACGCTGATCCGGCTCGCCGTCGTCACCCGCCGCACCCGCGACTGGGTCCTGTGCGGGACCAACGCCGTCCTGTCCGTGTGCTGCCTCTGGCTGCTCGGCACCGACCCCACCCCCGACGCCAGCACCTGGCGCGGCAACACCGGCATGGGCGTCATGCTCGCCATGGCCGCGGCGATCGTCGCCTACTTCCTCTACGCCGACATCAAGCACCACGCGAACCTCGCGAACCCGCAGCCGGTGCCGCCCGCCGGCTGGTACCCGCCGACCCCGCCGCCCGGCCCGACGCAGTACGGCTACCCGCCCGCCGCGCAGACCCAGCCGCAGGGCCCCGGCCCCACCCCGCCGCCCGCGCCCCCGGCACCCCGCATCGGCCAGGTCCGCGCCGAACTCGACGAGCTGAGCGAACTGCTGCGCAAGCAGGACGGCCGGGAGCAGGGCCGGTGACCGCGCCCGCCACCACCGGCGCCGGCGCCCCCGCCACCGAGCGGGTCATCGCGGACCGGTACCAGCTCGCCACCGTCCTCGGCCAGGGCGGCATGGGCCAGGTCTGGACGGCGTACGACCGGCGGCTCGACCGGCGCGTCGCCGTCAAACTGCTGCGCCCCGACAAGGTCGCCGGGCCCGGCACCGTCGCCGAGGAACTGCGCCGCCGGTTCGTCCGCGAATGCCGGGTCACCGCCCAGGTCGACCACCCCGGGCTGGTCACCGTGCACGACGCCGGCAGCGACGGCGACGACCTCTACCTGGTCATGCAGTACGTCGAAGGCGCCGACCTCGCCGACCACCTGGCCGAGCACGAGCCCTACCCGTGGCAGTGGGCGGTCTCGGTCGCCGCCCAGCTCTGCTCGGTGCTCTCCGCCGTGCACGCGGTGCCCATCGTCCACCGCGACCTCAAGCCGCGGAACGTGATGGTCCGGCCGGACGGCACCATCCTCGTCCTCGACCTCGGCGTCGCCTCCGTGATGGACACCGACACCACCCGCCTCACCCACACCGGCTCGCCCATAGGCAGCCCCGCCTATATGGCCCCCGAACAGGCCATGGGCGGCGCCGTCGGCCCGCGCACCGACCTGTACGCCCTTGGCGTGCTCATGTACGAACTCCTCAGCGGCAGCGTCCCCTTCGCCGGCTCCACCGCGCTCGGCGTGCTCCACCGGCACCTGTACGAGCCGCCGCTCCCGGTCCGCCAGCTCCGCCCGGAGATCCCGCACCAGCTGGAAGCCCTCCTCCTGCACCTCCTCGCGAAGGACCCGCAGGACCGGCCCTCCTCCGCCCAGGAGGTGTACGAGGCGCTGGCCCCGCTGCTGCCCGCCCACGGCACGGCGGCCGGCCCGATGGACCCCACCCGGCCCTTCCTGCGCCCGATGGCCCCCTGGCCGGACCGGGCCGCGGTGCCCGCCGTGCCGCCCCGCCCGGCAGCCCCGCCGCGCCCGGACATCGCCTCCTCCGTGGACGAGGTGAAGCGCCTCCTCGACCAGGGCCGGCTCACCCAGGCCGTGGACATCCTCGGCTCCCTGCTGCCGGCCGCCGCCGCCCAGCACGGCGAGAAGTCCCCGGTGGTCCGCTCCCTGCGCAAGCAGTACGCGGCCACCCTGATGGACGACGGCCAGTACCGGCGCGCCCTGCCCGAACTCCGGCGGCTCGCCGACGAACTCCCGCCCGGCGACCCGCAGGCGCTGCGGTTCCGCTACGAGGCGGCCCAGTGCCTGGACCAGCTGGGCGAGCCGGCCGCTGCGCTCGCCGAATACCGGTCCCTGCTCCCGCTGTTCGAGAACCACTACGCCAACCCGGACCCGGAGCTTCCGCTGGAGGTCCGGCGCCGGATAGCGCACCTGCTGCTCTCGCTGGGCGACCGCCAGGCCGCCCACGAAACCCTGGCCCGCCTCCTCTTCGACGCGGACCGCCTCCACGGCCCGGCCCACCCCTTCCCCACGGAAGTCCGCCGCACCCTCCACTGGCTAGGCCAGGTCAGGGGCTAACCCCCAGGTGTGGGCAATCGTTCCGCAGGGCGGAACGGGTGGGCACACCGGAACCCGCACCCGCAGGGCCCGCGCAGCGTGCACAGCCACCGCCCCGGGGCGGTGGCTTCGCTGCACCCCGGCGGGGCCGGGGGCGCGGGCACACGCTGCGCGGCCGGTGCGCGCCGTCGTGCCGTGTGCCCACCCGTGCCGCCCTGCGGCACGATTGCCCACACGGCGGGGTTACGCGCCCCGGCGCACCCGCAGGGCGACCGCCCCAAGGACCAGCAGGCCCGCCGCGCCCGCGGAAAGGCCCGCCACCAGCCCCGGCGGCCGGAACGTACAGGTGATCTCGGCGGTGCGCCCGTCCAGCGGGACCGAGACCAGCCCCAGGTGTCGCCCCGCCGGACGGCCGTTACAGGTCCACCCCGCTATCCGCGGAGCGGCAAGCACCGCGACGGACCCGGCCGCGGTCCCGGCCGGCAGCTCCGCGCGGACCCCCCGCGAGCCGACCTGCACCGAAGTCGCCGCCGTCGCCCGGAGCCGGGCCACCGCCGCGTCCAGCCGGGACCGGTCCAGGCAGCCCAGGGTCCAGCGGCGCGGCGGCTTCCGGTCGAAGACCACCGCCGAGGCGGCCCCGTTGGAGCGGCCCAGCGGCTGCAGCGCCGCCCGGTTGCGCGGCGCATTGCCGTGCATCAGGAAGGCCGGCCCGTCCGCCAGCCGGACCCGCGCGTTGTACTCCGGAGCCCACAGGAACGCCTCCGTGCCGGCCGCGCACACCCCCCGCGCCACCGGATCCGCATACACCCGTGCCCCCAGCAGCAGTTCCTGGTTCCGGAACGGCGAGTCGCCATAGACCGGCCGGGCCGCGGCCGGCGGCCGGACCGTGACCAGCGGCAGGGTGTCCCGGCGGACGACCGTGCCGTCCGGCTGGAGCCTGGCACCCACCGCGAACAGCGCGTCCGTCACCGGGTTGTCGATGCTCTGCACATTGCGCCCGCGTGAGGTCCAGCCCGCCCCCAGCGCCACCATGGTGCGGGTGAACACGTCCGGGGTGTGGCTGCTGTAGTAGGCGCCGCCCTCGCCGCCCAGCAGCATCGGATCGTTGCCGGTGAGGGCCGGCCGGCTCGGGTCCGTCCGGTACGCCGGCCAGCCCTCGGCGGCGGCCAGCGCCTCGGCCCGCGCGGTGTGTTCGCGGCCCCAGGACGGGTAGTCGTCCAGCCCGCCCAGCTTGCCCTGGTGGCCCCAGGCGGTGGTGGCCGCCGCCTGCCCGGCCAGCACCAGCGCCAGCAGTCCCGCCGCCGGGACGGCGAACCGGCGGTGGTGCAGCAGCCACCAGGCCAGCGCCGCCACCAGCAGCCCGCCCAGGAACAGGGCGTACGAGGTCGTGGTGGGCAGCCGGCTGCCGCTCGCCCAGAGCACCGCCCCGGCCAGCACGGCCGCGCCCCCGGCGAGCGGTCGCAGCCCCGGCCGGCCGGCCGCCAGCCCCATCCACGCGGCGATCACCACCACCCCGGCGAGCACGAACGTCTGCCGGTACGCACTGCCGTTGGGCGTGGCGAACACGTGCCAGGCCAGATGCGTCGGCTTCCACTGGAAGGAGAGCAGCACCGCCACCAGCAGCCCCGTCCACCACAGCCGGGGCCGCAGCGGCACCGCCCGGTGGAACGGCAGGGCCACCGCCAGCAGCAGGGTGCCGGTGCCGACGAACAGGGCGGGGGAGGAGAAGCTGTAGGTGGCGGGCAGCAGCCGGGCGAACAGGTCCGACCAGGCCACCGGGGTGAACTCCCGCACCAGGCCCGGGTAGGCGTGCTTCGACCCGAGGAAGACCGGCACCAGCACGGGCGCGGCCAGCGCGATGCCCAGCAGGGTGCTCCCCGCGGCCCGCAGCACCACCCGCACCCGGGCCCGTACGTCCTCCCGCTCCAGCACCACCCGCACCAGCAGCACCAGCGCCGCACCGAGGGTGGCCATATAGGCGGTGTAGAAGTTGGCCGTCCAGGACACCGCCACCACCAGCGGGGCGAGCACCGCGCGGCGTCCGCGCAGCGCCCACTCCCCGGTCAGGCACAGCATCGGGAAGGCGATGAGACCGTCCAGCCACATCGGGTTGTACGAGGCCTCGATGACCGACCATCCGCACAGGGCGTACGAGGCGCCCAGCACGGCCGCGCCCCACCACGGCCCCGGCCGCATGGTCCGCAGCAGCCAGGCCATGGCCGCCCCGGCCGCCGCGATCTTCAGCACCGTGACCACGTACACCGCGAGATCGATGTCCTGGCGCGGGAAGAAGCCGACCAGCAGCGCGAACGGGCTCGTCAGATAGGTCCCGAGGTCCGGCAGGAAGCTGGTCCCGTACCCGGACTGCCAGTTGAGCAGCACCCCGCCCGCCGCCCGGCCGTGCAGCAGGTCCCACAAGTGCGCGTGGAAGGGCACGAACTGGTTGCCGAGGTCGTTGATGCTGCGGTGCCGGTGGCCGTACGGGAACACCCGCGCGACCGCGTCCCCGGCACCCACCCCCACGACGGCGATCAGCGCCGCGAGCGCCGATCCGTAGAGGCTGTGGCGGCGCGGTGAGCGGTGCGGTGTCGACATGGTGGGGGAACCTTGGCAGGGGTGGACGACAGAAGGATGGCCACCGGGTGAACACGCACCCCGACAGCGCGGGAATCGTTGGTCGAACCGGTGGCTCTGATCAACCTGAGCTCATACCATCGATCACCGCAAGGCACTTGTGCACCGCTGCACAATCTTCAGCCAGGCCCTGGAGGCTCCTTTGCACCGTCGCACTGCGCTCTCCGTCTCCGCCGCCCTGCTTCTCGCGGCCCCGCTGCTCTCCGCCTGTTCGGGCGAGGCACGACCCGGCACCGCGGCCGTCGTCGGCGGTGAACGCATCACCACCTCCGCGCTCCAGGCCCAGGTGAAGGACGTCCGGGACGCCCAGCAGCGCTCGGCGAACGCCACCCAGCTGGTGGCCAACTCGACGCAGCTGGAACGGGTCAAGCTCAGCAAGATGATCCAGCTGCGGGTGCTGGAGAAGGCCGCCGCGACGGCCGGAATCACGGTCTCCACCAAGGAGACCGAAGAAGTGCAGAAGAGCAGGCTGGCCCAGACCGGCGGTCAGGAGAAGATGGACGAGATCATGCTGGCGCAGCGGGTGCCGCTCGCGCCCGGGCAGGTCGAGGACGAGGTCCGCTTCCAGCTGCTCTTCGCCAAGCTCAGCGACCGCTACGGCGAGGACAAGGTGCTGGAGCCGCTGGCCAAGGCCGCCGAGCAGCTGCGCATCGAGGTGAACCCCCGCTACGGCGCCTGGGACACCCGGCAGATCACCGTCGGCGACCAGAAGATCCCGTGGATCAGCCAGAAGACCCGGCCCGAGCAGCCCCCGGCCGGGGCCTGACCGCCGGCGGAGGTAGGTTCGAAGGGTGACTGAGCACCCGACCGCCGAGCACCCCACCGCCGAGCCCACCGGCCGCATCGTCCTGCTGACCACCAGCCACCGGGTCGCCCCCGGGGTGCTGTCCTGGTCCGCGTGGCAGACCCTGCACGCAGCCGACCTGGTGCTGTGCGCCGACCCGGACCACCCGCAGCTGCCCTATCTGCGGGAGGCCGGGATCGAGGTCGTGGGGGAGAGCCCGGACGCGCACGCGCTGGTCGAGGAGTGCGCGGGCGGCCGGACCGTGGTGGTGCTCCCCTCCGGCGAGGGCGACCGGCGGCTCACCGACGGCCTGGCCCGGCTGGCCGGCTCCGGCCGGCACAGCATGCCCGACCTGGAGCTGCTGCCCGGCTCCTACGATCTGCCCGGCGCCCGGCTGCTCGACCTGGTCCAGGTGATGGACCGGATCCGGCGCGAGTGCCCCTGGTCCTCCCGCCAGACCCACAAGGGCCTGGCGAAGTACGGGATCGAAGAGGCGTACGAGCTCGTCGAGGCGATCGAGGACGGCGACCGGGAGGAGCTGCGCGAGGAGCTCGGCGACGTCCTCCTCCAGGTGGTCTTCCACGCGCGCATCGCCGAGGAGGACCCCGAGGAGCCGTTCTCGGTCGACGACGTGGCCGGGACGATCGTGGAGAAGCTCATCCACCGGCATCCGCACGTCTTCGGCGACGCGAAGGCCGAGACCCCGGAGGACGTGAAGGCGCACTGGATGCGCACCAAGGCGGCCGAGAAACAGCGTGATTCGGTGACCGACGGGATCCCGCTGGGGCAGCCGGGGCTCGCGCTCGCGTCGAAGCTGGCGGGCCGGGTCCGGTCCGGCGGGGTGGACGTACCGCTGCCGGAGGGCGAGGGCATCGGGTACGAACTGCTGGCGCTGGCGGCACGTGCCGAGGCGCAGGGGGTGGACCCGGAGACCGCGCTGCGCGCGGCGGCCCGCACCTACCGGGACGCGATCCGGGCCGCCGAGGGCCTCGACGGATAGCGCGGCGGGTCAGCGCCCGTACGGCTCGCGCGGGGCGCGGGCCGAGGGGTTGTGCCAGTGCGGGGCCGGGCGGTTCAGGAACCACTCGCCGGAGCCCAGCGGCCGGGCGTGCGCGGGGCCGGCGGGGACCGCATCGTGGAAGAGCCGGTCGGGGCGGGCGCCCAGCTCCGCCAGGAGGCAGGCGGTCTCCTCCATGAAGGCCGCCGGGCCGCTCAGGTACACGTCCTGGTCGGGCCACAGGCCCCGGTTGCCGAGCGCGGTGGCCAGCCGTTCGGTGGCCTGGTTGCGGTGCCTGCCCGGGGCCGGGGTCAGATAGGTGACGCTCAGCCAGCCGTACGCCTCGGCGTATGCGTCGATGAGCGGGCGGTCGTACAGGTACGCCTGCTCGCGGGCGGTCACGAACAGCCGCACGTCCTGATCGGGAGGGTCCGCGACCAGCTCCTCCAGCAGGGCCAGCACCGGCGCCCAGCCGGTGCCGGCGGCGATCAGGCTGATCGGGCGGCCGTCCCGGCGCAGGGTCATCAGGCCGCCGGGGGCACCCAGCCGCAGCAGTTCGCCGGGCTGGACCTCGCGGACCAGGGCGGTGCTGAGCCGGCCCCGTTCGATCCGGCTGACATGCAGGTCGACGGTGTGGTCGGCACGCGGCGCATTGCCGATGGAGTAGGTGCGCCAGGTGGTCGGCACCCGTGCGCTGCTCACGCTGACGTACTGGCCGGCCCGGTAGGGCAGCGGCTGGTGGGGCCGGAGGGTCAGCACCCCGATGTCCTCCCCGTACTGGAGGTGGCGCACGACCTCCGCGTCCCACCACGGGGGGTCCTTGCTTTCGGCGGCGCCGGCCGTCATCGCGTCGGCGATCACCTGGTACGCCTCGGCCCAGGCCTTCTCCACGTCCGGGGTCCAGGCCTCGCCGGAGGTCTCGGCGAGCGCGGCGAGCAGGCTGGAGCCGACGGCGGCGTAGTGCTCGGGGCCCGTGCGGAACTTGCGGTGGTCGCGGCCCAGGTCCCGTAGATAGGGGAGGAGCGTCTCGTCCTCCAGATGGGCGATCACGTGGGTGAGCGCGGCGAAGAGCCGGTCCCGCTGCCGCTCCATGTCCTCGAAGGAGGAGGGGAACAGCTCACGGAGTCCGGGGTTGTGCCAGAACAGGTGGGAGTAGAAGAACTTGACCGCGTGTTCGGCCCGCCTCTCCACCACCGCAAAGCTGCTCTTCAAGATCCTCACATCCACAAAACCGAAAGTAGGAATGCCGGGCAAGGTGAGGTCAAGCTCTGTCCGATCTGCGGACAGCCGCGGCGAACCACCCATAAGGGGTGGCGCCCCGGCGGCGGGATACCGTCGGACGGTGCACGAGGACCCCGCCACCGCCGCAGCAGCCGCCCCCGCAGCAGCCGCCCCCGCCGCCCCCACGCTCTTCGACTGGGAGTTCGCGACCGACCCGTACCCGGCCTACGCCTGGCTGCGCGAACACGCCCCGGTGCACCGCACCAAGCTGCCCAGCGGGGTCGAGGCCTGGCTGGTGACCCGGTACGCCGACGCCCGCCAGGCCCTCGCCGACCAGCGGCTCAGCAAGAACCCGGCGCACCATGCGGAGCCCGCGCACGCCAAGGGCAAGACCGGGATTCCGGGGGAGCGCAAGGCGGAGTTGATGACCCATCTGCTCAACATCGACCCGCCGGACCACACCCGGCTGCGGCGGCTGGTGTCGAAGGCCTTCACCCCGCGCCGGGTGGCCGAGTTCACCCCGCGGGTCCAGGAGCTCACCGACCACCTGATCGACAACTTCGCCGGCCGGGGCGAGGCGGACCTCATCCACGAGTTCGCGTTCCCGCTCCCCATCTACGCCATCTGCGAGATGCTCGGCGTACCGCGGGAGGACCAGGACGACTTCCGCGACTGGGCCGGGATGATGATCCGGCACGGCGGAGGTCCGCGCGGCGGGGTGGCCCGGTCGGTGAAGCAGATGCGGAACTACCTGGTCGAGCTCATCCACCGCAAAAGGGATGATCTGGGCGATGACCTGATTTCGGGTCTGATCCGGGCAAGCGACCACGGCGAGCACCTGACCGAGAACGAGGCCGCCGCCATGGCCTTCATCCTGCTCTTCGCCGGCTTCGAGACCACCGTGAACCTCATCGGCAACGGCGTCCACTCTCTCTTCGCCAACCCGGACCAGCGCAGCCGCCTCCAGGCCTCCCTCGCGGCCGGGGAGACCGGACTGCTCGCCACCGGGGTCGAGGAACTGCTCCGCTACGACGGCCCGGTCGAGCTGGCCACCTGGCGGTTTGCCACCCGCCCGCTGACGCTCGGCGGACAGGACATCGCGGCCGGCGACCCGGTCCTCGTCGTCCTCGCCGCCGCCGACCGCGACCCCGCCCGGTTCGCCGATCCGGACATCCTGGACCTCTCCCGCAGTGACAATCAGCACCTTGGATACGGGCACGGAATCCATTACTGCCTGGGTGCTCCGCTGGCCCGGCTGGAGGGACAGACAGCGCTTGCAACTTTGCTGACGCGGATTCCGGATCTGGAGCTCGCCGTGGAGCCCGAGGCGCTGCGCTGGCGCGGCGGGCTGATCATGCGTGGACTGCGCACGCTTCCGGTTCGCTTCACACCCCGCTAATTAACTGACCGCAGGTCAACAGCCCGGGTGCCCACTGCCGCCCCGCTGTGACCTTCGCGTGATCTGCGCTGCATCGACTTGTGACAAGCGTTCGAGGAGCGCTAGGTTCCGTGACCTCCCCGCTGTCACGCGAAAGGTCCACCCTCATGCGTTCCGGGAACGGCCGCCATCGTCGGCCCCGTCAGGCCCCTGCGATCGTCGTCACGGCCGGAGTCACCGGCTCCGCCCTGGCCATGCCGCTGCTCGCCGCCACCAGTGCGAGCGCGGCGGACACCGCCACCTGGGACAAGGTCGCCGAGTGCGAGAGCGGTGGCACCTGGAGCGCCGACTACGGCAGCGGTGCGTACGGCGGGCTCCAGTTCACCCAGGAGCAGTGGAAGGACGCCGGCGGTCTCGACTACGCCCCGCGCGCCGACCTGGCCAGCCGCTCCCAGCAGATAGCCATCGCCGAGCGGGTGCTGGCCGCCGACGGGCCCGGAGCCTGGGCGCACTGCGGGGAGTCGGCCGGACTGACCCGCAACGGCCCCGCCGCCGCCGTGGACCCGGGCCAGCCGGGCCCCCAGCCGGACCGGTCGCTCGCCCCGGTCCGCCCGGAGGACCGCCCGGAGGACTCCGGCAGCTCCGACCCGACGGCCGTGCCGGGCGGGGTGTTCACCCCGGGCATGCCGGTCATGCCGGCCCCGCTGCCGCCCACCGAGCCGGTCGCGCCCACCGCGCCCACTGCGCCGGTCGCACCCACCGCGCCCGGTAAGCCGACCGCGCCGGTCGGTGAGACGCCGGCGCCGGGCACCACCCCGACCCTGCCCGCCACCCCGGGCACTCCGGGTACTCCGGGCACCCCCACCGGCCCGACCACGCCCGGCACTCCGACCGGCCCGGTGGACCCCACCGCCCCGCCGGTCGCGCCGACCACGCCCGGCACGCCGACCACCCCGGCCACTCCGGGCAGCCCGACGACCGACCCCACGGCCCCCACGGCACCGGTGAGCCCCACGGCGACCACCGACCCGGCGACGCCCGTCACCGACCCGAGCGGCGCCCCGGTGGCCGGCACGGACACCGGCACCGGACGACACCGCGGTGCACCCGCCGCCGAGGAAACCGCCGCAACCAATGCCAAGTCGGAAAAAACGGACCCGACATACACCGTGAAGGCCGGCGACACCCTCGGCGACATCGCCGACGCCAAGGGGCTCAAGGGCGGCTGGAATGCCCTCTACGCGGCCAATGAGCAGGTCATCGGGGGCGACGCGGATCTCATCAAGCCGGGCCAGAACCTGGATCTAAGCCAGAAATAGGGCCAGTTCGGGCGACCGGAAAGCCCCTAATGTCCGTTGTGAGCAAGTGAGACATGCGTCTCTTCCGGTCAACTGGCGTGTCCTCCCTGTGACCTTCCGCGAATCCGCCCCTCACCTGCGCAAACACCCTTTCGGGGAGCGCAAGTAGGGGCGGTTTTGTGCTCGAAACGCTCGTTGAACATCCGGGGCAGACCTGTCTACCTTCTGAATCGCTCGCCACCGCGGGCCTCTTCGACCGCATCGCCGAATCCTGCCGGCGGACGGAGGGAACAGTCGTCGCGTCAAGCGCCGAAGGCAGGAGCGGGGGAACCAAGGTAAGTGCCGGACCCGGACGGCCGTTGAGAGACGGTCAGCGGGAATGGCTTGGGGTTAAGCCACGCGCTAGGTCGCGAGGCCGGGCAACTCACTCGCCCGAACCCGACAGCTCACCTCGTAGGCGTCGGTGAGGAGAAGTTCCATGCTGCTTTCCGGCAAGGGCAAGCACCGTCGCGCCTCCAAGGCCACCCGGATCGTCACGCTCGCCGGTGTCACCGGTGCCGCGATCGCCGCCCCGCTGATGGCTGCGGGCACCGCGAACGCCGCCACCGCCTCGCAGTGGGACACCGTCGCCAAGTGCGAGTCCGGTGGCAACTGGTCCATCAACACCGGCAACGGCTACTACGGCGGCCTGCAGTTCTCCGCCTCCACCTGGGCCGCGTACGGCGGCAAGGCGTACGCCGCCACCGCCAACAAGGCTTCCAAGGCCCAGCAGATAGCCGTCGCCGAGAAGGTCCTCAAGGGCCAGGGCAAGGGCGCCTGGCCGCACTGCGGCAAGGGCCTGACCAACTCCGCGTACACCGGCGGCTCCACCGGCACCTCGAACGGCTCCGGCACCGAGGTCAAGCAGGCCAAGCCGAAGACCGAGACCAAGCGCACCGAGACCAAGCGCACCGAGACCACCACCACCCGGTCCGAGCGCTCCCAGGCCCCGGCCCCGTCGAAGCCGGCCACCAAGCCGGCCGCGAAGCCCGCCGCCCCCCTCGCCGTGAAGACCGGCACCGGCTCCTACGAGGTCAAGGCCGGCGACACCCTCGGCGCCATCGCCGACGCCAACGGCGTCCAGGGCGGCTGGCAGCACCTGCACGACCTGAACAAGGACATCGTTGCGGATGCCGATCTGATCTACCCGGGCCAGAAGCTGAAGCTTTCCTGACACCCGGCTGAATGGCCGGCACTTCCCGGCACATCCCGGCGCAGCACTCCCGCCCGGCGCGTCCCCGACGTGCCGGGCGGTGGTGTGTCCGGCGGAATTCAAGGGTCCTATGTCCTGTAAGGAGGGTATTCGGGCCCTTTTTCGTCCCAGGACCCGGGCGGTCGACCGGCCCACTGCCCGGAGCCGGTTAGGCTCTAGACCGGCAGGGGCCTCCCACGGCCCCACACGCCACCGCACACCCAGCGTCACATCCCAGAAGGAGATGCTCGTGCCGTCCATCGACGTCGTCGTAGCCCGGGAAATCCTGGACTCCCGAGGCAACCCCACGGTCGAGGTCGAGGTGGGCCTCGACGATGGCAGCACCGGCCGTGCTGCCGTCCCGTCCGGCGCCTCCACCGGTGCCTTCGAGGCCATTGAGCTCCGTGACGGTGACCCCAACCGCTACATGGGCAAGGGCGTGGAGAAGGCCGTTCTCGCGGTCATCGAGCAGATCGGCCCGGAGCTCGTCGGCTACGACGCCACCGAGCAGCGCCTGATCGACCAGGCCATGTTCGACCTGGACGCCACCGACAACAAGGGCTCGCTCGGCGCCAACGCCATCCTCGGCGTCTCCCTCGCCGTCGCGCACGCCGCGTCCGAAGCCTCGGACCTGCCGCTCTTCCGCTACCTCGGCGGCCCGAACGCGCACCTGCTGCCCGTTCCGATGATGAACATCCTCAACGGTGGGTCGCACGCCGACTCCAACGTCGACATCCAGGAGTTCATGATTGCCCCGATCGGCGCGGAGTCCTTCTCCGAGGCGCTGCGCTGGGGTGCCGAGGTCTACCACACCCTCAAGAAGGTCCTGCACACCAAGGGCCTCTCCACCGGTCTCGGTGACGAGGGCGGCTTCGCCCCGAACCTGGAGTCCAACCGCGCCGCGCTCGACCTCATCGTCGAGGCCATCAAGCAGGCCGGCTACGTCCCGGGCAAGGACATCGCGCTCGCGCTCGACGTCGCCGCGTCCGAGTTCTACAAGGACGGCAAGTACGAGTTCGAGGGCCAGTCCCGCTCGGCCGCCGAGATGACCGAGTACTACGCCGAGCTCGTCGACGCGTACCCGCTGGTCTCCATCGAGGACCCGCTCTTCGAGGACGACTGGGCCGGCTGGAAGGTCATCACCGACAAGCTGGGCGCCCGCGTCCAGATCGTCGGTGACGACCTGTTCGTCACCAACCCGGAGCGCCTGGCCCGCGGTATCGAGGAGGGCTCCGCGAACGCCCTGCTCGTGAAGGTGAACCAGATCGGTTCGCTGACCGAGACCCTCGACGCCGTCGAGATGGCCCAGCGCAACGGCTTCAAGTGCATGATGTCGCACCGCTCGGGCGAGACCGAGGACGTCACCATCGCCGACCTCGCCGTCGCCGTGAACTGCGGTCAGATCAAGACCGGCGCCCCGGCCCGCTCGGACCGCGTCGCCAAGTACAACCAGCTGCTGCGCATCGAGGAGATCCTCGACGACGCCGCGGTGTACGCGGGCCGCTCCGCCTTCCCGCGCTTCAAGGGCTAATCACCCGGCCTCGGGTCTAGCCTCCGTACGTCCCCGCACCCGGTCCCGTACCGTGTGCGGGGACGTACTGCGTACACAGGGGAGGCGGGACATGGCCGGGAACCGGGATCGGTTCTCCACCGCGACCAGGCTCAAGCAGCTCGGCGAGCGGACCGCAGCCCACGTCTACCGATCGCAGTCGCGCCGTCAGGTACGCCGCAGCCGGCTCACCGGCAGGGCCGCACTGCTGGTGCTCGTCCTCTGTACGCTGGTTGTCGCCCTCGCGTATCCGATGCGCCAGTACGTCTCCCAGCGCTCGGAGATCACGGAGCAGCAGCGGGCCGCGGACGAGGCGCGCCAGCGACTCGAGGAGCTGCGCGACGAAAAGGCCCGCTGGCAGGACCCGGCCTATGTGAAGCAGCAGGCACGCAGACACCTGCACTTCGTACAGCCCGGGGAGATCGGCTACACCATGATCGATCCGACCGCCGAGGCCGAGGAGCGTCGCCGCAACGAACACGGAGCGGCCGACCGCCCCTGGTACTCCAACGTCTGGGACGGCGTCGACAAGGCCGACCGCCCCGTCGCCAACTGAGTGCGCCAACCAAGTCAGACCGAGCAACCACGAAGAAGAGACCTCTCCAGGCATGCAGACGCCCCCGCCCCAGACCGAACGGACCGAGCCGACCGACGCCGACATCGAGGCGTTCCAACAGCAGCTCGGCCGCCCGCCCCGCGGGCTGCGCGCCATCGCGCACCGCTGCCCCTGCGGGCAGCCGGACGTGGTCGAGACGGCCCCCCGCCTCCCCGACGGCACCCCCTTCCCGACCCTGTACTACCTGACCTGCCCGCGCGCCGCCTCCGCCATCGGCACCCTGGAGGCCAACGGGGTGATGAAGGAGATGCAGGCCCGGCTCGCCGAGGACCCGGAGCTGGCCGCCGCCTACCGGGCCGCGCACGAGGACTACATCGAGCGCCGGGACGCCATCGAGGTGCTGGAGGGCTTCCCGAGCGCGGGCGGCATGCCCGACCGGGTGAAGTGCCTGCACGTGCTGGTCGGCCACTCGCTGGCGGCCGGCCCGGGTGTGAACCCGTTCGGTGACGAGGCCCTGGCGATGCTGCCGGAGTGGTGGGCCAAGGGCGCCTGCGTCACCCCGTGCGCCGGGGATGCCGGGAACGCCGAGAACACCGAGAAGACGGAGTCCGAGGCGTGACCCGGGTCGCCGCCATCGACTGCGGTACGAACTCGATCCGGCTGCTGATCGCCGACTGCACCCCGGAGACGGGCGAGCTGGTCGAGCTGGACCGCCGGATGACCATCGTCCGGCTCGGCCAGGGGGTCGACAAGACCGGCCGGCTGGCCCCGGAGGCCCTGGAGCGGACCTTCGCGGCCTGCCGCGAGTACGCGGCGGTCATCAAGGAACTGGGCGCCGAGCGCCTGCGGTTCGTGGCCACCTCCGCCTCCCGGGACGCCGAGAACCGGGACGTGTTCGTCCAGGGCGTGCTGGACATCCTGGGCGTCGAGCCCGAGGTGATCTCCGGGGACCAGGAGGCGGAGTTCTCCTTCACCGGCGCCACCAAGGAGCTCGTCGCGCACGATCACCTGGAACGGCCCTTCCTGGTGGTCGACATCGGCGGCGGCTCCACCGAGTTCGTGGTCGGCGAGGAACACGTCCGGGCCGCCCGCTCGGTCGATGTGGGCTGCGTACGGATGACCGAGCGGCACCTGGTCGTGGACGGGGTCGTCACCGACCCGCCCACCGAGGCGCAGATCGCCGCCATGCGGGCGGACATCGAGGCGGCGCTGGACCTGGCCGCGGAATCGGTGCCGCTGGCCGAGGCCCGCACCCTGGTCGGCCTGGCCGGCTCGGTGACCACGGTCGCCGGGATCGCGCTCGGCCTCGCGGAGTACGACTCGGCGGCGATCCACCACGCCCGGATCCCGTACGAGAAGGTCCGCGAGATCAGCGAGCGGATGCTGACCTCCACCCACGCGGAGCGCGCCGCGATCGGCGTGATGCACCCGGGCCGGGTGGACGTCATCGGTGCCGGTGCGCTCGTCCTGCTGGCCATCATGGAGCGGATCGGCGCCACCGAGGTCGTGGTCTCCGAGCACGACATTCTTGACGGAATCGCCTGGTCGGCCGCCTGAATGTGACATGACAGGGGGGTCGGTGACCCCCCGCTCGAACGAACTTCGTGAAGTTCTTCACAAGGAAAAGGGGCCTGGTGGGCCGCTGGAAGGGCCTTCAGAGGCCCTCCGGACGCCCTCAGGCCCCTTTTGTGCGCGCGTTTGTGCGAATGGCGGGAGCTGCGGGTTCCGTATCGGAGTTATGGCCAAAGCCGGTGGTCCAGTCCACTTGAGGGCCTGGAGGCCAGTTCAGACCGGGTGTACAACGACTCCCGTTACACCGTGGTTCCCGTTGCGCGCCATGACCTGGGTCACGTGGGCGGCGCAGTGTAGCAGAGGGTCTGTCTCACCTTGTGAAGGGGCTCACGAGCGTCCCTCTACCGGGTGCTGGATACTCGTTCCATGAGCACCACGGAGCGTCCCAGGATCCTCGTAGTAGGAGGTGGGTACGTAGGCCTGTACGCAGCCAAGCGCATCATGAAGAAGATGCGTTACGGCGAGGCGACCGTCACGGTCGTCGACCCGCGGTCGTACATGACCTACCAGCCCTTCCTCCCCGAAGTGGCCGCAGGCAGCATCTCGCCGCGGCACGTTGTCGTCCCGCTGCGACGCGTGCTGCCCAAGGCTGAGGTTCTCACCGGCCGGGTCACCACCATCGACCAGGACCGCAAGGTCGCCGTCGTCACGCCGCTGGTCGGCGAGGCGTACGAGCTGCCCTTCGACTACCTGGTGATCGCGCTCGGCGCCATCTCCCGCACCTTCCCGATCCCCGGCCTCGCCGAACAGGGCATCGGCATGAAGGGCGTCGAAGAGGGCATCGGCCTGCGCAACCACGTCCTCGAGCAGCTCGACAAGGCCGAGTCCACGACGGACGAGAACGTCCGCCGCAAGGCCCTCACCTTCGTCTTCATCGGCGGCGGCTTCGCCGGCGCGGAGACCATCGGCGAGGTCGAGGACATGGCCCGCGACGCCGCGAAGTACTACACCAACGTGAAGCGCGAGGACATGCGCTTCATCCTGGTCGACGCGGCCGACAAGATCCTTCCCGAGGTCGGCCCCAAGCTGGGCGCCTGGGGCAAGGAGCACCTCGAGTCCCGTGGGATCGAGATCTACCTCGGCACCTCCATGGACTCCTGCGTGGACGGCCACGTGGTGCTGAAGAACGGCCTCGAGGTCGACTCCAGCACGATCGTCTGGACCGCCGGCGTCAAGCCGAACCCGGCGCTGGCCCGCTTCGGCCTGCCGCTCGGCCCCCGCGGTCACGTCGACGCCGCCCCGACCCTCCAGGTCACCGGCACCGACTACATCTGGGCCGCGGGCGACAACGCCCAGATCCCGGACGTGGCCGCCCGCAAGGCCGGCGTGGAGAACGCCTGGTGCCCGCCGAACGCCCAGCACGCGCTGCGGCAGGCCAAGGTGCTCGGCGACAACGTCATCTCCGGCATGCGGGGCTTCCCGCAGAAGGAGTACTCGCACTCCAACAAGGGTGCGGTGGCCGGTCTCGGCGTCCACAAGGGCGTTGCGATGATCGTCATGGGCAAGATGAAGATCAAGCTCAAGGGGCGGCTGGCCTGGTACATGCACCGTGGCTACCACGGCATGGCCATGCCGACCTATAACCGCAAGATCCGCGTCTTCGCCGACTGGACCCTCGGCATGTTCCTCAAGCGCGAGGTGGTCTCCCTCGGCGCGCTGGAGACCCCGCGCGAGGAGTTCTACGAGGCTGCAAAGCCGGCTCCGGCCGCTGCCGCCCCGGCGCCGGCCGAGAAGGCCAAGGCGTCCTGACGCCGGACCGGGCCCGAGCGCCCGGTCCCGCATCACCCGGTACGACCTGCATGACCTGTACGACCTGTACAACCCCGAAGGGGCTGCCTGCCATCCGTGGTGCGGGCGGCCCCTTCGGCGTACCGGAGGCCCACGCTGGGTAGTCGGAAATGTCGAGCCTTTGTGGAGGTGTTCGCCATGACCGACGCCGCACCGCGGCTGGCCGCTCTTGCCGAGACCCTGCTGGGTGCACCGCTGCCCGTGCGCATCCGTGCCTGGGACGCCAGTGAGGCGGGCCCGCCGGGCGCCCCCGTGCTGGTGTTCCGGCATCGCCGCGCCCTGCGCCGGCTGCTGTGGAAGCCGGGTGAACTCGGGCTGGCCCGGGCGTGGGTCGCGGGCGACCTGACCATCGACGGCGACCTCTACGAGGCCCTCGGCCTGCTGTCGGGCCTGCTCTGGGAGCGGCCGAAACCGGCCACCGCCCCGGCGCGGGGTGCGGTGCGGCGGGCGGCCCTGCGAGACCTGCTGGCGCTCGCCGGGCCCTGGCTGCTGCCGCCCCGGCCCCCGGCCGAGGAGGCGCCCCACCGGTCCGGGACGCAGCACACCCGCTCCCGCGACCGGCAGGCCATCCGTCACCACTACGACGTCGGCAACGAGTTCTACCAGCTGGTCCTCGGCCCTTCCATGGTGTACTCCTGCGCCTTCTGGCAGCCCGGCGGCACCCTGGAGCAGGCCCAGCACGACAAGCTCGACCTGGTCTGCCGCAAGCTCGCGCTGGCCGAGGGCGACCGGCTGCTCGACGTCGGCTGCGGCTGGGGCTCCATGGCCCTGCACGCGGCCCGGGCGTACGGGGCCAAGGTCACCGGGGTCACCCTCTCCCGGGAGCAGGCGCTGTACGCCCGCAAGCGGGTGGCGGAGGAGGGCCTGGCGGACCGCGTCGAGATCCGGGTCCAGGACTACCGGGACGTCAAGGACGGCCCGTACGACGCGATTTCCTCGATCGGGATGGCCGAGCACGTCGGCACGGACCGCTACCGCGAGTACGCCGGCCTCCTGCACGCCCTGCTGCGGCCGGGCGGCCGGCTGCTGAACCACCAGATCGCCCGCCGCCCGGAGCCGGACGAGACGGCGTACCGGGCGGACCGGTTCATCGACGCGTACGTCTTCCCGGACGGGGAGCTGTCCCCGCTGGGCAGCACGGTCGGCGAGCTGGAACGGGCCGGCTTCGAGGTCCGGGACGTGGAATCGCTGCGGGAGCACTACGGACTGACCCTGCGCGCGTGGGTGTCCCGCCTGGAGGAAGCCTGGGAGGACGCGGTACGCCTGAGCTCCCCGGGCCGCGCCCGGGTCTGGCGGCTCTACATGGCCGCCTCCGCCCTGGGCTTCGAGCACGCCCGGCTGGGGGTCAACCAGGTGCTGGCGGTGCGGGCGGCCCCGGGGGGCACCTCGGGGCTGCCGCTGCGGACCCGTACCTGGCCGGCGGCCTGACCGCCCGGCCGGGTACGGGCCGGAACGCGCGAGGGCCCCGCGACCTCGGTGGTCGCGGGGCCCCTGCGGTGTCCCGGGGCGTGAAGCCCGCTACTCCGTCTTGATGGCGGTCAGCATGTTCAGCCGCGCCGCACTGCGGGCCGGCCACATCGCGGCCAGCACGCCCACCAGCGCCGCGAGCAGCAGGAACAGGCCGATCCGGTCCCACGGGAGCACCAGCTCGTAGCCCGGAATGGACTTCGAGAAGGTGGTGCCGCCCGCCCAGGCGAGGAAGACGCCGACCACGACACCGAGCGCCGCGCCGAACAGGGAGATCACCACGGACTCCAGGCGGATCATGTTCTTGACCCGGCCGCGGTCCAGGCCGATCGCCCGCAGCATGCCGATCTCCTGGGTCCGCTCGAAGACGGACATCGCCAGGGTGTTGACCACGCCGAGCACCGAGATGATCAGGGCCATGCCGAGCAGGCCGTACATGATGTTCAGCGCCATGTTGACCATGCCGCCCATCTCGTTGCGCATGTCCTGCTGGGTGGCGACGGTGATCGCCGGGTTGTTGCCGAGGGCGTCGATGACGGCCTTCTCGGCGGCCTTCGACTCGCCGCCGACGGTGTTCACGTACACCTCGGGGATGTACTGGTCCTCGCTGTGCGCGGCGAGCACCTTGTCGTCGATGAGGTACGGGGAGAGCAGGCCCTCGAGCTCCTTGTAGACCGCGCCGACCTTCAGCTGGGCCTTGGTGCCGTCCTCGTACTGGACCTGGAGGACCGAGCCGACCGACAGGCCGTCCTTCTTGGCGGTCTTGTCGGCGACCGCGACCTCGCCCTTGGTGAGGCTGCTGAGCTGTCCGCTGACCACCTCGACGTTGAGCAGCTCCGCGATGGCGGCCGGGTTGATGCCCGAGGCGGACTGGAACTCGCCGTTGAACTTCAGGTAGCCGTTCGTCCGCGGGGAGACCGACTTGATGCCGGGGGCCTTGGCCAGGGTCTCGGCGACCGACTTGTCCAGGCTGCCGATGCCGCCGGACATGGTGACCTTGTAGTCGGCCTTGAGCTTGTCGGTGCTCATCCGGTCGACGGCCTTGCCCATGGTGATGCCCATCACCGACATGGCGGTGACCAGGGTGAGGCCGATGGCGAGGGAGGCGGCGGTGACGGCGGTCCGGCGCGGGTTGCGCACCGCGTTCTGCGCGGCCAGCTTGCCGGGCACGCCGAACACGCGTTCCAGCAGCGGGCGGAGGGTCGCAATGACCGGCCGGGACAGCAGCGGCAGGAGCACGATCAGACCGAGCATCAGGAAGAACCCGCCGGCCGCGACGGTCTCCTTGCCGTCGCTCCCCATGGAGACGCCGAGGAAGACGACGCCGACGCCGAGCAGGCCGAGCAGGATGCCGAAGACGTTGCGCAGCACCAGGGACTTGGCGGTGGCCGGCAGGTGGGCGCTGCCCATGGCGGCGACCGGGGGGATCCGGCCGGTGCGCCAGGCCGGGACGAGGGCGGCCAGGGTGGTGACGACCACGCCGATGACCAGGGCCACGATGATGGTGGCCGGGGCGATGATCAGGTCGCCGGCCGGGATCTTGGCGCCGAGCGAGTCCATCAGCGAGCGGATGCCGATCGCCAGGCCGATGCCGCTGACCAGGCCGATGGTGGCGGAGACGATGCCGACGACCCCGGCCTCGGCCAGCACGGACCGGACGACCTGGCCGCGCTTGGCGCCGACGGCGCGGAGCAGGGCCAGCTCCTTGGTGCGCTGGGTGACCAGCATGGTGAAGGTGTTGTAGATGAGGAAGATGCCGACGAACAGGGAGATACCGGCGAAGATCAGCAGCGCGGTGCTCATGCCGGCCATCTGTTCTTCGATGTTCTTGGCCTGCTCCGCGGCCAGCTCGGCACCGGTCTTGGCGGTGGAGTGCTGGTCGAGCAGCGGCTTGATCCCGGCGAGCAGGGTGTCGGCGGTGGTGCCGGGCTTGGCGCCGACCGACAGCTCCTGGTAGAAGCCGGGCTGCAGGTAGAGCTGCTGGGCCACGGCGGTGTCGAAGAGGACCAGGCTGCCGCCCGCGTTGACCTGGCCGTCGTCGGTGGTGAACACACCGGCGAGGGTGTACTCCTTCACCGGCCCGTTGGTGGCGACCCGGACCTTGTCGCCGACCTTGTACGAGCCCTGCTTCGCCGTCTCCTTGTCCAGGGCGATCTGGCCGGCCGCGGCCGGGCCGGTGCCCTCGGTGAACGCGTAGCGCGGGTCCTTGCCGTCCTTGACCGGTGCGTAGTTGGAGCCCTGGTTGGCCCAGCCGGTGCCGATCAGCTTGCCGTTCTCGTCGCCGACTCCGGCGAAGCCGAAGACCCGGCCGGAGACGTCGGCGGCTCCGGGCAGCGCCCGGACCTTCTCGAGGGTCTTCTGGCTGATGCCCGGGTCGCCCTCCTTGACCCCGTCGTCGTTGCGGCCGGCGCCGTAGGAGGTGACGGAGACGGCGACGCCTTCATAGCTCTTGGCGGACTGGCCGGAGAGGGCCTTGCTGAGGGTGTCGGTGAAGACGAGTGTGCCGGAGACGAAGGCGACGCCGAGGGTGACGGCGAGGACCGTCATCAACAGCCTGGCCTTGTGCGCGAGGACGTTGCGCAGGGCGGTACGGAACATGGTGGAGGAGTCCAGGGGGTTGTGGCGGAGCTGCGGGCGGACAGGCGACTGCGGGGCGGGGGACGCCTCAGCTGGTGCGGCCCTTGGCGTCGAAGGCCTTCATGCGGTCCAGTACGCCGTCCGCGGTGGGGCTGTGCATCTCGTCGACGATCCGGCCGTCGGCCAGGAAGATCACGCGGTCCGCGTAGGAGGCGGCGACCGGGTCGTGGGTGACCATCACCACGGTCTGGCCGAGCTCGCGCACCGAGTTGCGCAGGAACCCGAGGACCTCGGCGCCGGAGCGGGAGTCCAGGTTTCCGGTGGGCTCGTCACCGAAGATGATCTCGGGGCGGGAGGCCAGGGCGCGGGCCACGGCCACGCGCTGCTGCTGGCCGCCGGAGAGCTGGGTGGGGCGGTGCGAGAGGCGCTCGGAGAGGCCGACCATGTGGATCACGGTCTCCAGCCACTGCTTGTCGGGCTTGCGGCCGGCGATGTCCATGGGGAGGGTGATGTTCTCCAGGGCGGTCAGGGTCGGCAGCAGGTTGAAGGCCTGGAAGATGAAGCCGATCTTGTCCCGGCGCAGCTGGGTGAGCTGCTTGTCCTTCAGGCTGCCGAGCTCGGTCTCGCCGATGCGGACGGAGCCGGAGGAGAAGGTGTCCAGGCCGGCCACGCAGTGCATCAGGGTGGACTTGCCGGAGCCCGAGGGGCCCATGATCGCGGTGAACCGCCCCTGGCCGAAGTCGACGGAGACGTTGTCGAGCGCGACGACCTGGGTCTCGCCCTGGCCGTACACCTTGGAGAGGCCGGTGGCGCGGGCGGCCACGGCCTGGGTGGTGTGCGGGGCGTAGTTCATGGTGGTCACTTCGGGAGCTCCTGTCGGGGCGGGACGGCGACGCGGACGAGGTCTGCGGGACCTTTCCATCGTCGCGGCGTCCGCCCCGCCTGGGATCAGCCGCCGAGCCCGTTCACGGGTCGACCGGAGTCTGACCGCGAGGGGGAGGGTGTCCTCCTTTGGTATGACAGCGAGCCCTGACGGACGGCCGGGTGGGCCGGGGTGGCTCGGGGTGGCCCGGGGTGGCGCACGAGGTGGCGCAGGGGCGTCGAAATCCCGTCATTCCCGAACAGACGGTGATCGGCACCCATAGGGGGCCGACCCCGCGTTCTCGCCTCTGACGGACCCTCAAGCGCCAATAAAATCAGACAACATCGCAAAGGGGGGCGCCTGGGGAGAGGGGGGTTCCCGTTAGGCTCGCCATAGCGTTCAAGGCTTTGTGTACGAGCCGCACGGCGTTGCCCGGATGGTGGAATGCAGACACGGCGAGCTTAAACCTCGCTGGCCCTCGGGCCGTGCCGGTTCAAGTCCGGCTCCGGGCACTTCCGCGGTCCCCGTGCGGTCGCCTTCCTTATCCCCTGCGCTTCGCCATGCCTTCTTCTAAGATCCTCCTCCAGCAGTAGAGTGCTTTTTTTGCGAACGCATTACTCTTGATGCAAGGCCGCGCACCGTGGCCATGGAGGAGTGAGATGAGGAGCAGCAACCCGGTCTTCTCGCGACGGGGGTTCAGCCGCGACAACGGCGGTTACGCGGGCTTTGACGCCCAGCCGCAGATGCAGGCCGGGACCGCGACCAACCCGTACGCGACCAACCCCTATGCGACCGACCCGGCCACCGGGATGCCGCAGGCCCCGGCACGCGCCAATGTGATGACGATCGACGACGTCGTGAGCCGTACGGCCATGACGCTCGGCCTGGTCGTGCTGACGGCGGCCATCTCCTGGATCGCCCTGCCGGTCGACCCGGCCAACATCGGCAAGTCCTACGGGATCGCCATCGGTGCCGCGCTCGTCGCCATGGTCCTGGCGCTCGTCCAGGCCTTCAAGAGCAAGCCGGTCCCCGCGCTGATCCTGGGCTACGCGGCCTTCGAGGGTGTCTTCCTCGGTGTCATCAGCGCCGCGACCAGCACCTACATCGGCGCCGGCGTGGTCATCCAGGCCGTGCTCGGCACGATGTGCGTGTTCGCCGGCGTGCTGTTCGCGTACAAGATGCGCTGGATCCGCGTCACCCGCCGCTTCTACGGCTTCGTGATGGCCGCCGCCATGGGCTTCATCCTGCTCATGGTCGCGAACCTGCTCTTCTCGGTGTTCGCGGGCGGCGACGGCCTCGGCTTCCGCTCCGGCGGCCTGGGCATCCTGTTCGGCATCATCGGCGTCATCCTCGGCGCCTGCTTCCTCGCCCTGGACTTCAAGCAGGTCGAGGACGGCGTACAGTACGGCGCCCCCCGCGAGGAGTCCTGGCTGGCGGCCTTCGGCCTCACCATGACCCTGGTGTGGATCTACCTGGAGCTGCTGCGCCTGTTCTCGATCCTCTCCGGCGACGACTAGCCGGACCGGACCGGCAGGTCCTCTCCGGCGAACCGGACACGGCATGGGGAAGGCCCCGCGAGCATCCGCTCGCGGGGCCTTCCCGTGTCTCGGGTCGGCCCGGTTCAGCCGAACTTTCTGGCTGCCCGGCGCAGGTCGTACTCGTGGAGGATGGCCTTGGCCTGGCCGTACGAGAGCTCGTACGCCCCGCGCAGCCAGCTGATCTTCTCTTCGAACCGGACGAGGGAGGGGCCCTCGTCGATGGCACGGAGCCAGTCGGACAGATCACGACCGGTGCTCTGCGGGATGCGGTCGATCATGTTGCGGTGGGTCTGCTCGGAGAACTCTACGGACATGGGCGCCTCCGGGGGTATCGCCGTCGTGCTGTTCTCTTCACGACACCGTGCCGCAGTGTTCGCCCGTTGGCAATGGTGCCGCGACGGCGCGTAAGGTCGGCCGGGTGCTTGATACTTCGCCCCTGGACGCCGTTGTGGAACGTTTCGCCGACCGGCTGAGGGCCGCGCCGCAGAGCCGGCTGCAGCGGGGCGCGGCGGCCGAAGGACTGGCGCTGGCGAGGGAACTCTCCGCCCGGGCCCAGCGGCTGGAGGGGGTCCCGGAGCCGCGCGAGATGCCCGACGCGGGACTCTTCGCGGTGGGGGACCAGCTGACGGTGGCCGGCCGGGACATGGCCGAAGCCCTGCGCCGGATGCCCCCGGACGCGACGACGGCCCCGTCCGTGGCGCGGGACGAGGCCGTGCGGCTGGTGGAGCAGGCGGAACTCAGAGCGATGCGATGACGCGGTCCGCGAGGATGTAGACGTTGTTCTCCGGGTCCTCGGAGTCCCCGCAGGAGAAGGTCAGCGCGTACGCGCCGGAGATCCCGGAACCGCCCAGCAGGACCGGCGCGGTGCCCGACCGGAGCGCCTCGGCGAGCCGCTCGGCGGTCTCCCGGTGCCCCGGGGTCATACAGAGCGTGGTGCCGTCCGTGAAGACGTACACGTCCAGGGTGCCCAGCGGGCCCGGGCGGACGTCCGCGAGGGCCGTACGGGCCTCGGCGAGCTCCTCCAGGCGGCTGACCGTGCGCTCGTGGTCGGCGCCCGGGTTCGGCTGCACCGGTACGAAGTCGGGGTGCGAGGGGTGTCGGCGGCGGGCGGCTGCCAGCTCGGCGGAGTCCGCCGGGTACTCGGGGTAGTCGTCCTCGTAGGCGGAGTCCTCGGCCGGACGCGGCTCCAGGCCCACCATGTCCGCCTGCCGGGGCAGGAAGACCGGGTTGTCCTCGCCCAGCCCGGGCAGGCCGCCCAGCAGGGAGGGAGCGTCGGCGGCGTCCCGGGCCTCCTGCGCGGCCCAGAAGGCCCGCGCCTCGGCCAGCTCGCGCTCGCGCTCCTCGGCCAGGGCCTCGGCCACGGCGGCTCGTATCTCGGCGGCAGGGGTTTCGACGGCGCTGCGGGCGTGCGGGACGCCGGCCACACCGCGCGGGTGCACCGAGCTCGCGAGCTCCCCGCGCAGGGCCGTGACCTGCTTGCGGAGGCCGTGGACGGCGTGCAGCGCAGCAGCGCCCACGGCCGTGGCAGCGGCCGTGGTCAGCAGCAGGGCAAGAGACATGGCGCTCACTGACTAACTCCCGAAGTGATTCGATCCCCCGACTTCCTACATCAGCTTGTCCTGACCTGGGAATGGCGTGCAGTGCATTACGTCACGAACTGGACAGGGCTTTCGTCACTCCGGACACCCCCATATGCCTGCTGACCTGGGTAAACACCGAACCCCCAGGATAAAGGTCACATCCTGGGGGAGATTCGGTCACAGATAGGCCGCGACGGGATTGGATTCGGTGTCAGCAGAGACGGAACGATCTCCCGGGCCCCTTGGGAGACCCGGGACGTGTCCACCATGCGACCACCGAGAGCGCCTTTAGCTCAGGCGCTCGATCACCATGGCCATGCCCTGCCCGCCGCCGACGCACATCGTCTCGAGGCCGAACTGCTTGTCGTGGAACTGCAGGCTGTTGATCAGCGTGCCGGTGATCCGCGCGCCGGTCATCCCGAACGGGTGACCGACGGCGATGGCACCGCCGTTGACGTTCAGCTTGTCCAGCGGGATCTCCAGGTCCCGGTAGGACGGGATGACCTGGGCCGCGAACGCCTCGTTGATCTCGAACAGGTCGATGTCGCCGACCGTCAGGCCGGCCCGCTTCAGCGCCTGCTTGCTCGCCTCGACCGGGCCCAGGCCCATGATCTCGGGGGACAGGGCGGTCACACCGGTGGAGACGATCCGGGCCAGCGGGGTCAGGCCCAGCTCCCGCGCCTTGGTGTCGCTCATGATGACCAGCGCCGCGGCGCCGTCGTTCAGCGGGCAGCAGTTGCCCGCCGTGACCAGGCCGTCGGGGCGGAAGACGGGCTTGAGGCCCTGCACGCCCTCCAGGGTCACGCCGGCGCGCGGGCCGTCGTCCGTCGACACGACCGTGCCGTCCGGGGTGGTGACCGGGGTGATCTCGCGGGCCCAGAAGCCGTTCTTGATGGCCTCTTCGGCGAGGTTCTGCGAGCGCACGCCGAACTCGTCCATGTCCTGGCGGGTCACGCCCTTCAGGCGGGCCAGGTTCTCCGCGGTCTGCCCCATCGAGATGTAGGCGTCCGGAATCAGGCCGTCCGTGCGCGGGTCCTGCCAGGAGGAGCCCTCGCTCTGCGCGACGGCGGCCGTACGGGCCTCCGCATCGCCGAAGAGCGGGTTGTGCGTGTCCGGCAGGCCGTCCGAGGAGCCCTTCGCGAACCGGGAGACCGTCTCGACGCCCGCGGAGATGAAGACGTCGCCCTCGCCGGCCTTGATGGCGTGCAGCGCCATGCGGGAGGTCTGGAGCGAGGAGGAGCAGTAGCGGGTGATCGTGGTGCCCGGCAGGTAGTCCATGCCCATCTGCACCGCGACGATGCGGGCCAGGTTGTGACCCTGCTCGCCACCGGGAAGGCCGCAGCCGAGCATCAGGTCGTCGATCTGGCGCGGGTCCAGCTCGGGGATCTTGGCCAGGGCGGCCTGGATGATCGTCGCGGTCAGGTCGTCCGGGCGGACGTCCTTGAGCGACCCCTTGCCGGCGCGCCCGATCGGGGAGCGGGCGGTGGAAACGATGACGGCTTCGGGCATCGGGACTCCAAGGGGTGCGTCGTTGCGGGACCGCATGCGAAGTTACCGCCCCGTACGGTCGAGGTCACCGGCTCGGCGGTGTGACGAGGGCCCCTTTTTCGGGTTTTCAGGTTTTCAGGCGACCGGGGACCCCGCAGGCCGTTTCCGCACCCGTGCCGGCGCCCGTTCCGGAGGCCGGGCCCTGGCCCTGGCTCTCGCCCTGGCTCTCGCCCGGGCCGGGCCCCGCTTCCGGGTCCGCCTCCGCCTCCGCCGCGGCTGCCGGCAGCTGCCGCCGGCGCCGGTGCTTGAGGAGGGCCCAGGGCGCGCGCGCCGTGGTGGTCGTGGTGCCCGTGACCTCCGTGCCCGCCTGCCCGGCCGCCGCGGACGCCGCCTTGGCCACCGGCAGCAGGTCCTCGTCCCGCGAGACATCCAGCCGGTCCGACTCGGGCCAGACCCCGAGCGCCGCGCACAGCGTGGGCAGCACCGCCATCGCCGCGGTCGCGTACCCCTCCGCCGAGGGGTGGTAGGAGTCCGGCCCGAACATCTCCCGCGGGTTCGCCGCGAACTCGGGGCCCAGCAGGTCTCCCATGGACACCGTACGCCCGCCGTGCGCGACCACCCCGATGGTCTGTGCTGCCGCCAGCTGCCGGGACACCCGGCGGGCCAGCCACCGCAGCGGCTGGTACACCGGCTCGATGGTGCCCAGGTCGGGGCAGGTGCCGACGACGACCTCGGAGCCGGCCAGCCGCAGCCGGCGGACCGCCGAGGTGAGCAGCCGTACCGACTGGGTCGGCGGCATCCGCCGGGTCACGTCATTGGCGCCGATCATGATCACGCAGACGTCGGGCGGCGGCCCGTCCCCGTCCAGCAGCAGTGAGACCTGACGGTCCAGGTCGTCGGACATGGCCCCGGACAACGCCACATTGCGCAGCTGCACCGGCCGCTCCGCCACCGCCGCCAGCCCGGACGCCATCAGGGCCGCCGGGGTCTGCCGGGCCCGCCGCACCCCCAGCCCGGCCGCCGTCGAGTCGCCCAGCATGGCCAGCCGCAGTGGCCCCGGGCTCAGCTCCGGCCCGCCGAACTCCGAGCCGTACAGCCCGTCCGCCCTGGGCGGATTCCCCTGGCCCGTCCCCACGGTCCGCTTCGCCAGCTGGACCTCCGCCAGGAACACTCCGACCGCCGCGGCCCCGAGCAGGCCCAGCCCGCCCCCGCCGTATGCCGCCCCCGCCGCGATCCGGCGGGCCGTCCTCGCTCTGGACACCCTTCGAGCCACCTCCTCGTCGCTGCCGGACGGGTGCCGGACTGCCTGTCCCGTTCCTGCCCGTTAACGACGCTCGGCCAATCCCTTTCGGCTTACTCTGGCGGCACCTCCCGGAGAACCCGTGGAGTCCCGTCCTTGGAGAACATGGTGCAATTCCACGACTCGATGATCAGCCTCGTCGGCAACACCCCGCTGGTGAAGCTCAACCGTGTGACCGAAGGCCTCCAGGCCACCGTCCTGGCCAAGGTGGAGTACTTCAATCCGGGCGGATCCGTGAAGGACCGGATCGCCGTACGGATGATCGAGGCCGCCGAGCAGAGCGGAGCCCTCAAGCCCGGTGGCACCATCGTGGAGCCGACGAGCGGCAACACGGGTGTAGGACTCGCCATCGTGGCCCAGCAGAAGGGCTACAAGTGCATCTTCGTATGTCCGGACAAGGTTTCACTCGACAAGATCAATGTGCTGCGTGCGTACGGCGCCGACGTGGTGGTCTGCCCGACCGCCGTCGACCCCGAGCACCCGGACTCGTACTACAACGTGTCCGACCGCCTGGTCCGTGAGACGCCCGGCGCCTGGAAGCCCGACCAGTACAGCAACCCGAACAACCCCCGTTCGCACTACGAGACCACCGGCCCCGAGCTCTGGGAGCAGACGGACGGGAAGATCACCCACTTCGTGGCGGGCGTCGGCACCGGCGGCACCATCTCCGGCACCGGCAACTACCTGAAGGAGGTCAGCGGCGGGAAGGTCAAGGTCATCGGCGCCGACCCGGAGGGCTCGGTCTACTCCGGCGGCTCGGGCCGCCCGTACCTCGTGGAGGGCGTTGGTGAGGACTTCTGGCCGACCGCCTACGACCCGAACGTCACCGACGAGATCATCGCGGTGTCCGACAAGGACTCCTTCCAGATGACCCGGCGGCTGGCGAAGGAGGAGGGCCTGCTGGTCGGCGGCTCCTGCGGCATGGCCGTGGTCGCCGCCCTGCGCGCGGCGGAGGGCCTCGGCCCGGACGACGTGGTCGTCGTCCTGCTCCCGGACAGCGGTCGCGGCTACCTGAGCAAGATCTTCAGCGACGAGTGGATGGCCGGCCACGGATTCCTCGAGGAGGCGGGCCCGGCGGCGCGCATCGGCGAGGTCCTCGCCGACAAGCAGGGCACGATGCCGTCGCTGGTGCACATGCACCCGGAGGAGACGGTCGGCCAGGCGATCGAGGTGCTGCGGGAGTACGGCGTCTCGCAGATGCCGATCGTCAAGCCGGGCGCCGGCCACCCGGACGTCATGGCCGCGGAGGTCATCGGCTCGGTGGTGGAGCGCGAGCTGCTGGACGCGCTGTTCACGCAGCGGGCGTCGCTGTCGGACCCGCTGGAGAAGCACATGAGCGCGCCGCTGCCGCAGGTCGGCTCCGGGGAGCCGGTGGGCGACCTGATGAAGGTGCTGGGGGCCGCGGACGCGGCCATCGTCCTGGTCGAGGGCAAGCCCACGGGCGTGGTAAGCCGCCAGGACCTCCTGGCCTTCCTGGCCCGCGACGCAAAGTAGGCCACGGCCTAGGCCGGCCCGGTGCGACGGGGCTCGGCGCGGCCCGGCTCGGCCCGCCTGGCTCGGCTGGCCCGGACCGGCCCGCCTGGGCCGCCTGGCCTGACCTGATGCGCGCGGCGCGGTCCGGCCCGGTGTGGCGCGGCCTTGGGCCCGCCCGGCTCGGCCTGCCAGGACCGGGCCGGCGCGCCTGGCCTGGCCCGGCGCGGCTTGGCCCGCATGGCGCGCCTGGTCTGGGCCCGCTTTTCCGGCTTGGCCGGGAAATGGCACGGGCGCGACATGTGGTGGCAGCACCGGCTTAACACGGCTCCGGCACAGTGGTGGATGTCGGCAGGCCCCCGGATCCCGGGGGCGGGCCGGCGCCACCGAACGGCGTTGCGTACCTCCGGAGCGGCTCCCGGACCGCGCGAACGCCATGGACGCGGACAACCGGCCCTGACCCGGCCCGTGTCCTCAGCGGGGACCGCCGTCGTCCCGCCCCCCGGGCTGACGCCCGGGGGTGCGGCGGTCCCCGCTGATTCGCGTGCGCAGGGTTAGGGGGAGTCGGGGGAGTGGCGGCGGAAGCGGCCCGACCGGGCCGCGTGGATGAAGCTCACGCCCACGATGCCGCCCCAGGACACCAGCAGCCCGTCCAGCCCCGCATGCGCCGCCCCGATCGCGGAGAGCGGGATCGCCAGCACCAGCGTGATGATGGCGAAGCCGAACCGTTCGCCGAAGTTCCCCTCGCCGGAGGCGGCGGCAGCGCCCGGCGCGCGCCCCTCGCGCTCGGCGGCCAGGCGCTGTTCCGCCAGCCGCCGCCGCACCTGGGTGTCGACCTTCTCGACGAACGAGTCGACGAGCGCCGCCTCGTACTCGGGCCCCAGTTCCCGCCGGGCCTTGAGCGTGGCGTCGAGTTCCTTCTTCAGCTCTTGGGCGTGGGCTTCCATGTCGACACCCTAGGAACGCCCGGCCGGGCATTGCACTGGTGCTAGCCCCCGTCTCGCGGCCCGTCTCGCCCCGTCTCGCGCCCCGGTCGCGGCTTGCCGTCCTGCATAGCTGCATGCAGAGTGCATGGTGAGTGAATAGGCTTGGACGGAGGGTGGGACGGGATGAGCGACAGCCCGGCTGCGAGGCTGCAGAAGCTGTTCGAGGGGCACCGGCTGACGCCGACCCAGCGCCGGATCGCGCACTGCATGGTGCGGGGGGCGGCGGACGTGCCGTTCCTGTCGAGCGTGGAGCTCGCGGAGCTGGCCGGGGTCAGCCAGCCCTCGGTGACCCGGTTCGCCGTGGCCCTCGGGTTCGACGGGTACCCGGCCCTGCGCAAGTACCTGCGCGAGGTGGCGCCGGCGGCGGAGCGGCCCGAGGTGGGGGAGGACGCGGAGTACAACGCGTACCAGCAGGCCGTGCACGCCGAGATCGACAACCTGCGGCACCTCGCCGCGATGCTGGCCGATCCCCGGCCGGTGGAGGAGGCGGGCCGGCTGCTGGCCGGGTCGGTGCCGCTGCCGGTGCTGGGGCTGCGGGCCGCCTCCTCGCAGGCGCGGGGGTTCGCGTACTTCGCGGGGAAGGTGCATCCGGACGTACGGCTGCTCGACGAGAGCGGCTCGATGCTGGCCGACCGGATCGACGCGGCCGTCGCGGCGGGGGCCTCGGCGCTGCTGTGCTTTGCGCTGCCGCGGCATCCGCGGGAGGTGCTGGAGGCGCTGGAGTACGCGCGTTCCGCCGGGCTGACGGTGGTCACCGTCGCGGACTCCGCGTTCGCGCCGGTGGCGGGGCACTCCGACCTGCTGATCCCGGCCCCGGTGGGCACCGGCCTGGCCTTCGACACGGCATGCGCACCGATGCTGCTGGGCCGGGTGCTGCTGGAAGCCATGGCGGACGCCCTCCCGGACGCCCAGGCCAGACTGGAAGCCTTCGACACCAAGGCCGCAGCCCGCAGCCTCTTCGTCGACTAACCCGGCCCGGGCCCCCGGCCCGGCTCGGCCCGGTCCGGCCCGGCCCCGGCCCCCGGCCCCGGCCTCCGGCCTGGTCCGACCCCCGGCTCGGCCTGGCTTGGCCCGGTCTGGACCGGTCTGGCCTGAACTGGTCCGGCTTGGCCCGGTCCGGTCGGGTCCGGTCCGGTTCGGTCTGGCCCGGCCCAGGCCTGGCCTGGTCCCCGGCCTAGCCCGGTCCGGTCTGGCCTGGTCCGGCCCGGACTCGCCCGAGCCGGGCCCCGGCCCGGCCTTCGGCGCGGCTCGGCCCGGCTCGGCCCGGCCCGGCCCCGGCCTCCGGCCCGGTCTGGTCTGGTCGGGCCCGGCCCCCGGCCCCGGCCTCTGGTCTGGCCTGGTCCGGCTCGGCGTGGCGCGGCCTTGCTCCGCCCGGCCGGGCCATGGCCTAGAGGAGGGCCGTGCGGTGGGTGGTGCCTGCTTCAGAGAGGAGGGCGGAGATGGTCTGGGCTGGGCGGGCCAGGGTGAAGTGGACCCCGTCCGTCACCGTGAAGCCGTACACCGGCGGCCTTGGCAGGCTGTTGTAGCCGTAGTGGGCGGTGAAGAAGTACGCCCCCGTGTCCGGTACGCCGATCAAATCGCCCGGCGACAGCCTCGGGAGGGGCCGG
Organism: Streptomyces sp. NPDC002054; assembly: GCF_040296685.1. Classification (NCBI taxonomy): domain Bacteria; kingdom Bacillati; phylum Actinomycetota; class Actinomycetes; order Kitasatosporales; family Streptomycetaceae; genus Streptomyces; species Streptomyces sp. NPDC002054. Next base: position 232,626 of record NZ_JBEOXT010000004.1, read on the forward strand.
TTCTCCGCCAGCAGGTCGCCCGAGAAGCAGGCCGGCCCGGCGATGTCCTGAGCCACCGGCTCGCCGGTGAGCGGGCTGCCCTTCGCGTCATACGGCAGGATCCGGACCGGCCAGGAACCCGGTGCGTACACCGTGCGGGTGGCCACCTGGACCCCCGCGTGGGTGAGGGCGATCGGCCGCCCGCCGCTGGTCTTCGTGTACTCCACCATGGCCAGGACCAGCCCGTTCTTGGCCAGCAGCGCCCGGCCGAACTCGGTGACCAGCCCGTACCGCCCGGAGAACAGCCCCGGCACGGCGGCCCGGAGCTCCGCCACGTACTCCGCGTACGTCGGGGTCTCGTCGTCCGAGGCGAAGTTCACCGGCAGGCCGCCGCCGATGTCGAGGGTGTCGATCTGCCGTCGGCCGGCCGCCGCGTTGATCTCCTCGGCCAGCGCGTGCAGTTCCCGTACGCCCTCCGCCATCCGCGCCGGCGGTACGCCCTGCGAGCCCGCATGGGTGTGCAGCCGGGTCAGCCACGGCCGGTCGAGGCAGGCCCGCACCAGCCAGGCGCGGGCCCCTTCGTCCCGCAGTGGGATCCCGAACTTCGAGGTGGCGGTGGCGGTGGAGGTCGAGCCGATCGAGCCCGCGCCGGTCTGGGTGTTGATGCGCAGCCCCAGCGGGCTGCGGGGGCCGCCAGGCCCAGAGCCGACCAGCGCGTCCAGGCGCTCCAGCTCCTGGCGGTTGTCGATGTTGACGGCGATCCCGAGAGCCAGGGCCTCGCGGAGCTCGGCCGGGGTTTTGGCGGGGGAGTCCAGTACGGTCCGCTCCGCCGGGACCCCCGCCGCCCGGGCCAGCGCCAGCTCGCCCGGGCTGGCCACCTCGCAGCCCAGGCCGGCGTCCGCCAGCAGGGCCAGTACGGGCACCAGGGGCGCTGCCTTGACGGCGAAGGCGTGCAGCACCGGGGTGCCGGCCGGCAGGGCCCGGGCGAAGGCGGTCTGCAGGGCGGCGGCCGAGGCGCGGATCCCGGCCACGTCCAGCAGGCAGACGAGCCGGCTTCCGCCCGGGGCGTTTGTGTCCTCCGTGCCGCCGATCAGGCCTTGCGCCACGGCAGCCCGTACGGCCAGATCGCGGCGGCCAGCGGGACCGGGAGACGTGCCGGGAATCAGGTCAGCAGCCATGGATGCCAGCCAACCATCCGGCGGGTCGGGCCGCAGCTGTTGACTGAATCTATTCAGGGAGTCAGGATGTGAATGGATTGACCAACATCGGAGGAGGCACCGCCATGTCAGGACCCCGCCCCGTACGTGCCGCGCGAGGTACCGAGCTCAGCACCCTGGGATGGCAGCAGGAGGCCGCCCTGCGGATGCTCCAGAACAACCTCGACCCCGAGGTCGCCGAGCACCCCGACAAGCTCGTCGTCTACGGCGGCACCGGCAAGGCCGCCCGCGACTGGCGCTCCTTCGACGCCATGGTCCGCACCCTGCAGACCCTCAAGCAGGACGAGACGATGCTCGTCCAGTCCGGCCGCCCGGTCGGCGTGATGCAGACCCACGAGTGGGCCCCCCGCGTCCTGCTCGCCAACTCCAACCTCGTCGGCGACTGGGCCAACTGGGAGGAGTTCCGCCGCCTGGAGCACCTCGGCCTGACCATGTACGGCCAGATGACCGCCGGCTCCTGGATCTACATCGGCACCCAGGGCATCCTCCAGGGCACCTACGAGACCTTTGCCGCCGTCGCTGCCAAGAAGTTCAACGGCACCTTGGCCGGCACCATCACCCTCACCGCCGGCCTCGGCGGCATGGGCGGCGCCCAGCCGCTCGCCGTGACCATGAACGACGGCGTCGCCATCTGCATCGACGTCGACCCGCGCGCCATCGAGCGCCGCATCGAGCACCGCTACCTGGACGTGAAGGCCGACAACCTCGCCCACGCGCTCCGGCTGGCCGTCGAGGCCCGCGACGCCCGCAAGCCGCTCTCCATCGGCCTGCTCGGCAACGCCGCCGAACTGCTCCCGCAGATGCTCGCCGAGGGCGCCCCGATCGACATCGTGACGGACCAGACCTCCGCCCACGACCCGCTCTCCTACCTCCCCGTCGGCGTCGACTTCGACGACATGGCCTCGTACGCGGCCAAGGACCCGGCCGGCTTCACCACCCGCGCCCGCGAGTCCATGGCCAAGCACGTCGAGGCCATGGTCGGCTTCATGGACGCCGGCTCCGAGGTCTTCGACTACGGCAACTCCATCCGCGGCGAGGCCCAGCTGGCCGGCTACGACCGCGCCTTCGCCTTCCCCGGCTTCGTCCCCGCCTACATCCGCCCCCTCTTCTGCGAGGGCAAGGGCCCCTTCCGCTGGGCCGCCCTGTCCGGCGAGGCCTCGGACATCCACAAGACCGACAAGGCGATGCTCGAACTCTTCCCGGAGAACGAGTCCCTGCACCGCTGGATCAAGATGGCCGGCGAGCGCGTCCACTTCCAGGGCCTGCCCGCCCGCATCTGCTGGCTCGGCTACGGCGAGCGCGACAAGGCCGGCGAGCGCTTCAACGAGATGGTGGCCGACGGCACCCTCGCCGCGCCGCTGGTCATCGGCCGCGACCACCTCGACTGCGGCTCGGTGGCCTCCCCGTACCGCGAGACCGAGGCCATGCTCGACGGCTCCGACGCCATCGCCGACTGGCCGCTGCTCAACGCCATGGTCAACGTCGCCTCCGGCGCCTCCTGGGTCTCCATCCACCACGGCGGCGGCGTCGGCATGGGCCGCTCCATCCACGCCGGCCAGGTCACGGTCGCCGACGGCACCCCGCTGGCCGGTGAGAAGATCCGCCGCGTGCTCACCAACGACCCCGGCATGGGCGTCATCCGGCACGTCGACGCCGGCTACGACATCGCCGAGTCGGTCGCGGACGAGCGCGGTGTCCGCGTCCCCATGCGTGAGGGCGACCTCGCGTGACCTTCCACCAGATGTGGGCCGAGCTCGCACCGCTGGGCCGCAACGCCGAGTCCGGCGGCTACCGCCGCTACGCCTGGACCGGGGCCGACACCGACTGCCGGGCCTGGTTCCGGGCGCAGGCCGAGGCGCGCGGGCTGAGTTACGAAACCGACCGGAACGGCAACCAGTGGGCCTGGCTCGGCGACCCCCTCGCCGGGGACGCCGTCGTCACCGGCTCGCACCTGGACTCGGTCCCGGACGGCGGCGCCTTCGACGGACCGCTCGGAGTGGTGTCCTCCTTCGCGGCCCTGGACGAACTCCGCGCCAGGGGTGCGGAGTTCACCAGGCCGCTGGCCATCACCAACTTCGGTGACGAGGAAGGCGCCCGGTTCGGCCTCGCCTGCGTCGGCTCCCGGCTCACCGCCGGCCGGCTGACCAAGGAGCAGGCGTACGAACTGCGCGACGCGGACGGCATCAGCATGCCCCGGGCCATGGAGCAGGCCGGGTACGACCCCGACACCATCGGCGCCGACCCCGAACGCCTCGCCCGGATCGGCGCGTTCGTCGAACTCCACGTCGAACAGGGCCGCGCGCTGGACCTGTCCGGCGACCGGGTCGGCATCGCCTCCGCGATCTGGCCGCACGGCCGCTGGCGGTTCGACTTCCACGGCGAGGCCAACCACGCCGGCACCACCCGCCTGGTGGACCGCCGCGACCCGATGCTCACGTACGCGGAGACGGTGCTGGCCGCCCGCCGGGAGGCGGCCCTCGCCGGGGCCGTCGCCACCTTCGGCAAGGTGGCCGTGGAGCCCAACGGGGTCAACGCCATCCCCTCCCTGGTGCGCGGCTGGCTCGACTCCAGGGCCGCCGACCAGGCCACCCTCGACACGGTCGTCACGGCCGTCGAGAAGGCGGCCCGGGAGCGCGCCGAGCAGGACGGGATCGACCTGCGGATCGTCCGGGAGTCCTTCACCCCGGTGGTCGAGTTCGAGCACGCCCTGCGGGACGAGCTCAACCGGATCCTCGGCGGGGCCGTGCCGGTGCTCGGGACGGGCGCGGGACACGACGCCGGAATCCTCTCCGGATCGATCCCGACCGCGATGCTGTTCGTACGGAACCCCACCGGCGTCTCCCACTCGCCGGCGGAGTTCGCCGCCGAGGACGACTGCGTCGCCGGAGTCCTCGCCCTCGCCGACGTACTGGAAGGTCTCGCGTGCAGGTGAAGACTTTTTGGCTGGAGCACGCCTGGCTCGGCACACACGTCGAGCCGGGCGTCGCCCTGGAGGTCGACGCGGAGGGGCGGATCGCCGCCCTCCGCACGGGGGTGGCGACCCCGCCCCCCGGCGCGGAGGTCCTACGCGGCCTGACCATCCCCGGCCTGGCCAATGCGCACAGCCATGCCTTCCACCGGGCCCTGCGCGGCACCGTCCAGGTCGGCTCCGGCACGTTCTGGACCTGGCGCGAGGTGATGTACCGGGTCGCCCAGAACCTCACCCCGGACACCTACTTCGCGCTGGCCCGGGCCGTGTACGCGGAGATGGCGCTGGCCGGCATCACCAACGTCGGCGAGTTCCACTACGTCCACCACGCGCCCGGCGGCACCCCGTACGCCGACCCGAACGCGATGGGCGAGGCCCTCATCGAGGCCGCGGCGGAGGCCGGCATCCGGATCACCCTCCTCGACACCGCGTACCTGTCGGCGGGCTTCGGCGAGGCCCCCAGCGCCCACCAGCTGCGCTTCTCCGACGGCACCGCCGAGGCCTGGGCCGAGCGGGCCGCCGCCCTCAAGCCCCGCGAGCACGCCCTGATCGGCGCGGCCGTCCACTCCGTGCGGGCGGTTCCGGCCGGCCAGTTGGCCACCGTGGCCCGCTGGGCCGAGGAACGGCAGGCCCCGCTGCATGTCCACCTCTCGGAGCAGACTGCCGAGAACGAGGCCTGCCAGGCTGCCCACGGGCGCACCCCGACGCAGCTGCTCGCCGACCACGGGGTGCTCGGCCCGCGCACCACCGGCGTGCACAACACCCACCTGACGGATGGGGACATCGCCCTGCTCGGCGGCACCACCACCGGCACCTGCATGTGCCCCACCACGGAACGCGACCTCGCCGACGGCATTGGCCCGGCCACCCGCCTCCAGCGCGCGGGCAGCCCGCTGTCGCTGGGCAGCGACAGCCATGCCGTCATCGACCTGCTGGAGGAGGCTCGCGCGATGGAACTGAACGAGCGGCTCCGCAGCCGTACTCGCGGCCACTGGACGGCGAACGCCCTGCTCGCGGCGGCCACCGCCGACGGGCACGCTGCCCTAGGGCGGCCGGACGCGGGCCGCCTGGAGGCGGGTGCGCTGGCCGACTTCACGACGATCGCGCTGGACACCGTCCGCACGGCGGGGCCGCTGCCGCGGCTGGGCGCCGAGACGGCCGTCTTCGCCGCCACGGTTTCGGACGTTCGCCACACGGTGGTGTCCGGCCGCCACGTGGTCCGCGACGGCCACCACACGCTGGTCCCGGACGTGGCCACCGCCCTGACCGACTCCATCGCCGCGCTCCGCGGCTGACCGCGCCGCCTGCGGCGAGCTTTCCCCCACCCCGCCCCTTCCCGAAACTGGGGCTCCGCCCCAGACCCCGCGCCTCAAACGCCGGCGAGGCTGGAAATGCGCGCAGCGCACGTACGGGGGTCTGGGGGCTTGCCCCCAGTTTCGGGAAGGGGCGGGGTGGGGGACAACCACCCCCCGACCACCGCGAGGAACCATGACCACCACCGCCATCACCAACATCGGCAGCCTCGTCACCAACGACCCCGCCCTAGGCGACGGCACCCCCCTCGGCCTCATCGAGGACGCGACCGTCGTCATCGAGGGCGACCGGGTCGCGTGGGTCGGCCCCACCGCCCAGGCCCCGGCGGCAGACACCACGTACGACGCCCATGGCCGCGCCGCCATCCCCGGCTTCGTCGACTCCCACTCCCACCTCGTCTTCGCGGGCGACCGCACCGCCGAGTTCAACGCCCGTATGTCCGGCCGCAGCTACTCCGCCGGCGGCATCCGCACCACCGTCGCCGCCACCCGCGCCGCCACCGACGCCGAACTCGAAGCCAACCTGGTGCGCCACCTCCACGAGGCCCGCCGCCAGGGCACCACCACCTTCGAGACCAAGTCCGGCTACGGCCTCACCGTCGAGGACGAGGCCCGCGCCCTGCGCATCGCCGCCGCCCACACCGAAGAGGTCACCTACCTCGGCGCCCACATCGTCTCCCCCGACTACGCCGAGGACCCGGCGGCCTACGTCGACCTCGTCACCGGCGAGATGCTGACCGCCTGCGCCCCGTACGCCCGCTGGGTGGACGTGTTCTGCGAGAAGGGCGCCTTCGACGGGGACCAGGCCCGCGCCATCCTCACCGCCGGCGCCGCCGCCGGGCTGATCCCCCGCGTCCACGCCAACCAGCTCTCTTACGGCCCGGGCGTGCAGCTCGCCGTCGAGCTCGGCGCGGCCTCCGCCGACCACTGCACCCACCTCACCGACGCGGACGTCGACGCCCTGGCCAACTCCGAGACCGTGGCCACCCTGCTGCCCGGCGCCGAGTTCTCCACCCGCGCCCAGTGGCCGGATGCCCGCCGGCTGCTCGCCGCGGGTGCCACCGTCGCGCTGTCCACCGACTGCAACCCCGGCTCCTCCTACACGAGTTCGATGCCCTTCTGTATCGCCCTCGCGGTCCGGGACATGGGCATGACCCCGGACGAGGCGCTGTGGTCCGCCACCGCGGGCGGCGCCCGGGCGCTGCGCCGTACCGACATCGGCGTCCTCACCCCGGGGGCCCGCGCGGATCTGGCGCTGCTGGACGCCCCGAGCCATGTCCACCTGGCCTACCGGCCCGGTGTTCCGCTGGTGTCGGCAGTCTGGCAGCACGGCCGGCAGGTTCACTGACGGACGGTCAATCCGGGGCTGTCCGTTGTCTTCCCTCCGTAAGGCCCCGGGCGTACCTTGAGCCACCAATCTGATGTGTCGTCAGTAACTTGTGGTTCGAGGGGAAGACGAAGGTGTCCCACCGGAAGCGCTCCACCACGCTCCTGCTCGCCGCCGCGCTGGCCGGGCCGGCCCTGCTGCTGGCGGCCCCGGCCGCCCACGCCGATGTCGTCGACGTCAAGTACGACTGCAAGACCCCCATCGGCGACAAGTCGGCGGTCTCGCCGATCGACATCAAGGCGGTCAAGGACGGCGAGGCCGTCAAGCTGACCATGTCCTTCCAGAAGGGCGTCTCCTCCAGCCCCATCGAGCTCGGCAAGGGCGCGATGAGTCCCAGCGCGCTGATCCAGGTCAAGGGCGCGGAGGAGGCCGCCGTGCCGGTCTCGGGTCCGCCCAACCCCGAGGCCGCGCCCGCCAACACCCCCATCAAGATCACGGACCTGTCGGGCACCTACACGCCCAAGAAGAGCGGCAAGGTCACCTTCACCGCCGGTGTGCTCACCATCAAGGCCATGGGCACGGTCACCACCTGTACGCCCGGCAACGACCCGAAGCCCTCGCTGGAACTGGAGGTGACCGCGGCGGGCGGCGGCAAGGAGAACCCCGCGGCCTCCGCCGGCACCGCGAGCGGCACACTGCCCCAGACCGGACCCACCGACTCGGCCCTCGCCCTCGGCACCCTCGGCGGCACCGTCCTGCTCTCCGGCGCCGCCGGGGTGCTCTGGCTGACCCGGCGCGGCCAGCGGGCCCGGTCGGCCCGGTCCTGAAGGTTCCCGGCCCCGTGCGTGCGCGCCACCGCAGCGGGGCGGCCCGGTTCCCCGCGCCGCCCCTCACCCCCACCCTCGCCCTGACCCTCGCCCTCGTACTGCTGTCCGTGCTGCTGCTGTCGGGGACCTCGGCCGCCCGCGCAGCCGAGCCTGGCTGGACGGCCGAGCCCGCGGCCCGGCCGGGCGGCGCGCCCGGCGCCCGCCCGTTCTTCTACCTGGAAGGAACCCCCGGCACCGTGCTGGAGGACCGGCTGGCCCTCGCCAACCCCACCGACCGGGAACGCACCGTCACCCTGCGCGGTGCCGACGCCTACAACACGGCGGACGGAGCCTTCGCCGTACGCCCGGCCAAGGAGTCGGCCGCGGCAGGCCCCTGGGTCAGCTTCGGCGCCCACGCCACGGTCAGGATCCCGCCACGCAACCGGGCCGTGGTCCCCTTCACCGTCACCCTCCCGGCCGACGCGGTGCCCGGCGACCACCCGGTCGCCCTGGTCGCCGCCGAGGGCGGGCACGAGGTGGGCGTACGGGTCCACCTGCGGGTCAGCGGTCCCGCCCTGGCCGCGCTCACCGTCGAGGACGTGTCGGTGGCCGGCCGGGGCGCGGCGGCCGTGGTGAGCTACGCACTTGTCAACCGCGGGAACGTGGCACTGACCCCGGAACTCTCCCTGCAGGCGGACGGGTTGTTCGGCGAGCTGCCGGGCCGGCCGGCGCACCGGCTGCCGGTGGAACTGCTGCCCGGCCAGCGGGTGACGCTGACCGAGCCCTGGCCCGGGGCGCCGGTGCTGGACGCGGCGGACCTCACGCTCACCGTCACCGCGCCCGGCGGGGCCCGCGCCACCGCGTCGGCCTCGGCGCGCTTCGTGCCATGGCCGGTGGCCGCCTGGACGGGCGTCGGCCTGCTGGTGCTCGGCGCCACCGCATTCACCGCCCGCCTCATGCTCCGCACCCGCCGCACCCCGCCGGCCGCCGCGTCGGAGGCAGCCGGACCATCCGTACGGGAACCCGAGCTGACGGGAGCCTCCAGTTGACCGCCGCGATCCGGCCCCGCCCCGCCCCGCTCCTCGCGGCCCTGCTCCACCGGCTGCTCCATCCACGCGCCCCGCGGCCGAGCCGACTGCGGCGGGCCGGCGCCGCCTGGGTGGCCGGGCTGCTGATCGGCGGCGTGCTCGCGGCCGGCCCGGCCTGGGCCGCACCCGCCGCCGAGGGCAAACCGACCGCGGACCTGTCCCTCAAGGAGGCGGCCAAAGGCACCGAGGTGACCGTGACCGGGCGCGGCTGGCCGGCCGGAACCGTGGTCATGCTGCTGCTCTGCGGGCAGAACATGATCGGCGGAACCAACAGCTGCGCCAACGACGCCGGCCAGGCCGCCTCGGTCGGCGCCGACGGCGGCTTCCGCAAGGCCCTGGCCGTCGTGGCGCCGCCCAAGCCCTGCCCCTGCGTGGTCAACGTGACCTCCGTCAACGGGGACCAGTCCACCCTTGCCCTGCCGCTCAAGATCACCGACCACCCGGTCGCCGAGCTGCCCACGGAGTCCGGCCAGGCCCGTCTCGCGGTGCTCACCGGTGTCCAGCTCAAGGGCGACGACGGGGTGCTGACCTGGTTCGGGGCCCCGCCCAGCCGGAAGTTCACCGTGACCGTCGGCAACCTCGGCTCCGCCCCGGTCAAGGACCCGGTCTTCCAGATCGGCACCGCCCACGGCGTGTTCGCCCCGCTGTGGGAGGAACAGCAGTGGAAGGGCACCATCGCGGCCGGCCAGAAGGCTCGGATCGAGCTGCCGGTGGCCCTCTCGGCGGGCGCGCACGGCGACTACACGGTCTCCCTCAAGTACGGCGACAAGGTGCTGGCCGCGCAGCCCTGGGGCGTCGGCCGACCGTACGGCGTGCTCCTCTTCTGGGGCCTGCTGTGCGTGGTGATCCCGGCCGCCGTCTTCCGGACCGGCATGGCGGTGGTGGACCGGATCCGCCCCCGTACGGACGCCGGGGCCGCCGGCGGCGGCCGGCACCGCGGGGTCGCCGCCCGGCTGCCCGAGGCGGCTGCCGCAGCCGCGGCGGTCACCGCCCGGCTGCCGCGCATCCCGGCCATCCGCAGGCCGGAGCCGGCCGAGCCCCCGCAGACCACCACGGCCGTACTGCCGTGGTTCACCCCGGACAGCGCACCGGGAACAGCACCAGCACCACCATCCGCACCGTCAGAAGACCATCCGACAACGAAGGGACATCCGTGAGAACCCAACGGAGGATGAGCGCGGCCGGGGTCGCGTTGATGCTCGGCGGGGCGGGGATCCTGCTGGCGGCGAGTCCCGCCCAGGCCGCCTCGGTGACATTCAAGACGGAGTGCATTCCGCCGGCGATCTCCGGGCTGCCGGCGATCCAGGGCGAGACGACCGTGGAGATCACGGCTCCGGCGACGGCCAAGGTCGGGGACACCGTCGACGTCACCTGGAAGACCGTCAAGGCGGCGTCAAAGAACCCGAACGTGATCGACCTGGAAAAGAACATGGTCGAGCCCAGCGGCGACCTCAAGGTGGGCGGCGCGCAGTCCGGCGTGGTCAAGATGCAGGGGCCGCGGGAGAACCCGCCCATCCCCAAGGGCGGCGAGATGAAGCTGTCCACCATGACCGGCAAGCTCAAGATCGAGAAGGCCGGCGACATCACGCTCACGCCCGACAAGTACGTGATCACGGTCCACCAGATCATGAAGACCGAGACCAAGTGCGCGCCCAAGGAGACCGTGAAGGCCGGAGCCACCATCAAGGTCGGCGGCGGCTCGGGCAATGGCGGTACGACGAACGGCGGGACCACCAACGGAGGTACGACCAACGGCGGCACCACGAGCGGCGGCACCACCAATGGCGGCACGACCAACGGCGGCACCGGTGGCGGCGGGGGTCAGACCGACTTCCCGGGCAAGCCGGTCGACGTGAAGTTCGACTGCGGCGAGACCGTCCCGGGCGGCATCACCACCCCGGTCACGGTCAACGCCAAGAAGAACGGCGGCAGCTTCGACCTCACGGTCAAAACGGCCAAGGACGCCATGAAGGCCCCGGTGGCGCTGCCCAAGGGCGCCCTGAAGCCCTCGATGAACATCAAGCTCGGCGGCGCCGACAGCGGCACCGTCAAGGTCACCGGACCCGCCAACGCCGAGCCCATCCCCGCCCAGGGCGGGGTCAGCCTGAGCGATATGACCGGCACCTACAAGCCCGGCAAGACCGGCAAGGTCACGCTGAGCCCGGCCGACATGTCGATCGACGTCACCATGGTCGCGGGCAGCCAGCCGCTCACCGTCCCCTGCAAGGCGCTCAGCACCGGCGTCTCCCTGGAACTGGACGCCACCGCCCAGCAGGGCGGCTCCGGCAGCCCCTCCACCACCGGCAGCACCACCACCGGCAACACCACCACCGGTGGTGGCCTCGCCGACACCGGCGCCGAGGACGAGGGCGGTATCAAGGCGCTCGCCCTGGTCGCCGGCACCGTCATCCTGCTCGGCGGCGCGGTCTTCACCTTCACCCCGTGGCGCCGCCTGCGCGGCACCCGCTGACGCTCCGCGCATACGGAAGGGCCCGGCACACCCACAGGTGTGCCGGGCCCTTCCCCACATCAGCGCGTCAGCGCATCAGTGCACGCCACCCATGAGCGGCTGGACCTTCTTGCGGTACATGTAGATCGCGATGCCCGCGAGCGCGGCGAGCGCGCCCTGGCTGGCGAACCAGCCCTGGGTGTCGGTCGGCACGCCGATCAGCTGGAGCAGTGCAATGGTCGAGTCACCGGCGGTGACCGCCAGGAAGAACACGCCCATCATCTGCGAGGCGTACTTCTGCGGGGCCAGCTTGGTGGTCAGCGACAGGCCGACCGGGGACAGGCACAGCTCGCCGACGGTCTGGATGAAGTAGACCGAGACCAGCCACATCGGGCTGACCTTGCCGTCCGCGGCCACACCCTGGGCCATCATCATGACGCCGAAGGACATGCCGATCATCACCAGCGCGAAGGAGAACTTCGCCAGGGTGCTCGGCTCCTTCTGGCGGCGCGCCATGGCCACCCAGGCCCAGGCGAAGAGCGGCGCCAGCGCCATCACGAACAGCGGGTTGAGCGACTGGAACCAGCTCTCCGGGAAGCTGAACCCGAACAGCGTGCTCTCGGTGCTGTCCTTGGCGAACAGGGCCAGGGTCGAGCCGGTCTGGTCGTAGATCGCCCAGAAGATCGCGGCGGCGACGAAGAACCACACGTACGCCGACATCCGGGACCGCTCGACGGTGCTCAGGTCACTGTCGCGCTTGATCCGCAGCAGCACCCAGGCCGGGAGCACCAGGCCGAGGACGGTCAGCGGCCACAGGGCGTAGTTGATCGTGAAGATGCCGGCCAGGCCGATGATCGTGTACGCGGCGGCGGCGACACCGAGCCAGATCAGACCCTTCTTGATGACCGCGGACTTCTGCTCGGCGCTCAGCGGGTCCGGAACCGTGTTGGAGACCGGGTTCAGGTGGCGGAAGCCGAAGAAGTAGAAGATCAGGCCCAGCGCCATGCCGATACCGGCCATGGCGAAGCCGAGGTGCCAGTTGACCTCCTGGCCGACCCAGCCGATGGTCAGCGGGGCGAAGAAGGCACCGAGGTTGATGCCCATGTAGAAGATCGTGAAGCCGCCGTCACGGCGCGGGTCGTTCTTGTCCCGGTACAGCTGGCCGACCATCGTGGAGATGTTGGCCTTCAGCACACCGGAACCGGCCGCGATCAGCGCCAGACCGATGAAGAACGAGATGGACGAGGGCACCGCCAGCAGGAAGTGGCCCGTCATGATGACGACACCCGCGACGGCCACGGCCTTGCGGGCACCCCACACGCGGTCGCCGAGCCAGCCGCCCGGGAGGGCGAGCAGGTAGACCATCGCGTTGTAGACGGAGTAGATCGCGACTGCGGTCGCGTCGTTCATGCCGAGTCCACCGTCGGCCACGTTGGTGGCCAGGTAGAGCACGAGCAGGGCGCGCATGCCGTAGAAGCTGTAGCGCTCCCACATCTCGGTCATGAAGAGGAAGGCGAGGCCGCTGGGGTGGCCGAGGAAGGTCTTCTCGCCGGTACTGGCCGAGTCCTTCGTCAGGCTGGAAGCCATGGTCGATCCTTGCTTGCTCGGGACGCCGCGCTTCGTGAGCGAATCGGCGCCCGGGGAGGGGGCCTTCGGCCATTTTTCGGCACAAAGATCCCCGAGATAGCTCATCAGGTGTCTCGACACCATACGACACGACAGTGTCGGATATGGAAGGACTTGAGATATGGATCACAGGATTCCGCGGAACCGTTTGACCATATTCGAAGGCGGTTAGTAGTTCATAACACCGGATCCACGGGTGCCGTTCGGCCCGCCCCAGCTCGAGGCTGCCGCGCATTACCATCACCCACATGACGCGTGTACTGCTCGCCGAGGACGACGCATCCATCTCGGAACCCCTGGCCCGCGCCCTGCGCCGGGAGGGGTACGAGGTCGAGGTCCGCGAGGACGGACCCACCGCGCTGGACGCGGGACTGCAGGGCGGCGTCGACCTGGTCGTGCTCGACCTCGGTCTGCCCGGCATGGACGGCCTGGAGGTGGCCCGGCGACTGCGCGCCGAGGGGCACGGCTTCCCGATCCTGGTCCTCACGGCCCGCGCCGACGAGGTCGACACGGTCGTCGGGCTGGACGCCGGCGCCGACGACTACGTCACCAAGCCCTTCCGGCTCGCCGAGCTGCTGGCCCGCGTCCGGGCCCTGCTCCGGCGCGGCGCCGCCGAGCCCGCCCAGCCCCCCGCCACCCACGGCGTGCGGATCGACGTCGAGTCGCACCGCGCCTGGATGGGGGAGGAGGAGCTCCAGCTCACCGCCAAGGAATTCGACCTGCTGCGCGTCCTGGTCCGGGACGCCGGCCGGGTGGTCACCCGCGACCAGCTGATGCGCGAGGTCTGGGACACCACCTGGTGGTCCTCCACCAAGACCCTCGACATGCACATCTCCTGGCTCCGCAAGAAGCTGGGCGACGACGCCGCCAACCCGCGGTACATCGCCACCGTGCGCGGGGTCGGTTTCCGCTTCGAAAAGAGCTAGGCACCCCCTGTGCGCCGCCGCCTGATCAACTCCACGCTTGCCGTGGTGCTCGTCGTGATCGCCGTGTTCGGGGTCTCCCTGGTGATCGTGGAAACCCGGACGATCACCAACAGTGCCCAGGAGAGCGTGGAATCCGAGGCCCTCCGCCTGGTCGGCATCGTCGAGTCCCAGGTCCAGGAGCGCGAGCCGATCGATGCGGACGCGCTCGCCGACCGCCTGGATCCCGGGCGCTACGCCCGCATCCAGGTCCCCGGGCAGCCCGACGTGGTGCTCGGAGCGCCGATCGACGGCGGGGTGATCAGGGGCAGCGCCCCCGGCAACCAGGGCGAGACGGTGACCGTCGAGGTGCCCCGCTCCACCGTGACCCGCGAGGTCGGCCGGACCCTGGCGGTGGTCGGCGCGGTCGCGCTGCTGGCCGTCGTGGCGGCCGTACTGCTCGCCGTACGCCAGGCCAACCGGCTGGCGTCCCCGCTGACCGACCTCGCGGAGACGGCCGAGCGGCTCGGCTCCGGCGACCCGCGCCCCCGGCACCGGCGGTACGGGGTGCCCGAGCTGGACCGGGTCGCCGATGTCCTGGACGCCAGCAACGAGCGGATCGGGCGGATGCTGACCGCGGAACGCCGGCTCGCCGCGGATGCCTCGCACCAGCTCCGCACCCCGCTGACCGCGCTGTCCATGCGGCTGGAGGAGATCACGGTCACCGAGGACCTGGAGACCGTACGGGAGGAGGCGTCCATCGCCCTCGCCCAGGTGGAGCGGCTCACCGATGTGGTGGAGCGGCTGCTGACGAACTCCCGGGACCCGCGGACCGGCTCCGCCGTCGCCTTCGACCTGGACGAGGTCGTCAAGCAGCAGCTGGAGGAGTGGCGGCCGGCCTACCGCAGTGCCGGGCGGGCCCTGGTCAGCTCGGGGAAGCCGGGCATGCGGGCGGTGGGCACCCCCGGGGCGGTGGCGCAGGTGCTGGCCGCGCTGGTGGAGAACTCCCTGATGCACGGTGGCGGCACGGTCGCCCTGCGGACCCGGGTGACCGGCAACCAGGCGGTCATCGAGGTCACCGACGAGGGACCGGGAGTCCCCGCCGACCTGGGCAACCGGATCTTCGAGCGGGCCATCAGCGGGCGCAATTCCACCGGAATCGGGCTGGCGGTCGCCCGTGACCTGGCGGAGGCGGACGGCGGGCGGCTGGAGCTGCTGCAGGCGCATCCGCCGGTGTTCGCACTGTTCCTGAGCCGGACCGCGCCGGACCGGGCAGAACCGGAAAAGACCGTCCGCTAGCTCTGTCGGCTAGCTGCCGACGGGGACCCGGGTGTCGCGCTCGGTGCTCTGGCCCTCGCGCTGGCCGACCACCGGGGTGGACACCGGGGCGGGCAGGGCGCGGAACACCCAGGTCCGGTAGGACCAGAAGCGGAAGACGGTCGCGACGCCGATGCCGACGAACTTGAAGATGTTGCTCTGCAGCGGGCTGTCCCAGCCGAAGCCGTAGGTCGCCGCGTACAGGACACCGCTCTCGATGACCATGCCGATCAGGCTGAACAGCACGAACAGGGTCAGCTCGCGCTTGCGGCGGCTGCGGTCGCGGTCACGGTAGGTGAAGTACCGGAACCCGACGTAGTTGCAGAGGATGGCGACGGCGATGGCTATGACGCTCGCCCGCACCACCGCGAGGTCCGTGGTGTGCCGGAGCAGGTTGAAGACGCCCAGGTTGACGAGGACGCCCAGACCGCCGACCGCGCCGAACTTCGCGATCTCCCGGGCGAGACCGCGCGCCCGTCCGAGAACCGCTTCTTTCGCCGCGCTCATACGATCAATCGCCCCTGTCGGTGGTCTGTTGGGTGGCCTGCCGGAGGTCACTCCTGGTCAACCCAGCCATGTTAAGTGTCGTCCTGTTGGTACGTCTGCGCCTTTCGGAACAGATGTGACGAGTTCGTCGCGGGGCCCGCGACCGGAAGCCTTCCGGCCTCGGCCCCCGTCCGGATGGCGGAATACCGGCGGATACCCTGGAGGAGTGACGTTCCCGGTAGTCGGCATGGTCGGCGGCGGTCAGCTCGCCCGCATGACCCACGAGGCGGGTATCCCCCTCGGCATCAGATTCAAGATCCTCAGTGACAGCCCGCAGGACTCGGCGGCCCAGGTGGTGAGCGACGTCGTCATCGGCGACTATCGCGACCTGGACACCCTGCGCGCCTTTGCGCGCGGCTGCGACGTGATCACCTTCGACCACGAGCATGTCCCCACGGAGCACCTGCGGGCCCTGGAAGCGGACGGAATCCCCGTCCGCCCGGGGCCCGCCGCATTGGTGCACGCCCAGGACAAGGGGGTGATGCGCGCCCGCCTCGACGGGATCGGCGTGCCCAGCCCCCGCCACCGGATCGTCTCCGATCCGGCGGACGTGGCCGCCTTCGCGGAAGAGGTCGGCGGTTTCCCCGTCATCCTCAAGACCGTGCGCGGCGGCTACGACGGCAAGGGCGTGTGGTTCACGCGCTCCCCCGAGGACGCGGAGGCCCCCTTCAAGGCGGGCGTCCCGGTCCTGGCGGAGGAGAAGGTCGAGTACGTCCGCGAGCTCGCGGCGAACATCGTCCGCTCCCCGCACGGCCAGGCCGTGGCCTATCCCGTCGTCGAGTCCATCCAGGTGGACGGGGTCTGCGACACGGTGATCGCCCCCGCCCCGAACCTCTCCGAGGAGCTGGCCGGCGAGGCCCAGGCGCTCGCCCTGCGGATCGCCCGCGAACTCGACGTGACCGGCCACCTGGCCGTGGAGCTGTTCGAGACCACCGACGGCCGCATCCTGGTCAACGAGCTCGCCATGCGCCCGCACAATTCGGGCCACTGGACCCAGGACGGCGCGATCACCTCGCAGTTCGCCAACCACGTACGGGCGGTCCTGGACCTTCCGCTGGGCGACCCGCGCCCGCGCGCCCGCTGGACGGTCATGGCGAACGTGCTGGGCGGGGACTACCCCGACATGTACGCGGCCTACCTCCACTGCATGGCCCACGACCCGCAGCTGAAGATCCACATGTACGGCAAGGACGTGAAACACGGTCGCAAGGTCGGCCACGTCAACACCTACGGCGACGATCTGGACGATGTGCTGGAGCGCGCACGTCACGCTGCCGGCTACCTGCGAGGAACGATCACCGAATGAGCACCGCGAACTCTCCGATGAACTCTCCGATCATCGGCATCGTCATGGGCTCGGACTCGGACTGGCCGGTCATGGAGGCCGCCGCCCAGGCCCTGGACGAGTTCGAGATCCCGTACGAGGTCGATGTCGTCTCCGCCCACCGGATGCCGCGCGAGATGATCGCGTACGGCGAGCAGGCCGCCGAGCGCGGCCTGAAGGCGATCATCGCCGGCGCGGGCGGAGCTGCCCACCTGCCCGGCATGCTCGCCTCGGTCACCCCGCTGCCGGTGATCGGCGTACCGGTCCCGCTGAAGTACCTCGACGGCATGGACTCCCTGCTGTCGATCGTCCAGATGCCCGCCGGAGTTCCCGTCGCCACCGTCTCGGTCGGCGGCGCCCGCAACGCCGGCCTGCTGGCCGCCCGGATCCTGGCCACCCAGGACCCGGAGCTGATGGCCCGGATGCGCGAGTTCCAGCAGGAGCTCAACGACCAGGCCACCGAGAAGGGCAAGCGGCTCCGCACCAAGGTGGCGGCGGGATGACCGACCGCCTCGCCGAGGCCAGGGCGCTGCTCGCCGAACACCCGGTGGTCGACGGCCACAACGACCTGCCCTGGGCGTTGCGCATGCAGGTCCGCTACGACCTCGACCGGCGGGACATCGGCGCCGACCAGTCGGCGTTCCTGCACACCGACATCCCCCGGCTGCGGGCCGGCGGGGTCGGCGCCCAGTTCTGGTCGGTGTACGTGACGGCGGAACTGGCCGGCGACGAGGCGGTCAGCGCCACCCTGGAGCAGATCGACGCGGTCGCCCAGCTGATCGACCGTTACCCGGCCGACCTGGTGCGGGCGCTGACGGCCGACGACATGGAGGCGGCCCGGGCGTCCGGCCGGATCGCCTCGCTGATGGGCGCAGAGGGCGGCCACTCGATCAACAACTCGCTCGCGACCCTGCGCGCCCTGCACCAGCTGGGCGTCCGCTATCTGACGCTCACCCACAACGACAACGTGGACTGGGCGGACTCCGCGACCGACGCCCCGCGGCACGGCGGTCTCACCGACTTCGGCCGCGAGGTCGTCCGCGAGATGAACCGCATCGGCATGCTGGTGGACCTCTCGCACGTGGCGGCCACCACCATGCGGGACGCACTCGACACCTCGGCCGCGCCGGTGATCTTCTCGCACTCCTCGGCCCGGGCGGTCTGCGACCACCCGCGCAACATCCCGGACGACGTACTGGAGCGGCTGCCCGCCAACGGCGGCGTGGCCATGGCCACCTTCGTGCCGAAGTTCATCCTGCCGGCCGCCGTGGACTGGACCCTGGCCGCCGACGAGAACCTGCGGGCACACGGCCTCCACCACCTCGACACCACCCCCGAGGCGATGGCCCTGCACCGGGCCTTCGAAGAGTCCCGCCCGCGCCCGGTGGCCACCGCCGCCACCGTCGCCGACCACCTCGACCACATGCGCGAGACGGCCGGCATCGACCACATCGGCATCGGCGGGGACTACGACGGCACCGCCTTCACCCCCTCCGGCCTGGACGACGTCGCCGGCTACCCCAACCTGGTCGCGGAGCTCCTCGGCCGCGGCTGGTCACGGGCCGACCTGTCGAAGCTGACCTGGTCGAACGCGGTACGGGCGGTCCGGGACGCGGAAGCGGTGGCGCGCGAGCTGTCGGCGACCCGGGGCCCGTCGAACGCGGTCATCCCGGCGGCGGGCTGAGCCTGCGGGCGGCGGCGGGTCGGCACAGGACGAGACGGGACGGGGACAGGGAGCGGGACAGGGACGGGACTGGGATGAGGACAGGGGCGTCAGGGGGTAAGTAAGTCACCCGAACGCCACACCCGCCGAGAAGCCACCCGCCCCCCATGTCACGGTGGCAACGAATCCCTGCTGTCCCTGCTGTCCCAGCTGCCGCCTAGACCGGAGCGATCCCATGGCCGACCTGCAGGATGAACCCCAGACGGGCCCCTTCGACGACGGGCCCGTCGCCCTCGGAGCCGAGGACGTCCCGGGCACCCTCGGCCCGTCCTCCCTCGACCGGGCCACCGCGCTGCTGGCCGTACACCCCGTGGCGGACGGCCACAACACCTTCCTCTGGACGCTGCGCCAGTGCCCGTACCACGACATCGAAACCCGTGACATCGGCGTGGACACCGACATCCCGCGCCTGCGCGGCGGGGGAGTGGGCGCCCAGTTCTGGTCGCTGCTCACCCCCGGCGAAGGCACGGTGTCGGACACGCTGGAGCAGATCGACATCGCCCACGCGCTGATCCACCGCTACCCGGACAGCCTCAGCCTCGCGCTGAACGCCGGCGACCTGGCCGACGCGCGGAACCGGGGCCGGATCGCGTCCTTCCTCGGGCCCGCGCCGGGCGCCAACGTCACCGACTCCCTGGGCACCTTGCGGGCCTTCCACCAGCTGGGCGTCCGCAGCCTCGCGCCGGCCGGCGCGCCGTGGGCCGAGCAGGGGCTGACGGCCTTCGGCCACGAGGTCGTACAGGAGATGAACCGGCTGGCGATGCTGCTGGACCTGACCGGCTGTGCGCCGGCCGTGGCCTGCCAGATCGCGAGCGCGTCCAAGACCCCGGTGGTCGTCTCGCACACCGCTGCGGCGGCCCTGACCCGCCACCCGGAGAACCTGCCGGACGAGGTCCTCACCGCCCTGCGCGCGGCGGGCGGCCTCTGCATGGTCACCTTCTGCGCGGACCGTACCGGGGACTCGCTGCATGCGGTGGCGGACCACCTGGACCACGTACGGGCGGTCGCCGGCCCCCAGTGCGTGGGCCTCGGCGCCTCCTTCGGCACGGAGGGCGGCACCCCCCGCCCGACCGGCCTGACCGACCCCTCGGGGTACCCGCGCCTGATCGCGGAACTCCTGGACCGCGGCTGGCCGGAATCGGACGTAGCCCTCCTGACCTGGGGCAATGCCCAACGAGTCCTCCGCGACGCAGAATTCACAGCCCGCGCAGCCCAACACAAAACCCCCCACTGACCCTTTCCCGCCCCCGGCCCGCCGGGGGCGGCTGGCGTCGGGGCACAGCCCCGGGCGCGGGGCCGGGCCCTGGCATCGGCCCGCGCGGAGCGGGGGTGCCGGGCGAAGCCCGGGCACCCAGGCGGGGTCCGGGGCGGAGCCCCGGTTTCGGGAAGGGGCGGGGTGGGGGAATGGCCCCGCGCCGGCGTCCTCGCCTGGC
>NZ_JBEOXT010000005.1:0-250137 GCF_040296685.1 Streptomyces sp. NPDC002054
GGTACGGCGGAGCTGTCCGACCGAGGAGGGAACCCCGCCCAGGCCCGTTGTGGCCGGGCCCGGCCGAGCGAGTGCGGGCCGACGGTGGGAAAAAAGGCCAGGTCAGAGCCCATATCCGGGTTGACCCAACCCCTAGAACATGGTTTAATTAGTGATGTCGGAAGGGGAGGGCAACCCCCGGCCGGCGAACGGCAGGCCGACCGGCCGCCGACAATCTCTCTCACCAGGAGACTGATGATGAACACGCCTCTCACCGTCGCGGAGCTGTCCCACCCGATCGCCCTCGAACTCGGCGGGAACTGGCGACCGCAGCCCGCGCGCCACGGCGTCCAGGAGCTGGACCACGCCGCCACGTTCACGCACCTGGACGGCCGACAGCTCCACCTCTCCGAGCGGTTCGATGACCCCGGACACCTGCACATCCGGGGCGCGTTCCCCGCTACCGACTACCCGTTCCGCAGGGGTGAGCGCGACACGGTCCGAGTCGCCATGAGCGAGGACCCGGCGGACATCGCGGCCCGGATCGCCGCCGATCTCATCCCTGTGCACCGTGACGTTCACGAGCGCGTGAAGGAACACAACCGCGCACAGGCCGAGATGCGCCGGGACGTTGAGGAGGCCGCACGTGATCTCTCCGCCCGGCTCCCCGGAGCGCGAACCCGAATCGACGGCACAACCGCCTTTGTCTACATGGATCTTGAGCCGGGCGAAGTCCGTATCGGACTCGACGGCGACACCGTGAGTCTCGTACTCAATGACGCGCCCCGGATTATCGCCGACGCCGTCGTATTCGCGGTGAGCCGATTCCTTCCCCACGTCCAGACCCCCGAGGGGGAGCGCGGCGAATACGTCGACGGATACACCCTCTAATTCCCCGTGCGTTGCGGCGGCGCGCTGCCCAGCGCGCCGCCCTGCCCAGAAAGGCCCAGGATGAGCGCCGACGTATTCACGATCGAACCGCAATGGATTGTGCAGGCCCCGCACCTCCGGTGCACCCTCAAGCGCGCCCTTGCGCTCCAATCCGTACACAATGTGTGGTCCGGTACGGAGCACATCAACAACGCCGTTGCGATGGCCTACGGCAATGAACTCCCGGATTCCGGCCGATGGGAACTCACCCGCTCCCAACTCCGCACGCTCAAAATCGCCATCGAATGGCGCAGGGTCACGCGCGCGGCCAGCGACAAGAAGACCGCCCCCGATATCCTCGAACGCTGGACGCGAATAGAGGACGAGGTCATAGCCGCATACCGCGCCGTGAGCAACGAGGCGGGGTTGTACTGGATTTAGGGGGTTGCCGATCACCCAAGAACATGGTTTAATTAGTGGTGTCGGAAGGGGGAGGGCAACCCCCCGACCGACACCTCCGAGGGTCAGCCGGCCCCGGATACCTATCTCTCACCAGGAGGACCGCGACATGTCCCGTAAGCCGAAGATGACCGACGAAGAGCGCCGGGCCTACTCCGCCAAGATGCGCGGTGAACTCGAAGCCGTCATGGATCGTGCGTACGGCGCGATGGTCGCCAGCGAAGACTTCTGGGCCGCCGTCATGCGCACGGCCGCGAACCTCACCCACACGGACCGCGACGACCGGAGCCCCACCAACTGCATCGCCGTCGCCGCCCAGCACCCCAACGCCACCCACATACTCAGCTCCGGTGACTGGCGAAAGGTCGGACGCTTCCCGGCCAAGGGCTCCACCTCTCTCCGCATCTGGACGCCGATCAAGTGGCGGCCCGAGGGGGGCCAGGAGGCTACGGCCGCAGCCGCCGACGGCGGGCAGCGAGAGGCCACCGACGAGGCTGCCGGGGGTGGGGCGCGCAAGGCGTCCGGCTTCAAGGCCGGGCCGGTTTTCGACATCAGCCAGACCGACGGCGACGCCTACGAGCCGCCCGCCGCCGCCCCGCTCGCCGCCGAGGCCATCCGCGATGTCCTGGTGAACCAGTACCGCGACCAGTACCACGAGGACCCCGAGCAGGCCGGGGGATTCGACTTCGCCCAGGAAGCCGCCGACAACGCCGTCCGCATCCTCCTGTACGGCCACGCGTGGCGACGCATCACCGAGGCGGACGCGCCCCTTCCCGGCCAGCACGCCGCCGAGGTCGCCTCAGCCGCGCACGTTGCCGCGCTCATCCTCGGAATCACTCCGGGCCCCGCCGTCATGCCGCCGCTCGCGGGCATCATCACCCACGACAAGAAGCCCCCGGTTCACGAGTCCGCCGTACGAGCCATCGAGACCGGCCGCGCCATCGCCCGCGCCGTCAGGGCCGCCGCCGAGCACCCCCGCGAACTTGCCGTGACCGGTTGACCTAGACCCAAGAACATGGTTTAATTAATGGTGTCGGAAGGGGGAGGGCAACCCCCCGACCGACACCCCCGCCGGGGCCGACCGGCCCCGGCGGAACCTCTCACCAGACAGGACACGACATGCTCACCACCGTCCAGAAGCCCACCGTCCAGGACTTCCCCACCGCGACGCTCGTGATCGCCGGACCCTGGCACCGGGGCCACCAGCTCGACACCCGCCCGGCCGTCGTCGTCGGCCCGTTCGGCGGGCCGGAGTTCGCGGATGAGGCCACCATGTCCGTGGTCTGGTACTTCACCCACGGTGCCCCGCAGCCGGGCGACTCCGTCCAGGCGATGTTCCCGCACGAGCTGACCCCGCTGGACGACACGCTCACCACGATGCACCAGGACACGTTCCGCGACATCGTCCGCAGCCTGCGCCGGGGCCGGTTCGCCTACGACGACGGGGACGCGCTCCGCGCCGCCGTCCGTCAGGCGTGGCGCGAGCGGACCGGACTGGCCGACGCCGACCCGGCCGCCCGCCACACGCTCCACCGCAGCTGACACCGAGGCCCGCCGGTCCGGGGGAGGGCAACCCTCCGGATCGGCAGGCCCCCAGCACCCAAGCGGACACCCCTTCGGGGCGGCAGGACAGGTCCGGTGCGTTCACCGCCGCCGGCCGACTCCGCCGCAGGCGGCTCCGCCGACCGACGACGGGCACCGGACCGCAGCGGACGCGCCCCGCGGGGGCGCGACTGCCCCTGTCGCCGCGCAGGCGCGACGACCCGCGAGCCGATCGTCCCTCACGGCCCGCGCCGGTGGTGCAGCGCCGCTGCCAACGCACGGTCCGCCCTGCGGCCGGACCACAAACTCTCACCAGAAAAGACCAGTTCAGTGACTATCGAGATCACCCACACCCGCCGAGAAGGAACCCTGATCGAGGGGACCAGCCGGGGCGACGGATCGGCCGAGATCCTGCGACTCCGTGAGTACGGTCGCACCCAGCGCCAGCCCTTCCGCTGGAGCAGGAACCTTGACTGCTGGTACCTCCCGCACAGCCGCGACCACGCCACCTACACCCCCTCGCTCGAACTCCTCGCGCAGCGACTCCGGGAGAAGGGGTTCGAGGTCACGCTGACCGTCGACAACGCCGACCGCCGCAGCTTCAGCGAGGCCGAGGAGGAGCGGGAGGAGAAGGCCGAAGGCCGCGCGGATCGGTTCGGCGGGTACGCCGCCAGCGCCGCCCAGTCCTCCGAAGCCGCGTGGAAGAAGAGCCACGACATATCCGAGCGGTTCGCCTTCGGTCAGCCGATCCTCGTCGGCCACCACTCCGAGGGCCGCGCCCGCCGCGATCACGCGCGGATGGACGACGCGATGCGTAAGAGCATCGGCGAGAGCGACCGCGCCGCCCACTGGACCGGCCGGGCGCAGGCCGCCGCGAACTACCAGCAGTTCAAGAAGGACCCCGGCCGCACGCTCCGCCGTCTCGACAAACTGCGGGCCGACCTCCGCGCGGTCGAGAAGTGGCAGCGCGGGGAGTCCGCCAAGGGGTTTTCCCGGAACCCGGCAGACCCGGAGCTGGAGATCGAGCATCAGGAGCTGACCGAGGAGATCGACCACTGGGAGAAGGTC
Source organism: Streptomyces sp. NPDC002054 (assembly GCF_040296685.1). Classification (NCBI taxonomy): domain Bacteria; kingdom Bacillati; phylum Actinomycetota; class Actinomycetes; order Kitasatosporales; family Streptomycetaceae; genus Streptomyces; species Streptomyces sp. NPDC002054. The sequence goes on from NZ_JBEOXT010000005.1 coordinate 3,919, forward strand.
ATCAAGGACGCCGAAGCCGAAGGCTTCAAGGTGTGGTCGCGCGCCGACTTCACCCGCGGGGACTTCGTTCTCTACCGCGGAACCTGGTACGAGGTTCTGCGCGTCAACCCGAAGTCCGTGACCATCCCGCACATCCACAACAGCATCGGCAAGCGCATCGTCCGCGCCACCGGCAACCAGTACGACGACTGGACGTGGACCGCCCCCTACGACGGCGTGTCCGGGCGTAAGAGCGCCGACGAGATGCAGCAGCCGCCGCAGGCCCCGGCCACCGAAGCGCAGGAACCGGCCGAGCAGTCCCCGGCGGTCGAGGAACCGGTGCCGGTCGGGAAGCCGACCGCCGCAACGGGTGCGAGCTGGCTGGATGGCATGGCACTGGTGCTGATCGCCTCGAAGCACTCCCCGCGCCGTCGCAAGCGCGCCTTGTGGGCGATGACCCGCCGTGAGGCACAGGCCGTATGCGGCGACCCTCGCACCTCCGGCCGCTCCTACATGCTCACCTGGACCGAACAGCCCGGCACCGAGGGCGCCGACTGGGAATGGGTCCCGGACAACGGCAGCCACGCCCCGGTCCTCAACGAGCTGGGCATCACCCCGCGCCGTGAGTGGACCGCCGCCGCCCCGCAGGCCCCAGCCGCCGAGGCCGCGTAACCGCGCCCCCGCCCGCCCCGGCGGCCGAGCTCGCCGGGGCGGGCCCCCTCTCACCAGAACAGGGCACCACCATGACCACGCAACTCCTCGAACGACCCTCGACCATCACCGTCCCCGACACCGAAGCGGGCAGGCTCATCGTCCCCGCGACCGGTGGCAGCAGCACCGTCCCGACGTACCGCGTCGGCACCCCCGACATCCAGTGCCGATACCCCGTGATCATTGGCGAAGACCAGGTCATCGGCCGCGCCTACCGGTGGCACCGAGACTGGCTCGTCCTCACCACCGCAGGCGAACGCAACCTCCGCCGCCCGCCCAAGGGAACCCCCGGCACCGACATGGCCGCCGCCCATCTTGCCAAGGAGTACGCCGCCGGTCGGATCGGCACCGTCCCCCTGGAACAGGTGCTCGCCGAGGCCCCCACGCCCCTGTGCGGACCGGTGCCCCTCCTGCACCCGCGGATGCCGGTCAACGATCGCAACACCGACGGCGCGCAGATCGCGTTCGCGGGACTCGCTGCCCACCACTGGCGGGCAGTCCTCACCGGGTTCCCCGGCAGCGATAACCACTGGTACCTCAGCTGTGAATTGTGTGACTGGGAAGGCCCGAAGTTCTGGAGCCACCTGCGCGGGCGCAACGGAGAGCCGCCGAGCGCGCGCCGCCACAAGGGCGGGTGCATCGGGGAGGACAAGGTCCGCCGACTGATCCCCGCTTACCACTAGCAGCCCGACCGGGGGCGGCGGCAGCGCGTCGCCGCCCCCGCCCTTCCAGAAGGACAGCACCGTGCCGACCCGCCACACCCCCGAGAGCATCGTCATCGCGGACAACCCCGCCGCGATCCTGGAATGGGCCGCGCGCCACATCGAACACGTCGGCATCCACCAGGGCCCGCGCCTATTCGACGGCCCCGGCCGCACCGCCACGTTGCCGTGCTGGCCGCGCGGCGCCCTTCAAGTCGCCGCCGGCCACGGGCGGGGAGCCGCCGGCCGGACGTACGACTGGGACCGCATCGACCGCGCCCGCGACCAGGCATTCGGCATCCTCGCGGAAACCCTCGCCGGTCACCCGGTCCGCGCCGACGACCCCGCCGCCTCCAAGGCCCTGCACCGCCAGGTCATCGACCGGTGGAGCGCCGAGCCCGGACGTACGGCCGCCGACGCCGCCCGCGCCTTCCGAACCGCCGCCGCCCGCGCCGAACACGCCCTGTTCTGACCCCGAAGCCCGCCAGCATCCCGAGTCATCGAAGGCCCACACGATGGACGAGACGACAGAAGACCGCAGCACCACCAGGACGCCGAGCCGCCGAGGAGCCGCCACCCCCAGCCGGGACGGCGTCCACCGACTCAGCATCCCCCTCCACCCCCGGCTCAGCGCGACCGAGCTGATCCGCGTACTCCTCGCGGCCTCCGGAGAAACCGACCTCCCCGCCCTCGACCCCGTACAGGTCCGATCGCTCATTGCCGACGTGCTCACCCAACACGGCTATGACGTGCTCGACCGATCGCCGTACTACCCGGAGCTCGGCCGCCACCAGGACGCCCGCCGCGCCGTGCGCCGCGCGTACGGGCCCCGGTTCCTCGACGCCCCCGACGAACAAGCCGTGCTCGCGGACCCGCTCCGAGAAGTCCTCGCCGCCGGAAGCAGAACGTCGTGACCGCCACCATCGCCGAGCCGACCGGAGCACGGGCACGGCAGACGTACTACTGGCGAGTGCGCAACACACGGACACGCCACCGACCCGAGAGCGCGGCCCAGGCGTGGCACATCCAGCCCGGACACCCCGGCGGCGCGTACAGCGATCTCGGCCACGAACTGGACCCGCCCGCGCAACACACCCCTACCCTGCTCTCCCGGAGCCGGCCGACCGGTCGCCGGGGGGAGAAGCAGGAGTTCCGCGGCGGGTGTCTCGCGTGCCAATGGGAGGGCCCCGTGCACTGCGGCGACGGGTTCGGGGACGGTGACAACGAGGCGGTGGAGCAGGCGCACGACCATGCGTTCCCCGGCTGGAGGACGCTGCCGCCGATCACCACGGTCGAGGACCGATGGGCAGTGCCGCGGAGCCGGAGCCGCTGGGCTCAGCTCACTGCCCGCTACCCGGCCGGCTGGATCGACCAGGGCGCTCCCGTCGTGGCGTGGAGCCGGTACCGCAGCGAAGCTCACGCTCCTCCGCACGCGGGACGCCCCCGCTACGAACTCCGCGTCACCCGGCCACCCATCGACCGGGGCCGACGCCCCACAGATCAAGGGGCCCTCTTCTGATGACCGCCGTCGTCCGGATCAGAGCCCCACCTCGCTCAACTCAAAGGTGGTTTAATTACTCCGCCGTCAGCGGAGCGGGCAACCTCCGACCGGCCGCGCGTCCCACGGGCGCGACGCACCCCAGACAACAGACGACGGCCAGCGCACAAGGGCAACAAGGCGCTGGCCGTCAGTGTTCTCTCACCAGAAAGAACCTCACCATGCTATGCGACCGACACCCCGACTGTCCCCAGCCCGGCGACATCGCCCAGCTCACCAGGGGTAACAGCATCGGCGCCGACCCCGGCGACAGCTTCGTCATCGTCGAGGACTTCCCGCCCACCGGCCGACACCTCGTGCTCAACCTCCCCGGCGACCACCCCGGCCGCGCCGACTGGGCCGCCGCCGTCCCCCCGACCGACATAGCCACCCTCACCCGGCTCGAACCGACAGGCAGCCGTACGTGGGCGCCGGCCCCGGACCCGGACGACATCCAGTGACCACGCCGAGCGGTCACGACCCCGACCAAGAACAGGAGGCGACCGTGCCCCGTAAGACCGGCCGCACGCTCTACTCACGCGCGGACCTGCGCAAGCTCCACGGCATCAGCGAGCCGACGCTTCAGAACCTCTGGACCGACCGGGAGAACAACGGGCACCCGCCCGTCGCGGACACCATCGACGGCGTCATGCACTGGGACGGCGACGCATGGGCGACGTGGCACCACGAGCTTCAGCGGCAGCGCGCCGCCGCCAGCACCACCAACCCGCCGAAGCTCGACGGCGATCCCGAAGAGATGGTCGGCCCCGCCGAAGCCGCGAAGGTCTGCGGGTTCGCCGACTCCACCACCGTCTCCCACTACGTCAAGAACCCGCCCGAGGGGTGGCCCGAGCCTGACGACTGGGACGAGCTTCCGACCCGACGGCGTCCGAAGTGGAAGCGCTGGCGGCTGTGGCAGTACCTCGCGGACCGCAAGGGGCGGGGGCACGCCGGCGGGCGGCCCACCGGCCGCCGCGGACTGGCCTACCCCTACCAGGGAGACGAACGGCTGACCCTCGCACGGCAGGCCATCGCGGCGAACCCCGGCGCGAAGAACGCCGACCTGATCCCCCAGCTCCAGGGGCAGACGGAGAAGACCTACTCCCGCCCGACATGGAACCTCATCCTCAAGTCCGCCCGCGATCACCCCGAGGAGTGACCCGTGCCCGACGTCCGCTGTCCGCGCTGCGGCGGCCCGCTCGGTGACCGCCCCGCACGTTCCCGGCTGACCACCGACCGCGAGGTCTTCATCTGCACCACATGCGGAACAGACGAAGCCGTACGCGCGGCCCACGGTCAGGCGCCGGTGCCGTTCGGCGAGTGGCCCCTGAACACGTAGCCGTCGGCCGAGACACACGGCCACCATGACGAAGGTCCCCGCTCCGACCCGGAGCGGGGACCCTTCGTCATGTCGCATGGCGCTCGTGGGCGAGCAGGGCCCCACCATGACCGCACGACCTGACAGCAGGCGACGGATCAGCGGCTACAGCCCCCACTGAGCGGGAGACCGCTCCGCCCCCGGCCGATCGCCCCGGCTGCGGGGGCGGAGTCTGACGTCCCGGTCCGAACCGGCCCGCCGCGTCGCCCCCGTACGCCGGGGAGTCCGAGGACATCCAGTACGGGCCCGACAACTCGGCGAACCGGCGGGAAGCCGCCTGGTACGGGGTGAGCTCCATACCCGGACCAACGACACAGCCCCGCGCAGGTGCCGCACCGACATCGGATCGTCATACCGCCTCAGCCACGTACGGCACCTGAGCCCCCGCACCTCTCGCAGAGGTAACAGTCCAACAGGATCAGGCTCCACGAGCCTGTTCCTCAGGAGCTACCAGGCCACTCCGAGTGCCCGAGGCTCCCCCTCGTTGATCATGATCTTGATTTGAGAGGACCAAGGTATCGTCACTCCGTGACGATACAATCAGCCAAGACGACCGAAACTGACCGAATGAGACCGGGGGGTGAGTGGGCCGATGGGATGGGTGACCATGATCGGCCCCTCCGACGAGCAGGTTGAGTACCGCCTTACCGGCGGCCACGGATGCGGGAAGTCCGTAGCGGTCGACGCCGCGCCCCTCATTGCCGCCATCGAGGCGAAGGCCGAAGCCGCCGGTGCCCCCGTCGCCTCCCTTCTCGCGAACCGCGAGGCCAAGCGCGCCTTCTTCCGCGCCCGCGGACTCCTCCGCAGCAAGGGCGCTGCGCGGTTCACCGGGTTCGACGCCGTCGAAGTCGCTGCCGCAGCCGGGCTCGACGCCCGCGACCTCTACGGTGAACAGGCCCTCCCCGCTCGGCCCGCGGACGGACAGGTGGACTACCACCTGGACGCCAGCGAAAGGCCCCTGGTCTGGATCGGCGGCGGGCTCACCGAGTTCGACATCACGCCCGGCAGCACCCTCGCCCCCGAGCAATTCCCGGCCGCCCGGCGCCTCATGCTCGGCGAAGACCCCCGGACCGGGCAGACCCTCGTGGACCCCAAGCTGGCCATCGCGCCGGCCGCAAAGCTCCCCGCCGCCCCACTGGCCCGCGCCATCCGCCGCGCCGCCGCCGAACGCAGCGTGAACCCGGCCTCCCTGCTCGACTCCAAGCGCAAGCAGGACGCCTTCCGTCGGATGGAGAGCCAGCTCAAGCGGTTCGGCGAGACGCACCGCGTCCCCGTCTCCACGGTGCTGAAGCTCGCCGACGCCGTCGGCATCAACGCCGTCGACCTTTACGGCGAGGACACGGTGGAGAAGGCCGTCGCCGCCGAGGCGGGCGGCCAACTGGACGCCCGTGCACTCCTGCGCGCGGTCGAGGCCCGCGCCACCGAGACCGGACAGCAGCCCGCCGACCTGTTCGACGCCGCGTCCATGAAGCGCCGGTACGCCCAGACCGAAGGCGAAGGTGCACGTCGTCTCCGGGACCTGCCGATGGACGTCCGGGAAGCCGTCGCGATGGCCAAGGCGGCAGGGCTCACGCCCGAGGACGTGTGGGACGCCGAGGAGATCAAGGCCGCCCTCCTCGAAGGCCGCGTGCAAGTCGGCAACCGCGGTGCCGACGTCACCTTGGACCTGGCGAAGTCGAAGTCCGCGTTCCTCGCCTACGCGCCCGAGGAGATCGCCGCCCAGGTCGAGGGCATCTACACGGCCGCCGGCCGCGAGTCCATCGGCGCCCTGGAGCGGTGGACCGCGTACGCCATGCGCGGCCACCACGGCGACGGCGACGAGGCCGAGACCGTGAAGACGAGCGGGTTCTCCGGCTGGATGATGGTCCACCGCGCCGCCCGCCCCGTCGACGGCGCCACGTACGGAGACCCCCACTTCCACCTGCACTTCACCCTCGCCAACATGGTTAAGGGCACCGACGGCAAGTGGTCCACGATGGCCAGCGGAGGCCGCGACCTCCACCGGCACACCCGCGCGACCCAGTCCCTCATGAACGCCCGCATCCGCCGCGAGCTGACCAACGAGTTCGGCATCAGCTTCCGCCGAGAGGAACGCACCGGAGCCTGGGAGATCGCAGCGATTCCCGAGGCCACGATCCGGCTGTTCAGCAAGCGCGACAGCCAGGTCCGGGACCTGCTGACGAAACTCGGCATCGACTACGACAGCGCCACGACCCGCGAGCGCACTGCCGCTTCCACCGCGTCCAAGGCCGCGAAAAACGGCGAGGCCGCCGGGGTCGGGGACGATGTTCTCCGCGCCTACTGGCAGGCCGAAGGCCGCGCGGCCGGAGACGACCCCGACGCCATCGCAGCCAGCGCGATGGAACAGGCCCGAGCCGACCAGAACCCTGGATTGGACGAGCTGTGCGCCCAGGTCTTCGACCCCAAGACCGGCTTGACCAGCCACTCCAAAGAGTTCACCCACGCCGCCGCCATCGCCGCCGTGCTGGACGCCCTCCCGTACGGCGTCGCGGATGCCGCCGAAGCCGAACAGCTCACCAACTCCGTACTCCGGCACGCCGGATACGCGGTCCAGCTCAACCCGAAGGGCGCCCAGCACTTCGCGCACGCCGACCGGTACACCACGGCGGATGTCGTGGCGGCCGAAGCGCTGATCGTCTCCGAGGCCACGAACCGGCTCGGGACTCAGGCCGCCGTCGTCAGCAGCGACACGGTCGACATGACGCTGTCCACCGTCGAGGCTCAGCACGGTGGCAGCTTCACGTTCTCCGATGAACAGCGGGCCGTCCTCGAACGGCTGCTCACGGCCGGGCACGGAATCGACGCCGTCGTGGGCATCGCCGGATCGGGCAAGACCACGATCATGGACACCGCGCGCCAGGCATGGGAGGCGCACGGTCTCGTCATCGCCGGCGCGAGTACGGCCGCCGTCGCCGCCGCGAACCTGAAGGCCGAGGCGGGCATCGAGTCCCGAACCCTCGCGTCCTGGTTGACCGGCATCCGCAACGGAGGCTCCGGCCTCACCGGCGTGGACGTGTTGGTCGTGGACGAAGCCGCGATGTGCGATGACCGCGACGTCGCCGAACTCCTCACCCACGCCGCGGAAACCGGCACGAAGGTCGTCGGCATCGGTGACCCCAAGCAGCTCCACTCGCCCGGCATCGGCGGCAGCTTCGCCGCCGTGCACCACCTCGTGGGCGGCCTCACCCTCAGCCAGAATTTCCGCCAGAAGGACATGGTCGAGCGCCGGGCCCTGGAGCTGTGGCGCGACGACAACCGTGTGGAATCGCTCCGAACCTTCGCCGGGACCGGCCGCGTGCACGCTCTCGCGGACAAGGACACCACCCTCGCCGCGATGCTCACCGTCTGGGCCGACAAGCGGGCCGCGCACACCGACGACCACACCGCCGTGCAGCAGCTCCTCATGCTCGCCGCCACCAACGAGATCGTCGAAGAGCTGAACACCGGCGCCCGCGCACTTCGGAAGGAGAACGGCGACCTCACCGGTCCCGAGCGCGCATACGCACTGCCCGGTGGCGGCGAGCTGACCCTGTCCGTCGGCGACCAGGTCCTCCTACGGGTCAACGACTACCGAGGCAAGAAGAGCCGAGGGCAGAACGAAGACGTCCTGAACGGCTACCGCGGAATCGTGCGAGCAGTGGACGAGGAACGCCGGGTGCTGGTGGAGTGGCGGGAGAAGACCGAGGACGGTCACCGCGACGTTGCCGAATGGGTGGACGCCGACTACATCGCACAGGGCGGGCTCAGCCTCGGATACGCGATCACCGGCCACAAGTCGCAGGGCCTCACCGTCCAAGAGACTCTGGTCTACGGACCCGGCGCTCAGGCGAACGCCCTCTACACGATGATGAGCCGCGACAAGAAGGAGTCCCACCTCTTCCTGCCGCTCTCCGTCTACGAGACCGACGCCGACCGCGCCCGCCACGGCGACGCACTCACCGACCAGGAACAGCTTGACCGCGCCGTCGCGGGCCTCATCCGCGAGATCGAGAACGGCACCGAGGAACGCATGATCCTCACCGAACTCCCGGAGAACGCGGTCCCCGCCCACGTCCGCCAGGTCGTAGCGGACCTCCCGATCCCGCGCGCCCCCGGAGCCGATGAGCACCACGACGCAGACACTCCCGAAGAGGCTCCGGAGCACGAGGACCGCCCCGCACCGGCGAACGCCGAGCCGACCACGGAGCCGGCCACGCCGTCGGCCCCCGCGCCGACGGCTGACCGTCCATACGCGCACCTCGGTAACCCGGCGCTGCGTGACGCCGTGCGCAAGGCCGCCATCGCTGCCCGCGCCACAAGGACGGCGGCCGAGAAGGCGGAGGCCGCCGCCGATCGTGCCGAACGGGAGGCTGCTGCCGGGGCAGGCCCCAATTCACTCGGGCTCCAACGCCGTCATCAGGACGTTGCCGAACGGGCCGCAGCGATCCGCGAAGTCCGAGCGCTGGACGGCCCGATCGCGGAACGCACCGTCCGACTGAACGCCACGCAGGCCCGTATCGACAGTCTTGAACAGCAGCTGGCCGCGACGGGTCGTTTCGGGCGGTCGGCGCTCCGCGGTGACGAGCGTGCTGCGGTCGAGGCTGACCGGGAAGCACTCCGTCGTACCCGTGAGGAGACCGGTCAGGAGCTGGAGCAGATGGACGCGCGGCTCCAGGAAGTTACCCGGCTGGCGGGACCCGTCAATGAGCACGAAGCTGTGCTGACGGAAGCGGACATGCCGCAGCAGGAGAAGGCCGCGCTGCTTCGGCGGGCCAAGACCAAGGACAACGAGGCAGCCAAGCAGCTTCGGGCCGAGGCCATCAAGGCTCGTAGCACTGCTCACGGCGCAGACCACCGCGTGTCCGGCCTCCAGAAGGAGGCGACTCTGCGAGCCCAGCACGGGCGTCAGCACGTCGATGCCGATGAGTCAGTGGCGCCCTCATCTCCGAAACCCGATTCCTCGTACGCCAACCGAACCGCGATGGACCACACACAGCCCGCACCGCCGGACAGCGTTCACGACGCACCGCCCGTGTAAGAAGGGCACCCCGTACCTTCCTAGGCCGGCGGAGCGAAGACCGCGTTGTCCGGCATCCGGTCGCGGAACGCAGCCGGGATGGTGCCCATGAGCCAGAGTCGGCGCGTCACGTGCACGGTGCCTGTCGGGTCGTCGAGCAGGACGTAGCGGGACTCCCCGCTCCCTACGTAGCCGATCTCCGGCGGGAACCCCTGCTCCTCGGTCCACGACAGGTAATGGACGCCGTCGATCCGAAGGGCACGCCGACCGTTCGGGTCTTGGTCACCGAGCATCGCGTACCCCAGGCACATCAGCCAGAAGTCACACGAGCTACACACCCGATACGCAGCCATCCGCGCACCGACACCTCGGATCTCCCGGTCCGTCCCCTTGTTCGGGCACAACTTGCACTGGAACACCGCGCCCTGCACGGTCGCGGGGCCCGGCCTCATGCGCCGGACCTACGCCGGATGTGCTTGCACCTAACACCGCGCTCGACATCCTGAAGTGAGGGCCTGCGGCGTGCCCCGCAGTCCATGCACTCGCTTTCCCAAGGCATCGAGCGAGCACCGGGGTAAGGCCCCTTAGGCTCGTAGCCGGCCGCTCGCATCACCTCCTCGGTCTCCCGCTCAGCGGCGGTCACCTCGGTGGTGGGCGGGGACCCGGCGACGGGCGGCGGGAGCTCGAAGCTCTGTGTGTTTCCCCCGAACAGCAATCCGAGGCTCACCCATTGCTTCTGCCGCGATGGAATGGTCATGGCAAGTCCTATCTCGCACGACTATGGGTCGCTTCCCCTGGGCCTACAGCTAGTGGCCCCCGGCGGTTCACACGGCTCGCGGCCGACCTATGTCCCACTTTCCTGGTGCAGGATCGCCGCCCTCGCTGCCCAGGCCAAGACGCTCTGTCCCCGCATGGACAGCCCAAGCCGGTTCCAGTGAAAGATCACGTGGTAGCTGAGCACCTGCCTCAGCCCCCGGTCGAGTGTCCCGTCCTGTACGGCACGGCGGAGTTCCTGCCCCGTGCTGCGGAAGGCGGCGGCCCACTCGGCGACGGGCTCCAACAGCCCGCCGGGGCGAAGCAGGACATCACTGTCGGCGAAGAGCAGCGGCCGGATCTCCTGGGCGCGGGCGTCGAGCCGGTCTGTCGGGACGTCGCTGACGGCCGATCGGTGCTCCTCCGTGATGACGCGGTGCCACACGTCACCCTGCTCGTACCACTCCAGGCCCGCGGCGCGCATCATGATCGTGCAGAGGAAAACGGACAGCTCGCGCGGTCCCACGCGCAGGTCTCCGCGGTGCCTCAGTTGCTGCGCCTCTCGGCTGTCGGTGACGAACAGTGCGTGCGCGGCCGTCATGCTGACCGCGCCCCCGAACGCTGCGGTCTCCGGCTCGTAGATCCCGGGCCACCACCGTTGCAGATGCCCGTCGGAGACGAGACGGTCGAAGCCGTCGCCGAGGGTCAGTTTGGTCCCGGTCTCGGCCTGTAGCCGAAGGCGCAGGCGCCAGCACGGATGCTTGCGGGTGTACCACCAGCCGCCCATGATCCCCGCGGCCCCTGCCTCCCGGAGCACGGGGAGCACGTGCGCGGTGAAGGTGGTGTCGGCGTCCGCCCAGTCGGTGAAGTGGAGATACACCTGCCACCACTCGTTGGTGGCGGCGTGGCGGTCCAGGGCCTCCCGGCCGGCCTGGTCGTAGATCGCCACCGCGTCGGAAAGGATCGTCGGTTCCATCCCGTACTGGGCTGCGACCTCGGGGATCGGCAGGCCGGCGAGAGCAGCGGAGACCGCGCGCTGGATCGGGCTCGGCTCCGTCAAGATCAGTTGATCAAGAGACATGCGTCCCATCCGGAGATCGGGGCCTGCTGTGAGGCGTAGGTGGTGAGGGCGAGCGCGGTACCGGCGTCGCCGTTGATCAGGCCGGGCTCGGGAAGGCAAGGCTGGGCGCTCGCTGCGAGGGTGTCGCCGAGGCGCTTCGGGAGGGTCTGAAGGCGGGGGTCGCGGGCATCGGCAGCGGCGCGGGTTGCGGTCTGGTAGATGCCTGCCCAGCCGTGGCACAGACCCGAGTCGGTGACGTGGGCGAGCTGTTCGGGGTCGGTCAGGGCGCGGTACAGGGCGTCCTCGTAGAACGCCTGGACGTCGGGGGCACGTAAGGCGAGCCCGGCGAGTTGCCCGGCCCGTGCGATGCCCGTGGTTCCGTAGCACCAGCTCGGCCGCGTGGGCGCGTCGTGGTGCGGGCGCCCGAGGTCGAGATCGCGGCGCGAGATGTGCTCGGGCCACCAGGGACCGGAGGGACTGAGCTGGCACCAGGCGTCAAGGTGTTCGCAGATGCTCCAGATGGCTTCGCGGTGGCCGCTGACGGCGATGCCGCGGCGCATGGCCTGGGCCAGCAGGAGGAGCGGGCCGGTGATGCCGTGGGCTGCACCGAAGTTGCCGTGGCCGCCCGGGAAGTGGGGGGACTCGCCACGGGCCGGGTCGTGGCGGACCCACCAGCCCGGCAGGCCGCGGCCGTCGGGGACAAGGGGGCGGGTCAGGGCAACGAGGTACTTCAGGACCCGTTCCAGGGGGAGCCCTTCGGGGTCGGTCCGCAGGAGGTACGCCCCGATGCCGGTGAGGCCGTAGAACAGGTCGTACTCGGCGAACGTGGGCAGGTCGCCCTTGCGGATGCGGGTGAGAGCGGCGTCCACCCGGCGGTGGGTCAGGTCGGTGATGTGCTGGTGCAGGGTCCGGCGCGCCGGTTCGTACAGGTGTTGGAAGGACGGCGGGACGGTGGTGAGGACGAAGCCTAGGGCCGGGGCGCCGAGGAACAGCCCGGCGGTGTCGGCCGCGCTGATGTGCCCGGCCGCTGCGGCGGTGATCCACCGGTGAGCGGGGCGCCAGGAGCCGCCGTGACGACTGGCCATCTCGATGTGCAGCAGGCTGATTCCGGCGGCGCCGTCGGCGAGGGACTGCACCGCCCAAGGCTCGTCCGGGGGCGGCGGAGTGGGTTGTGCGAGGTGGGCGGTGTACTGCTCCAGGATCGTCGTGGTGGTGGCGGCCGGCGCGGTCATCGGGCGGCCATCCTGTGCTGGAGGGCTGCCGTTCGTACGAGCCGGATCGTGGTCTCCTCGGCGCGCGGGTCGACGCCCAGGGCCCGGACGTGGTGCTGGTGCAGGAGAGACCGGGCGACGCCCAGGGGATCACGCTGGCCGGTCAAGGCGTTCCGGTAGGTGTCCACGGCGGCGGCGCGGGCCCGCCATGCTTCGGCGACCGCAGGGCCGCCGGGGAGGGCCGCGAGCGCGGAGGCGCCATTCGGCGCTGCGAGTTCGAGCACCTGGGTACGCAGGGCCCGGTTCAGTCGCCCCGTGCTCTGGGGGAGGTTGCGCACCAACCACTCCTCGGCCGCCGCGTTGTTCGGCGCCAGGGGGGTGACGAGGTGCAGGGCGCTGGCCGCGGCGAGGGCCTGCGGGGCGAAGGCGTCAGTGCGCTCGGTGAGCTGGATCTGTGTGAGGGCGGCGGCGGAGTCTGCGGCGAACACCTGGTGCGCGGCGTCCATGGCTGCCTCGCTGCCGAAGCGCCCAGTCTGCGGCTGGTAGGGAGCCAGGACGAGCCCGGCCGCCAGACCGGTCCCGTGCAGGCTGTCCGCCCAGGTACGAACGTGTTGGGCGGCGGCCCCGTATGCGTCCGGCGGCAGGTGCAGCGTGAGGTCGAGGTGCTGGTCGGCGTCCGGGCGGGCCATCTCCCGGTGCCGGGTGAACCACCAGACCGGCGGGGTGTCGCCGAACGCGGCGAGGAGGCTGGGCAGGTGGCGGCTCAGGATCTCGTCGTAGCGGCGCGGGTGGGCGTGGAGCTGCGCGAGCAGGACGTCACCGGCGCCCGGAAGGTGCCGCCCGGGGGTCGGCGGGGCGGCGGGGCGCGGCCGGGGCACATCGGCGGTGTCCGGCTGCAACCGGCCCAGGGAGAGCCAGATCTCGTGTGCCCGTCCGATCCAGCCGTGGGCGTCTGCGTCCGGGACCTCGCGCAGTTCCAGGCGCCGGGCGTTGTCGAGGTGGGCGCGCAGAGCCCGGCGGTGGACCGGGTGGGACAGGTCGAGGGGAAGGCGCTGGTCGTACTCGATGATTGCGACCTGCATGGGGACCCGTAGCCGGTCCCGCCAGGCGGTGAAGGCGTTCTCCCACTCCTCGGTCGAGGCTTTGCGGCCGGGCAGGTCGGCGGCCATCAGCAGCCATCGGGCCTGCGTGAGGATGGTGCGGCGGTAGCGCACGCGTGGGAGGAACGGGAGCCGGGAGCCGGCGCCGAAGTCGAACGGCTTGTAGGCGGCGTACCGCCCGTTGGCCACTTCGGCGAGGAACCGGGCCAGTGGTGGTGTCTGTGTCCCGCCTTCCAGGGCGTGCAGGACCCGCACGTCGATGCGCCGGCCGGTGGAGAGCTGCACGAGGTGGAAGCTGCGCGGGTCCGCGGTGACGGCGATGTCGGCGAGCGGGATCGTCGTCTCGTCCGTCTCCTGGTGGCCGGACAGCTCGATGACGTGCGGCAGCAGCCGCGGCGTACGGGTGACGTTCTCGTTGCGGTGGCGGCGCGGTGGGAACACGAGTTGCGCCGTGAGGGCGTCCGGCGCCCCGTGGTACGTGGCGGCGAGCGCGTCCTGATGCTCGGGCGGCAGGACGTGGGCGAACCGGCCGGCCATGCTGCTGCCGGGGCGGGGGACCGCGGTGAGGAGGACATCGAAGGTGCCGCTGGACAGTGCCCGGGTGCTGGGTGAGTGGACTTCGAAGGCGGCCTCCACCCGGGGCACGAACAGCCGCTCGTCCTCTCCGGCGGCCTTCTCCAAGGCGTCGACCATGGCGTCCGTCAGCCGTAGTTCATCGCTGCCGTCCAGGAGGACTTGCTGCATCAGCGCGAGCAGCAGTTCGTCGCGGTCGGTGCGCACCTTCAGGGCGGCGCCGCGTTCGGAGCCGACGTATCCGGCGGGCAGGCCAAGGCCGCTGTCGGCGACCAGGTCCATCACCGGCACCAGGGCGCCGACGCCGTACCGGGCCCGGAAGCGGCGGTGGTAGTCGCGCCAGTGCTGGTAGCCGTAGGGCTGCGGGGTGGTCCGGTAGAGGGCCGACACGGCTGCTTGCACTTCCGCGATCACGGACTGCGGGAGCTGGGTCTCGCAGTCGAGGGCGGTGTCAATGAGCAGCGGTGTCGGGGTGACGGTGGTGAGGTCGCGCATCCGCACGGCGACGGCGCTCACGCTGGTGTCGGAAAGCGTCGGCTGGTGGGCGGACACGTCGTCGCGCAGCGCGTACAGCGCATGGACCAGGTCCCGCACCTCGGGGACGTCGTCCGCCTGGTGCCGGTCCAGTTCGCGGCACAGGTGCTGAAAGCCGTCCACGGTGGTCATGGGCGCCCACAGGCTGGTGATGAGGAACTGCTGCTCGACCAGGCTGGTGAGAAGGGCGTCGATCTTCTCGGGTGTCGCTTGCGGGAAGCGGTCGCGCAGGTGGCTGTGGAGGTCGCCGTAGGGGATGGGGGTGCGGGCGGCGTCCATGGCGGCGGCCACCGGCCGGGCGTTGCGGACGGATATCTCGACCGGGGCCAGCAGGACGGCGTGGCCGTCGGAGGGCGGACCCGGTGCCACGAGCCGGTCGCCGCGTGCGCGGGCGGCGTTGTTGGCGAAGAGCGGTAACCGCTTCAGCAACGCGGGGGTGCGCTGGAGCCGGAGAACCATGTCGGTGACCCATTCGGCGTCCGGCCGAATCATCGCGCGGTGCTTGTCGCGCCACCGCGCGCTCGCCCGGGGCCCGACCGACACCGGGGCGGTGCCGGCGAACAGCCCGAGCGGGGTCGGCCGGTGCTGCCACCGCAGGAGGTAGGAGACCGTCGACAGCGCGGTGCGGCGGACGTGACGGGGCTCGGTCTGCCGGCCCCGGACGACGGCCTCGATGGCGTCGGACAGGACGGGGGTGGCCAGCTCCAGCGCGCTGCGGAAGTCCTCGCGCTGCCAGATGCGGTTCAGCCATCCGCGGGTGACGGCCACGTTGTCCAGGTCGAGGGTACGGGGGATGTCTGCCGGCCCGGGGCTGGTGGTGGCGCGCAGCATCGCAACGCCTTGCCACTGGTATCCGGCGGCTGCTCGGGAAGCCATGATGCCCTTCCATGAGGCGGCGCGGGGAGGGGGAGAGGGGCCTGTGGGCCGGGCGAAGCGCTTCGCCCGGCCCACAGGGGGTCGGCCTGGATCAGGCCGGGTCCTCGGTGAAGGAACCGCAGGCGGAGGCACCGTTCGCGCAGGTGGTGCCGCAGCCGTCGCCCGTGGTGCACATGAGGTGGCCGTACGAGTGCTCGGCGATGACGACCTTCACGTCCAGGGGCGCGAAGTCATCGTCGTCCAGGTCCGCCGACGGCGCGGGCGCGACCGGGGGCGGGGCGAGAGTGGCGCTCGTCATGATGTGCCCTTCTTCCTGTTGGGGTGGTGCGGGATTTCCTGGCTCCCGGTGTTACGCCGAGGGCCAGAAGAGCGAGACCCGGCTGTGCACCTTGTCGATGACCCGGTCGGCCGGGATCTGGTCATCGGGGGTGCCGGCCGGGTAGACCCGGATGACCGGGCTGGGCCCGCCGCGCCGGTTGGCCTCCCAGTCGCGGAGCACGTCGGCGATCTTGTCGGCGAACTGCTCCGCGTGCGGGCCGAGGGCGTGCGCGCCGTACTCCAGGTGCTTGTTGTCCTCGGTGCGGCGGGTGACGAGGTAGGCGAAGGTGTCGTCCTCGACGGCCGCGAGGGCGAACCGCTTGTTCACGGGGGCGACCAGCCCCGAGTCCGAGTGCTCATCGACGGCCATCGTGCAGAAGCCCGGCAGGGAGATCGCCATCGCCATCTGAAGGGTGTCGATGAGTTCCTGGATGCGGACGGTGACGCCGGTCCACAGTTCGTGGCGCGGAAACGTGACGGCGTTGTCGAGCCGGTGCGGGTCGGCCGGCAGGCCGTCATCGAACTTGAGCCCGATCTCCGGGGTGCCGTTGACCAGGAGGAGTTCTTCCCGGTGGGCGGTCGAGCCCTGCATCGGGACGAAGCCGCAGATCCGCGCCGACTCGCTTTCCAGGTAGGGACCGTGCTCGCCCGTGACCTGGATGAAGGCGACCGACCGGGTCAGGCCGCGCATCCGCAGCGGGACGACGAGCCGGCCGCCCTGCTTGAGCTGCGCGGTCCACGCCGGGGAGACGTCCCAGGCCCCGGCGGTCACCATCACGACGTCGACCTCACCGAGGTCCGGGATGGGCTCAGCGGCGTCGGCGGTGACGACGTGAACTCGGCCGTAGCCGTGCTCGTTCAGGAGCTGGCGCGCGAGATCGGTGACGACGGGGTCGATGTCCACGGTGACGACTTCACCGTCCTCGCCGACGAGTTCGGCGAGGTAGGCCGCGTTCAGCCCGCCCGAGCCGATCTCCAGGACCCGCATCCCAGGCTTCACCTGGGCCTGCTCCAGCATCATGGCCTGGATCTGCGGGGCGGAGACGGAGCTGAGCTGCACGCCGTGCTCGTCCGTCTTGGTGATCACGGCGGCGTACGTGTCGTACGCCTTGTCCAGCGGCGTGTCGGCCGGGGTGAACTCGTGCCGGGGCACCGTGCGCATCACGGCTTCGATCTCCGGGGAGGAGATGTTGCCGTCCGCGCAGAGCTCGTCCACCACCTTGTTCCGCAGGCGGGTCGCCTCGTCGGGCTCGACGGTCGTGTTCGTCATGGACTTCCTTCGGTCGTTCGTGTTCGGGGGCGGGTGGGCCGGCATGCGTGCCGGGGGCCGGGAGGCTATCGGCGAAAGCTCTCCGTTCTCGTCGGACCGCCGAAGGTTGGCGGGTTCGTGCTGGTGGACGGCGCGCGAAGGTCCAGCGCCGGTGGTGAGCCGCCCGGCGGTCCTGTCTGTACCACTCAGGAGAGCCGGGCGGCCGTCTAGGCGGCGGGCACAAGATCGTCCAGGTTGACGACCTTGTACTCCCGCAGTTCCCGTACGAGCTGGGAGGCCAGGAACATGCCGATCTGGGGATGGCGGTAGGGGATGGGGGAGTCCATGTCCGAGAGGGCCTGTAGGCCGTTCGCGCTCCACTGGTACGCGTGGCCGATCACGCCGTACAGCGGGAAACGTGTGGCGAGAAGCGCTACGTGGCCCCTTGCCCTGAGCCGTGGGCACCGGCCTGCCGCCATCCGGGCGTGCTCCAGACAGACCGGCGGCTGCGCGGTCTTCAGTGGACCGTCGTAGCCCTCTTCACCCGCCGTTTCCAGGAAGAGGATGCCGTCGGTGCGCTTCAACTGGACGGTGCATACCTGGCACCGCAGCAGCGCCATCGTCACGCGTTGACGGTGCGGGTGAACCATCCGCCAGCGCGGTGTCCCGCAGGGCTGCCCGAAGGTGTCGAGCGACATGGAGTAGCGGGCCCAGAGCACGCCCTTGAGGTCCCGGTCCGGCGGCGCCTCATCCACGTATCGGAGACGTGGCCGGCCGTCCGGCCCGCGGCCCATGCGTAGATTGAGGAATGAGTCGGCCTCTTCGCCCTCCCGGGCGGTGATGTAGGGCACGACGATCTGGGGAGCGGTGGTCACGCGGTGCTCCCGGCGGCGAGCGCGACCGGCCGGTGCGGAGCGACGATCTGGCCGTCCGGCAACAGCTCGCCGGTGTCCTCGAAGAGCAACACCCCGTTGCACAGCAAGCTCCAGCCCTGTTCAGGGTGGGCCACCGTGGGGCGGGCGGCCTCTCGGTCGGAAGCCTCGGCCGTGGGACACGGCGGGGTGTGCTGGCACATCGTACTCGTCGTCCTCTCAAGGCAGTGTGGGGAAGTTGGGCCCTCTTCGGCGACTACGAAGCCGTGGGGGAACACGGAGTGGAGGTTGCCGAAGAGGGTGTCTGTGGGCGTGCACGTACAAACGAGGTGATGGCGGACTCGCTGTAGCCGTAGAAGCGGCCGAAGACCGCGTCGTCCTCCCACCACTCGGGAGCGGGATCGCCCCACTCGACGGTGTGGCAGGTATCGCGGTACGGCGACCATCGGACGCGGAGGTCCGGAAAGCCGGGTTGATCCGTGAGGAGGCAGCGCGCCGCCGTCGCCAGAGTCAGCAGGTCGAAGGACATGTATCCGCCGCGGCGCGGCCCACCGACGGGAACGGCGAGGAGGGGCGCCCGAAAGACACGGACTGCTACGGCGTCAGCGAGAAGAGCGGGCTCCGCGAGACGGCTACGAAAGTACTCGTAGTCGTACGCTTCCGCAGCAGGGCGAAGGGAGATGGTGGGTGGGCGCGTCAGCGTCGTGACGGTGGTCAGCATTCGACCAGCCCCTTCACGATGCCGGCTTCTTCCAGGCGTTCCGCGAGCTCCAAGGTGACCCGGCCCAGCTTCCGCAGGAACGTCAGGGCCTCGTGCTCGTCGCCGGGCAGTTCTTCGGAACGCAACGTACGTGCTTGTTCGATCAGGTCGGCGATGTCCTGATGCTTCTTGTTGGCGTCGTCACGCAGACCTCGGTTCACGAGCTGCATGAGCGCCCCGCGGAAGCGCTGGGCGAGTACTTCGGCTTCGTCGTACCCGGGACCAGCGGCCCCGGGCCGGCTGCTGCCGCTTGCACCGGCCGCGTGGTGGCTGACTTCCTCGTTCAGGACGGTGTCCAGGCCGTCATAGACCGCATCCCAGTCCACAGGCTCCCAATTGCGCACAGCGCTCAACAGGTCATGGAGACCCAGCCTGCCGAGCGGCGGCGACCAGGGGTTCGTCGGGACCGTCGGGTCCTTGATGCGGACCGGCATGGTCTCCGGTCTCGTCGTCTCGTCGCGTAATGCGGTGTTCGTCATCAGCACGCCACCAAACTCAGCTCGCACCACGTGGTGGCGCCGTTGTCGCTGACACCCCACGCGCCCTGTCTGCTTCGGGCGATCTCCTGCACGAGGACCAGGCCGCGACCGTGTTCGTCGTCGTCTTCGGGGGTCTGTGCCGTGGGGCGGGGCCCTGTCACGCCATCGTGGACGCGGATGCACAGGACGCCATCGCGAAGGTCAAGGGTGAGCTGGATCTGCCTGCCGCCGCTGTGCACGATGGCGTTGGTGATCAGCTCGGAGACGATGAGGGTCGCGTCGTCGGCGACGCAGGCCAGACCGCGAGAGGTGAGTCGTTCCCGGGTTACGTGCCTCATGGCTCGGACGCGGGACTCATCTACCGGTGGGGGGAGTTCGCCGGGAGAGCGCTCGGTGATGGGGAACTTCTCCTCCACCAGGCCGCCGGGGCGAGGCGCGGTCAGGCGCTGCGGCGCCGGGCCGTTCACCGCTCCGTTCCGATCCGTGATGCTCCCTCGTGCCCAGCAGCGGGGACATCGAGCGAGGCGATGGGGTTGGCCCGGTGCCGCTGGCCGGGGACACGCCGCAGCAGACCCGCGAAGGCGGGCATCGGGGTAATCGAGGCGTCGGCGAGATTGCGTCGGCGCGCTCGATCGCCGGGGGTTCGCGCGGTCATCGAGCCTCCCCGTCCGCGATGGGGAAGAGCGCCCCGAGCTTGCCGTGAAGGTCAACCACTTCATCGGCCGTCAAGACCAGCGGAAGGGTCGCGGGCTCCGCGGTCCCCTCGTGCAGGTCGAGGGGGACCGCGAAACGACCGGCCTCCGTGTGCGCGACCCCGGCCTCACGAGCAAGGCGGAGGTGGCGCTTGGCGGGCGGTAAGGGCGCCGCGCCAGCTTCCGTCTGAGCGTGACTTGTCGTCATGACCCGTAAACGTAGGGCCACTTAGAAGTCCCACCCCTGAGAAAAAATCAGGGCTGAGTAACGCTCAGGGTTGTCATATGCCTACGCGGCGAGCCCGATGTGCTTCGCCACCGCACGCAGGTCGTCACGCCACATCGGCTTCTCACGCTTCAGCAGGTCGGCCACTGCTTCCCTGACCAGGGGTGAGAACACGATCTCCTCCGGCGACTGCTTCAGTAGCTTGCCGAGGATATGCACCGTGGCGTAGTCGTCCCGCTGGATGCGGTTGAGGTTCATTACCTCAATCAGGTACCGGGTCCGACGTTCAAGCGGGACCTCTTCGTTGACAGCGACGTGATCGGCAGCGCGGAGTGCTTCGCTGGTGTCGCCCTCCTCCGCCTTCAGATGTACCTCGTGCATGGCGAAGTTCGTCGGCCCGAAGCATGTGTGCCAGTGGTTGAGATCGCCGCCGACCCGGTCCACGGCCTGCTGCGCTCCGTTGTAGAGGTCCCAGGCCCCCGGGCCCTTTGTAGCGCGTACGGCGGCGACGGCGCCTTGCAGGTGCAGTGCTCCGTACGCGGACCAGTGTTCCGGGTTGGAGTCGTCGTGTGGCCGGCACTGGGCGATGGTCTGCCGGGCAAGTTCGTAGCTGTCTTCCACGTCTCCAGCGGAAGTGAGAACGCAGGCCAGGTTCCAGGCCGCAGCTGCGAGGAGGGCCGGGTCACCGGCGTTGTCCGCGAGGGAGAGGCCGCGGTCGGCCGCGATGCGGGCGAGGGTCGGTTCACCGACGCGGCGAAGCCAGATCTGGTGCAGGCCGTAGAGACTGATGAGCTGCCGGAGGACGGTGCCCTCCTGCTCAGACGAGGCGTCGCGCAGAGCGGCATGTCCCTGCCGCAGCAAGGTGGGCAGCCGCTCGCCGACGTCGCGGTACCGGTCGTCAGCCTGTGTCTCGTAGACCTTCCAGGCGTCCGTAACCGAGGACTCGAAGTCGTCGGAGGTGACTGACCCGATCCGCTGCGGAAGGAGGGAGGCGGGCAGCGACAGGGCCTGTCGGATGAGCGGAACGTGCTCGTGCTCCGTGCCTGCCGTAACGATTCCGGACACGTAGCCGCCCGTCAGGTCCTCCAGACTGCATCGCAGCTGCTTACTCAGGGCGATCAGGATCGGAAGCCGGTCCAGGGGCATCCGGTCATTCTCGATCTTGTAGACCCAGTTCTCTGACCTGCCGATTAGGTCTCCCAGCATCCTTTGGGACAAGCCCCGGCGCTCACGCCACCACTTGATCCGTTGGCCGATGCTGAACAACTCTCCGTCATACACCATGGGTTGACCGTTCGCCGTAGTGGACAGGGCACTCGCGTCAAGCGTAGGCCCAGGTGCTTCGGGGAGGGGCGATACTGGGGGTCTCTCCCTCTGGGGAGGGCACTCAACGGTCCCCCTGTCGCCCTGCGGCCGGGGGACCGCGTACACGTACGAAAGATCGGCAAGGAGGCCGCTTTGCCAGCCCCATACCGTGGCCTGATCCTCGACTTCGGTGGTGTGCTCACCACTCGGATGCGACTGAACGGGCAGGCGTTCGAGAGGACGGAGGGATTGACGCCAGGCGCGTATTTCGCGGCGCTGAATGAGCATCCCGACGGCGTCGCGATCTACGCAGCGCTGGAGGTCGGTGAGGCAACCCAGGAGGACTGGAACCGTGTCATCGGCGGCATCCTCGGTATCGACTCCACCGACCTGATGCGGCGCGCTCTGGCCAACCTTCACCCGGAGCCTCAGATCGTCGCTGCCGCGAAGCGCGCTCGCGCGGCAGGGATCAAGGTGGCCATGCTCAGCAACTCGTTCGGGATCGAGCCCTACAACCCGTACGAGGACAAGGGCATGTGGACGGACTTCTTCGATGCCGTGATCTTGTCGGAGCTGGAGGGCGTACGGAAGCCATCGCCGCTCATCTATCAGCGTGCGCTTGACGCCCTAGACCTGACCGGTCCTGAGTGCGTCTTCGTTGATGACCACGCGGAGAACCTGCCGCCCGCCGAGACCCTGGGCATCCGCACCGTGCACCACACGACCGACCCCACCGGCACAGCTGCCATCCTCGACTCACTTCTCCTCGATCCCGCTCCCGCCTGAACGAACAGAGCGAAACAGCTCGCCGGGGACGTCACGCCGGCCAACGAACGGTAGCAGCGTTCGAGGAACCCCTAGGGGCTCCTCGAACGCTGAAGGACAGGTACGGGCTCTTGCTGGAGGACGTTCTAGATCGCTGGGGACTCGGGCCCGTCGGGTTCAACCGGCCCCTCTGAAGGGGACACTCCCCCGTACGTAGGGCGCCTGGTGTCCGCTCTTCCAGGCTGATCATTTTTCGTGCCCGGGTCGGGGGTGACCTCACCAGGCTCCCGGGCGGCGACCTTCGTGAACACCTGCTCCGCGCGATCCAGGGTCAACCGCATCGTGCCGTATGGCCCCGCGGCGTATCCGGTCCGGTGCCCATGCAGGTGCAGTTCCTCCACTGCCTGAATGCCGGCGTCGACCTCCGGCACGTCGTCCGGTGGGACGAGGGCGTGCAGTTCCTCCGTCCACTCCCAACCGAGATCACGGAGCACGGTCCGGGCTTCCTCCTGCTCCCAGCCGCTTCGCGCCACCAGTCCGTGACGAGGGTCCGTCGAGAAGACCATGTTCGGGTCCGTCATCATCCGGCCACCATCTCCTCGACTCGTCCCGCAGATCCCGTCTCCTCGCCCTTGGCCGTGGGCCAGGCCGCGAGCTGGAAGCGCGCCGGACGGTCGTCGTGCCTGCCGACGCGGCATTCGTCGCCTGCCTTGCCCAACGTCTTGTTCATTCGGATGAGGAAGCGGTCGTACTGCTCATGCCAGATCACGGACGAGCCCGCCTCCGTGTACGCGTCTCCCCTTGCGAAGGCCAGGGCCACGATCTCGTATGCCAGGCCCCCGTGCTTCGCCCAGCATGGCGGGATGACGTCCTGCGGCTGCCAGGCGTACGTCCGGTTCAGCCAGCGGCACACGGAATCGAGCCACGCGGGCATCGGCTTGATCAGCTCCGCTGACAGGGCGCCGATGTCCCATGGGACGGGACCGTCGGCGGCCACGGACTCCTCCGTGCTCCGCTCCGCGATGTACTCCAGGATCAGTGCGGGCGGCTCGGGAAAGGGCTCGAATCGGGTCAGGGTCTCGGTCATGCGGCAGCCGCTCCTTCACGGCCGGCCCACGCCACCGCGTGGGCCTTGGCCCGGTTCTTCTTCTCCGTAGCCCGCCGGGTCCGCTCGGCTTCATTGGCGGCTCGAAGGTCACGGACGTGACCCTCGATCTCGGCCCAGGAATCCCAGGTCCACATGCCGTCGAGCCGGGTGACGATCGGCGGGAGGTTGTCCGCGAGGACCAGGGCGTGCCCCTCGGGAAGGCCCCTGATCTCGTCTCCTCGAAGGACGGGTTCGAGCGCCATGTGCGTGGCCGTCGAGTGGCCGCCGCGGTCTCCGCCGGACGTGGTCTTCGTCGTGCGCTCTCGCTCGACCTGACCACACAGGTCGGACATGTCCTTCAGGAAGTCGGGGTCCTTGTCCCCGGGCAGGACGATGACGTTGTTGGTGAAGGCCGCCAGCTCCTTGGCGGTGTCCTCGCCGAAACGGGCACGAGCCGACGCCCACGCCTGGAGGCCGTAGACCACTGTGATGCCTCGGCCCCGACCGTCGGCGACGCGTTGGCGGAGGGAGGGGATAGGCGCGATGTTCGGTGCCTCGTCCAAGGCCGCGAGGAGTGCGGGGTCGAGCCGCCCGGCCGGGGACGCGAGGGCGTGCGCCTCCGCGAAGTCCAGAAGGTCTTCGGCTATCGCGGTGGTCAGCGGCGCGACGCTGTTCACCTCGCTGTCCTTGCCGAGGAGGTAGAGGGTGCCCCCGGCGTCGAGGAACGCGCCGAAGTCCGTGGGGTCCTCTCCGTCTCCCTGAAGGGCGTTGATCACCGACTGGTGCATGAAGGGTTCGAGGGCCGCGTCGAGGGTCGAGGCGGTGTTGCCGACGGTGCGGCTGTCGCCCGTGGTGGCCGTGCGGAGCATGTCCGCCCAGCCGGGGCCGGCGCCCGGGTGAGCGTTGAGGATGCCGAGGGGTGCCGGGTCGGTCAGCTTGCGGGCCCAACGCAGAACCCAGTCGAGTGAGGCGCCGTCGAGGGCGGCGGCGTGGAAGAAGGCGGCGAGGATCTTGGACGCCTGCCCCTTGTAGAAGGCGCTGCCCTCGCTGGACTGTGCCGCACCGTTGGGGGTGCGCGAGCCCGCGACGAACGCCTTCCCGCGCATCATCGCCACCTCTGTGTCGGCTGCGCCGTTGATCGGCGTCCACCGGAAGCGCGGGAGGCTCGGCGCGATGTTCTGCGGGTCGAAGACGGCGACGGGGCGGCCGCCCCGCTGTCGCGCGTCGAGGGTCAGTTCGACCAGATCGGGCTTGGTCGAGGTGGCCAGGACCGGCCCGGCCCAGTTGCGGACGAGCGGGGCGAAGAACCGCAGAGTCTTTCCGCTGCCCATTGGGCCGATGACCCGGCATGCCTTGTCGGCGCGGGACCACAGCTCGACGCCCGTCGGGCGCTGCGACGTGCCCAGCGAGTAGCCGAAATCGTGAGGATCGAGGGGGTGGTGCATGACGTACTCCGGAGCGAGGTGGGCGGGCGACGAGGAAAGAGGGTCAGCGACCGGCGGGGCGGTCCTTCGCGAAGCTCACCCCGGTTGCGCGGCTGGAGTGGCGGTTGTCGCTGGTGAGGGAGGGGCGGATCTCGGTGGCCTTCAGGACTGCTTTGGCCGACATCTGGCGCTTGAGCTGTCCCTTGCTCGCGAATCCGGCGTTGCGCCGTCCGCGGTTCAGCAGGAACCAGAGCGTCACCAGGGCTACCGCGCACACGGCCGTCACGGCGTACAGGACAAGGGAGATGCCGCCGGGCATGATGTCCATTACTCGGCCCTCCGGGCGACGCGGGCCGCCAGGTAGCGCATCCGCCGGCCGCACAGCCGCGACATCGACGCGTCGGGCCCGGCACAGCGCGGGGGCGCGGTGTGAAAGGCGCTGTGCAGGTCCTCGGCGGCTCGCCAGATGTGGGCGACGGCCGTACGTACGCGTCCTCCAGCGGCGGAGTAGTCGCCGTGGTCCAGGACGAGGGCCAGCTCCTTCATACGCCGGGCGAGGTCGAGCGCTTCGGCGTGCAGCTGGTCGAGGTCCTGCCGCACCGCGCGCTCGTCGGCGGGAAGCGCGGTGTGGTCGGTGGTGACGGTCATGGCGAGGGCTCGTTCCGAATCTGCGTGGAAGGGGTCGGCGGTCGACAGGAGGCGGTGCCTGCTCATTCGGCGTCCGGGGAGGTGCTGGTCAGGTCGGTCATCGAGCCGGAGGAGAAACACAGGTGCTGCTCGGCCTCCACCAAGAGGTGCTGGACGCCGGGGTAGATCACCTCGCCGACCTTCCACAGCGCGATTCCGCGGCGCAGGCGCATGATGTGCTCGGCAGTCCAGGACGGCAGACCCAGCCGGGCCACCGTCGCTTCGGCCTCGGCCTTCTTCTGGCTGTAGATCACGATGGTGTCGGCCATCTTCAACGCCGCTTGGGTCTCCGGGCTGTCGTCGATGTCGGACAGGTGATGGACAATGAAGATGCAGCTCAGCCCGTATCCCCGCGCGAATTTCAGGAACTTCTCAAGCAACGAAGCGAGTTGGGGGGTCCCGAGGATGTGCCAGGCTTCCTCGCAGACGAGGATGCGCTTGCGCTGCGTGTAGCGGCGGCAGCCGGAGGCGGGGTTCGGCCCCAGCTCCCAGGCTCCGGAGTTCGCGTCGACCACGACGCGGTCGTGCTGTCCCGGCTCCGTCCCGCATTCGCACAGCGGGCGCAGCCAGACCTCTTCGAGGAAGACCGAGATCACGGCGACGAGGATGGTCATGGCGACGCCGCCCGACGGGACCTTGGTCAGGTCGAAAACGATCATGTCGGCGTCGAGATCCACGCCCAGGCTGGTCGGGCCGTCGAGCATGCCCGTCAGGTCGCCGGTGTCGTCCTGTTCGCTGCCGCACAGACGGTCCAGGACGTAGGACGCCTCCAGGCCGTCACCGAGAAGTTCGTCCCGCGTACGCTTCTTGGCCGTCGCGTCGGACTCCTCCGGGGACCGCAGCGCGGCGGAGACGTCGGCCAGGACCGGGGTTCGGCCGAGTTCTCCCGCCCGCTGGTGGGCCCTGCGGATCGCGATCCGCAGGGCAGAGCCGGCGAACTCGTCCAGGGCCTTGCCGAGGCCGAGTTCAACGATCGTGCGCACCAGCTCGACTTGCCGCTTACCCGCGATGGCCGGGTCCATCGGGTTGATGCACGAGGCACCACGGCCGCCGCCGGGCGCGAACTTCACCGGGGCCTTGCCGGTCAGCGAGCGGCCGAGCGCGGCCCACTCGCCTTCCTCGCGCTCCTTCTGCTCCTTGGTGTCGAGGACGACCACCTGACGCCCGAGGCGGATCTGCCGGGCCGCGTACGTTTTGGTCAGAGCCGACTTGCCCCGGCCCGTGTCCCCCATGACGATCATGTTGCCGCCGGGCAGGCCGTCACCGAACGCCGAGAACGGGCAGTAGATGAACGCCTTGCCCGAGTACAGCTCCCGGCCGATGATCGCGCCCGCCGTGCCGAGGGTCGGCGGGGCGATCGGCAGGTACAGGGCCTGGCTGGTGGTCGTCTCGGTGTAGAGGGGACGGCGCACCGTCTCGTGCATCGGCGACAGCGGGGCGAGGTCGAGGAGGTCGGTCACTTGATGCCTCCGGCGAGGGGCAGGGTCGTGGCGAAGGCACGGGCGTGTTCGAGGTCGAGCCATTCGATCCGCAGGTGCGCGTTGCGGGCGCGGGAGGCGGTGGTGCGCTTGGTGCGCTCCAGCTCTTCGGCGCTGCGCGAGGAGATGGTGATGTAGCCGACGACGGCGGAGCCGGCCGCGCCGGAGGAGGCCAGGGTCATGCCGCGTGATCCGGTGGCGCTGGCGGCGATCTGGTCGCGCGGGTCGATGTTCTTGCCGCGCTTCCGGTCGCGGTCGATTTCGGCCTGGTTGTTCGTGTCCTCCGCGAGCATCCGCTCCACGGCCTTGTCGTTGGGTTCGAGCTGCTGCGTGATCGAGATAGTGCGGATGACGTCGGGCATCCCGATCAGCAGAGGCGAGAGGAAGTCGGGGCCGACTGGGGTCGTGGGCCATCCGACGACGGCGGCCGTGGCGTGGTACCAGCTGTCCGTGGAGCCTGCCGCGCGGGTGGCAACGTGGGCACCGTCGCGGACGTCGACGTTGCGGGGGAAGGCGTGCGCCTGTCGGAGGTCGGTGTCCCAGATGGCGTGGTCAGGGTCGTAGGAGTTGCGGATGAACGCGGTCATCCGGCCTTCGTCCAGAGGCGCGATCACGGAGAGGTCGGCGTCCTCCGCGCGGGACCACAGCTCATCCAGGTACGCGGCCATGGCCGCGGCGATCCCTTCGTCCCCAGTGCCGCGGGCGGCGCCCTCGGCCGCCAGGTCGCGGGTGAACCGGGCGTGGATGGTGATGTAGTAGCGGTGTTCCTCGGCGCTGGTGGAGACGGCGTTGGCCAGTACGTCGTACGAGTCCTTCAGCCACTGCGGGGCGTCCGTCGTAGCGGCCGACTCGTCGCGCTGCGCGATGTAACGCTGGTGGGCGTAGGGGTCCGACTTCATCTGCCGGGCCAGGACCTGGATGCGCTTCACCGGGTGTTCCTCGACGTTCCCGAAGGCGTCGAGAAGTTCGCCCCAGCGTTCCAGGGCCACGATCTGCTCACCGACTTCCTTGCCGCCGAGGCCGGGAGAAGCGATCTCCAGAGTGGCTGTGACGCACCCGGCCTCAGGCTGGAGGACCACGACGGCCCGCTGACCGCGGACCGTGACCGGCACCCACGTCATGCCCGTGACGCCTTCCGGCTCCACAAGAGCGGCGTCCGGGGGCGTGCCGTTGGCTCGCACGCCGGCCTCGACAGCCGGGGACACCCACACGCCGCCGGTACGGCGGAGCGCCTTGCGGTAGTAGCGGTTGATCCGCCACCAGCGGTAGAGGGTGCGCCGCTGGGACGTGCCCTTGGGCCGGTACGGGGCGTACACGATGACCAGGGCGAGCAGGATCGGCAGGACCAGGCACGTCGCGGCGATAGCCGTCACGCCGTTGAAGAGGTAGCCGAAGAGGATGCCGGTGACGGCGCCGCCGCCGAGGACGACCTGTTCGCCGAGGTCGCGGCGGCCGACCAGCCCTGTGGGGCGGTGCTTTCCGAACTGATACGTACGAGTCGACATGGAGGGTCACTGATCCTTGCTGGGGTTCGGTCGTCCGGGTGCCTGGCCGCCCGAGGGCCGCGACGGCGGCGGGGGCGTGACGGAGGGCCCGGTGCCCGAGTTGGTTCCTGATGCGGAGGAGGGGGAGGCGGGTGGTGTCGGGCCCGAGGTTCCCGTGCCGGTTGACGGCGGGGATGGCGGCTGTGCTGTGCTCGGTGCCCCGTTGGCTTCCGGTGCGCGTCCGGCCGAGGCGTGGCCACCGGCCGAGGACCAGTCCGGAGAAGAGCTGACGACCGGGTCGGAGGTCGCTCCCTGGGGACGAGCGGCGGCCGGTGCACCGGACGTTCCGGCGGTGTCCTCGCCGCCCTGCTGGCTTTCGGGCTGTGCGGGCTTGCCGCCGCCTGCGGCGTCGGTGCCCTGCGCGCCCGGGGAGCTGGTGGCCTTGTTCTTCGCCATGTCGACGCCGGCCTTGGCAATGGCGGCCCCGGCCGCGACCGGTCCGGCTACAGCAGTTCCGCCGCCCATCTTCGCGCCAGCGGCCTTGGCGCCAGCGGTCTTGGAGCCGCCGACCAAGGAGTCCTGGACACGAGCACCCATCGCCCTGTTGGCGTGCTGGGCGGGGCCGTCGATCGCGGCGGCCGGGCCGGAGGACTGTGCACTCTTCCGGTCGTGGTGGAGGCTGGCCATCTCGTCGCCGAAGGCGGGCACCCACTTGTAGAGCGTGGCGGACGCGAAGACGGCGAGCAGGAGGATCAACGCGCCGACCAAGGTCTTGGAGACCGCGTCGGACATGCTCCCCGATGTGTCGCTGAGGATCGCGCCGCCCAGGCCCAGCAGGGCGAACAAGATCGGTTTACTCAGGCCGATGGCGAAGATGGCGCCGAACCACTTCTTCGACTTGCCCCACAGGTCGCGATCGACCAGCCCGGCGTTGACGATCGGCCCGAGCGCGACGGCCACGTAGATGGCCGCGCTGCGGATCAGCAGCTCGATCCACATCAGCAGGGCGCCGCACATCATGATGAGGTTGACGACGAGCAGCTGTCCCACGCCCTCCGTGGGGTTGGCTGCCATGACCTTGAGGATGTTCTCCAGGAACGGCTTGAAGTTGCTCGTCGCGTACGGCTCGAAGACGGCCGTGACTTCGTCAATGGCCTTCATCAGCAGCGCGATTGCGCCCGGCGTCATGGCGTTGACCACGAACTGGAGGAGCAGGAAGCCGATCGCCTCGGAGACGGCGGTGGTCAGGGCGACTCCGCGGACCGCCCGCTTGGCGACAGCGATCAACCAGAGGGCCACGGTGAGCAGGCTGGAGGCCGCGAAGATGATCGCGTACTGCTTCAGGAAGCCGGGGCTCGTCAGGTCGATCTTCGTGGTGTTCTGGATCAGCTCCAGCATCTTGCGCAGGAACCAGATGTTCGCCTCGGTGAGCTTCTGGAGCAGGAACCCCAGCGGGTCCTTGACGAAGTCAATGGCTGCCTTCGCCTCACACACCATCGGGATGTAGCAGAAGGGGTTCGCCACCGCCGAAGGCACGAACACGAACCCGATGATCACGTTGACCATCGCCACCGCCTGGAGGCGGCGGCGCCAGCGCCCCGGCGCTCCCCGCTCGATGGTCAGCAGGCCGGGGGCGTCGTCACGCAGTCGCAGGCGCATTGCTGGCACCCCCCACGTCCGCGAAGCTGTCGGCCGGGGTCGCCTCCTGCATGGCCGGCGGAGACGGCACGAGCGGTTCGGACGGCGTGACGGCCGTCGTCTTCCAGGTGCCGTCCTCCCAGACCAGATCCACGGTCATCCGCAGGAAGGCGACCTGCGGGCGCTGCGTCTCGTCCTTCCCGGCGACGCCCCCAACCGACGCCGTCCACAGCTCCATGCTCGCGGCCTGGTCGGAGTAGGAGATCGAGCGGGTGGCGAGCGCCGCAGTCCGCGTGATCAGCTCGCTGCCGTCGGCGGTCGTCCCGTCCGCACCGACACCGCGGTTCTCCATGACCAGACGAGCCGTCGAGTCGGTGTCCGAGGTGACCGAGTGCAGCACGCTCGACGCGGCCGTGGCCGACAGCATCCGGTGCCGCCAGTCCTCATCGGTGAAGAACCGCGGGTCGCCGTAGAGCATGGTGGCGCTGACGGCAGCGGCACGAGCGCCGCGCTCGTTGTGTCCGTACGGTGCCG
This sequence comes from Streptomyces sp. NPDC002054, assembly GCF_040296685.1. Taxonomy (NCBI): domain Bacteria; kingdom Bacillati; phylum Actinomycetota; class Actinomycetes; order Kitasatosporales; family Streptomycetaceae; genus Streptomyces; species Streptomyces sp. NPDC002054. Next base: position 34,347 of record NZ_JBEOXT010000005.1, read on the forward strand.
GGAATCCACTTCGGTCTTCGGCGCCGCTCAGCACGGGGTCTTCTGCAGCGCCCGGGGCGTAGTCCGAGAAGTCGGCCGGCACGTTGGACGCCTGCCGCACGTCGATCGGAGCGACCAGCCCCTTTGAGGCCGAGCTGTCCTTCAGCTTCCAGTCGTTGTCCTCCCAGGTGAGCGTCACCGTCACCGACTGGAAACCCGTCTTCGGTGTCTCGTGCCCGGCCGCGCTGCCGCGAACCGTCGTGGTCCACAGCCGCACCATCGCGCCGTGGGCGTCGAAGCCCAGGACGTGAGCCGACAGGACCCCGGTACGGGTGATGGCCTTCTCGGCGGAGACCTTGGAGGTGTCGCCTCGCAATGAGCCAACCGCGTTCTCCGCCGCGTGGTCGGCCTTCTTCACCACCGTTCCGGCCGTGTCCTTGGCCGCCATGACGGCCACCGCACGGTGCCGAGCGTCCTTGTCCATGAGGAACCGGGAACTGCCGACGATGGTCGTGTAGTTGGCCGCCGCGGCCTTGGCACCGGATCGAGTGCGCGGATAGCCGACAGGGACGCCGTGCAGCTCACGCACGCCTTCGCCGCTCGCCTGCGGAGCTGAGTGAGAGGGTGCTGACGCGGAGGGGGCCGTGGCCGGAGAAGTGCCTGTCGTCATGCTGACGACCACCCCGGCCGCGGTGACGACTGCCGCGCCGCCGGCCGCGATGCCCCAGAGCTTGGCCGACGAGCGGCGCACTCCGCTGGCTTTCGAGGAGGAAACGTTCCTCCGGGATCGGATAGGCATGGATCACACACCCATGCCGTACGTGATGGCGAAGATGGTTCCGAAGCTAGCCACGAGGAAGACGCAGGTCAGACCGCCGACCATCATCCCCTTGCCGCGCGAGCTGTCCATCGTGGAGTGGCCTTCGCCGAACCAGCCCTTCGACTTGCCGACACCGGCCAGGAAGGCGCCGGCGCCGACGACGAGGACGACGGCCGCGATGACGCCGAGGATCACCTTCGCCGTGCCGCCGAGCTTCCCGAAGGGGCCCCAGTCCGGCTTCACGCCGGACACGACATCGGCACCGGCGGCGAGGGTCGTGTGCAGGGAGGGATCGGCGGCGGCAGACAGGAGGTTGTGCATTTTCAGCCCCTTGGTGCTGTAGGTGTCTTTTTTGGATGTTTTGGTGTGATTAGCCGACGTGCCGCATCGCGATGATCTGCGGTTTCCAGTAGCTGAGCGGCTTGATCCGCACCTGAGCCCCGGTGCGCGGGGCGTCGATCACCTGGCCGCCGCCGATGTACATGCCGACGTGCTCAGGTCCGGCGCTGCCGGGAACGGTGAACAGCAGGTCGCCCGGGACGAGTTGGGAGATGTCCTTGACGGCGGTCCCTGCGTGGACCTGGTCGTACGTGGTGCGCGGCAGGTTCACTCCCGCCGCCGACCAGGCCATCTTGGTGAGCGAGGAGCAGTCGCAGCCGCCCGCGCCCTCGTACGGCATGACACAGCTGCCGCCCCAGCGGTACCAGGTACCCAGGGCCGTCTTCGCGGCCGAGATCGCGCGGGCGGCACCCTTGCCGGCCGGTGCGTCCGGGCTGACGGCGTCGGCCCATTCCGAGGCCAGCGCGCGGATGATGCGCACGTAGTTACGGGTCTCGGAATACGGCGGGATGCCGCCGTACTTGATCACCGCGCCGCCGCCCGCGTTGTAAGCGGCCAGCATGTTGTCCGTCGAGTCGCCCGGCACCTTCTTGACCTCTTTGGCCAAGGTGCAGTCGTACGCGGCCTGCGCGGCGATGGCGTCGGCAGGGTTCCGGACATCCTTGACCCCGTCTCCGTCGCCGTCCTTGCCGTGCTGAGCCCAGGTCCCCGGCATGAATTGCGCGATGCCGAGGGCGCCGACGGGTGACGTCGCACCGGAGTTGAATTTGCTTTCGGTGTAGAGCTGAGCAGCAAGGAGCGAAGCTGTGACCTGCGGGCACTCTCCTGCGTGCTTGTTGATCAACTCGCGTACCCAGCCCGGTACGGGTGCGTCCGTCTTGATGCCCCCGCCCGGACCGGTCTCCTGCGCCGAGGCGCTGTCGGCCCCTCCGAACGTGGTCAGCATGGCGACACCAGTGATGAGCCCGGCCGAGACGAGTCCCAGGCCAGCTTGCGTGCCCTTGTTCATCGCGGCCCCGTCACGCCCAGGGCAAGGCGGTGACGCGCCAGCCCTTGGAGGTGTGCTCCAGGCGGAGCGCGAGCTGTTCGCTACTGCTGCGCGGGTGCCCGGACTTGGGGGAGGTCGTGAGGATGTAGCTCACGCGGACGAGAGCGGAGGAGGCCGTCATCGCGGGTGCGCCGTCGGGGACCACGGCGGCCGTGATCTTGGCCGTCTGGCGAGCCTTCTCGTCCCGCAGGGCGGCCCAGGCGGCGTCTTGGCCCGGCCGCTTCTGGGCGAGCACGCCCGCGAGTTCCCCCGAGGCGAGCCGGGCGGCCCGAGCGCCGGCATCCGCGTACGAGCTGTCTGCGCCGTCGCGGGCGTCGTGCTGCGCGTAGGCCACAGTGAAGGCCCGCGCGGTCCGCTCAACGTCGTTCGGCAGGCCGGTAGTTGACGCGGATGCGGTAGCGCCGCTGTGCGGTGTCGCCGTGTCGGGGATGCCCGTCGAGACGGAGTGCGGCTGTGCCGACGCGGTCGGTGCCGCGGAGGTGTCGTTGGCCGAGCTGGAGCAGCCGGTCGACAGGAAGGCCAGAGAACCAGCCACCCCTATTGCGGCCGATATAGGTATGAAACGGGTCGATCGAGGCATGCGGGGACCACAACCTTGGTGCATTGGATTTCGGAAGTGCGAGCGGCGCGGCCCTGCGGGGGCGGGGGCCGCGCCGCTCCTTCGCAGGAAGAAGGGGGATTCCTCCTGCGGGCTTTACCGGCGAATGCCGGGGAATTCGCAGAGCAGGCCGGAGCGTGAAGCTCTATCTGCCTGTCTCATCTGCGGAAGGGTTCGATCGTGTTTCGCATCTGCGGGACGGTTGAGCTGTCGGGCGCGTTACTCATATCAAGGCCATCAGCCCCTTCCGTGAGTCGGGCGAGATCGTGAGTGATCTCTTCGGCCGGAAAGTGCCTTGTGGCGTTGGCCGTGCCTGAATCCTTGCAGGGGTTCGCGGACAACTCGAATCACGCAAAAAGCCGGAACTTAATTCCTGGAATTAAGTTCCGGCTTTCGTCCCGAGGGAGGTTTTGCGGCTCTATGCGGACCCGTGGCGAAGGTGCTCGATCGCCACGCCGACCCACGGTGCGGCGAGGCCGGACAGGAGCAGGGGTGCGCACGTGCTGTACGAGAGCACGACGGCGGGCGGTTCAGCGGCGACGCCGGTCAGGAGGGCGTGGTCGAACGGCATCCACTCACGGGCCCCCACCGGCAGGAGCCGAACCCCGGCCGAGGTGAGCACCACTCGGGCCGCGGTGTGATCGCGCCACTGGGGAAGGGCGGCGTCCTCCGCTTCCTGCCGCCGACGGGCGTCGAGGCGACCGTTGGTCACCCACCGCCGGCCGAAGGTCGGGTGGTTCTCGAAGTACCCGGTCGAGGTCGGATAGTCGACGCCCGTCCCGTAGAAGCGGGCGGCGGAACACATCACGTCCGCGAAGGCGACTTCACCGGCCGCAAGGGCAAGGCCGTTCACCTGGACTGGCCCAAGACCGCCTCCGTCCTGGAGGTGCCGCGTGAGCGCGGACGCTGCCTGTGCGGCATCGGCGCGGACGGCGTCCTCCGCCCGGTCGCGTCGGCGAGACCACATCGTCGTTCCTTCCTGATCAAGCGGGCCGGCCGGGGCCCGCACGGCGCGAGCCGCACAGGCCCCAGGCCCGTCATGAGATGCAATCACCAGAGGGCACTGGAGGCGGCGGCGGGTGCCTTGGCCCCCTCGTCGTCGTCTTCCTTCAGCCTCCCCAGCAGCACACCAAGGCGGTCGTTGCTGATCGCCTGATGCTTGCGGACGGCGTCGCCGACAACCTCACGACTGATCCGTCCGGCCCGCTCGGTAGCGGCCCGCGCGATCGGCAGCAGTTCCGTCAACCAGTCGTCGTCCGCATCCCGATCCTGCGAGCCCTCCGGTCCGTCCGGGACGGACGACTCTTCCCCGTCCGCAGCGTCGCGGACCGCCGCCGGAACGGACGGATCGGCTGCCAACGAAGGCGCGGTGGTCGGCCCCTGACCCGGTGAGCCAGGAACCGGTCCGTCCGCCGTCCCGCCGTCCGTCTTCCCGCCGTCCACCTCCCCGGACGGGGGGACCGCCGTACCGGCAGCGTTCGCATGGTCCTCGGGCTGAACCGCAACTTTGCGCAGGTCAACGGCGGCTGCGGTGGACTGCACCGGTGCGGACGGACCGCCCGGCAACGGTCGGGGAGCCGTCTGCACGGGTGATTCCCGCGGACGAGGACCCGGCTCGACCGCGACGCGTTCGAGCGTCGGAGTCACCTCCCGGACCGGTCCGGGACCAGTCTCCGTCCCGTCCGGGACCGCCCGCTCAGCCGTCCGCGCCATCAGGATGTAGAGGTGGACCGATCCCGCCAGCGCGAGCGGCGCGAGCATCGAAAGCACGCCCACGACGCTGTCCGCCAGGTGCAGCGCGGACCGTCCGGCCTCCGGAGAATCGTTCAGCGTAATCGCGTGCAGAGCGTTCGCGCCGAGGCTCGCCCCGGTCGCCGAAAGGAACAGGACCCACGCGTAGAACCGCGCGGCGAACCGCTCGTGACGCAGGAGAACGATCGCCCGCACGCCGTAAGCAATGAACCCGTCGATGAACACCGGGAACAGGTAGGACAGGTTCTCCCTGGCGTGAATGGCGAGGGCGATCTGACGCAGCGCGTCGTACGAGAAGGCGAAGCCGGCCGCGCCGAGCAGGATGATCGCGCTGCGGTCCCAGGCCGTCATGCCGCGCAGGTTGTAGCCCTGACGTTCGGTTCCCGCCGTCGTGTCTATGTGCGTGTGCGACATCAGAGGTTGCCCCCTTCGCGGGGCGCGATGTCCTGCCAGGCCGGGGTCTGCGAGAGGAGCCGTCCGAGCTGTTCCAGAGACGTCACCTCGTGCACGTGCTGACTCGGGCAGCTCACGCACGAGACCCGCAGCGAGAGCCGTTCCCTGCCGCCTTGGTCGGTGTAGTAGAGCTCCAGGTGCTGGCCCGCGGTCGTGTCGAGCGAGGCGAAGGCTTGCAGGTGCTCTTCAAAGCTGAGCAGGCCCAGCACCTCCCAGTCGAGCGTGACTGCGGCATCCCCCAGGAGGGCGCGGGCGTACTTCGACGCGGCCGTGATCGACCGTGGACCCCAGGTACGGAACGCCGCCTCCCGAGCGGTGTTGCGCCGGTCTTCCGCGGTGGTGAGGTGCTTGGCCGCAGCGAACATGATCGGGTGACTCATCGGGGGCCTTCCAGAAGATCTGTGGTGCGGAGTGCGGTTCCGTCGCCGGACTCGTTGGCGAGACGGAGGAGGACGTCTGCGTGGCACGGAGCATCGAGGGGGCATGTGCACATCAGGTCGAGCCCGTGAAGCGCTCGGGCGAAGCGAGCGGCGTACTGGCGGCCTACCGGGCCCCGGAGCGTGGCGGCGAAGAGATCCACCGCTTCCGCGCCGTCCATCGGAGAACCGAGCGGGGAGCGCACCCCGGCCGTGAAAGGGTTCGCGTACCGGCTGTGGGGGCCGACGTATGCACAGGCTGTGGACAACGCTGCGGCGTCGCGGCGCGCTCCGCAGAGGCGTACGGGCATCAGGCCGCCCTCCCGCCACGGCGCCTGTCGGCGCCGATCATCGGCACGAGGGTCGTGACCATCTCGGCCAGACGGCTCGCCACGCGGGCCCCGACGAAGTCGCTCAGGTCCGGGCCGCTCTCATCGCGGGCCGGAAGGTTGGACGTGATGATCGTCGGCAAGCAGTGGTTGTACCGGTAGTTGATCAGCCGGTACGTGACCTCTTCGGTCCATTCCGAGGTCTTCGCCGTGCCGAGGTCATCGAGGAGCAGGTACTGAACCCGGCTGAGCCGTTGCAGCTCGTGTTCTGCTGCCCCCATGACCTGTGACGGGCGCAGGTTGCCGTACATGTCCGCTGAGTTCACGGCGATCAGCTCGAACCGGTCCGGTCCGCCGGCCGCGATCCTCCGCATGGCCCCGTACGCCTGGTGCGTCTTGCCCGTCCCCGTGAGGCCGGTGAGGAGAAGCGCACCAGCGGCAGCGTTGTCCGTGAGTGCCCGGTCGGCCCAACCGATGACCTCCGGCAGCGTGGCCTCAGCGTCACGGAACCGGGGAGGGGTTGCCCTCTGCCAGCGGCTCACGGCGTAGTCGGCCCGAGCCCGGCAGTGCCACTCACGGTCTCCGGGGTTCTCTTCCGGTGCCTCGTCGGCGGGGGCGGTGTCCGGCACGACCTGAAGTCCTTTCGCAGCGAGTATTCGTTCCATTGCGCGCATCGACTTGGCGCTGCCCGCGCGTTCCGGCTCTGCCATGATCAAAATCCGTTCTGGTAAGCGCTCGGGGCAGCGGTGTTCTGAAAGGGAATCCAGCCTCCGGACTGCCGACGCAACGGCACAACATTCCCCTGGGAGGCTGCTGCGGGAGCGTGCGAGGGCAGATCCGCCCAGATACGCAGCAGATAGCGGGCGGACTGTGGCGGGCGGTCGGCGTTCCATCGCCGCGCCACCATCTCGACCAGCCGTTCATTTCCCCAACGTGCTGCGAGAGCTGTTACCCGATCCCATTCCGATTCGGTCAATCGCCAGCCGACGAGCATTCCAGCGCTTGTTATGGCTGTTACCAGGTCCTGGGCTCCGTCTGGAACCTTCACCGAGTCCTGCTTGGCGGTGGTGTTCTCTCGACGTGACCCCAGCAAGCTAGCTTGCTCTTTGGTGGTGGTAATACTCCCGTAGGGAGTATTACCACCACGTGCGCGCGAGGAAGAAACTTCCGAATCTGTGTGCTGAAACTTCCCACTTCCGGCTTCCGAAGCGGAGTTCTGGGAGAGAAGTTCCTGGAACCTAGTTCCCTCTTCTGAATCTTCAGGGTTGGAAGCAGGAAGTTCTTTCTCTGAACCGATACGGCCGACACCATCGCCGCACAGCAGTATCGAGTAGGTGTTCGGGTTGGAGGCTCCCCCTCCCCGCTCGTGGCTGAGTTCCCCGAGCTTTGCCAGCTCTCCGAGGCACTTCGTTATCGAGCGAGGCGTAAGACGGGTGAGCGTGGATATTTCCTCCAAGGTCAGCGTGGCTTTGCCGTCGTCGTCCGCCTCACGGGCCAGGGCCAGCATGACGAGGCGTGAGCCCCTGCACGACTTTGATTGTGACCAAATCAGTTCGGTTGCTATGTCGCTCATCGGTGCTCACCGCCAACTATTGCTATGCGACGGTGGAGGGAAAGGCCGAAAGAGTGGTCGTCCTCCGGGATGTAGCCGTTCTGGTGCGGCTCCGGGGTGAGGTACAGCGTTTCGGTAGGAAGGTAGAAATCGTGGGCAAGACGCCAGTCTGCGACCTTGCCGAATTCGCGCCTGACCATGCGTGCCACTTCTTCTTCGGTCCTGCGGTCGATAAGCATGCGGTAGAAGTCCGATTCGAAGAGGTGGGTAACAGCGCGCTCGGGATAGACCCGCACGAGTGCGGCTGTAGGTGCAATCTCACGGATTGCGGCACTGGTATTTGCGCGCCGAGATCCGGAGGGGCCGTTCTGAGGCATTGGGAGAACTCCCGTGAACGCAGGCTCCGCCGTGCGGAGGAATCGTTTCCTCGGGGGCGTGTCAGGCCGCGTCTGAGACGACGTGGACCGAGGGCGCGCCCCGCCTGGCCTGCGACTTTCGGTAGCGACGGGCGAGTTTCATCAGATACTCGTGCGTCACGCCAAGCCCGCGGGCGACGGCGGCAGCGTCCAGTGAGGGATCAGTGGCGAAGCGCGCAATCACCGCGTCCCGGGCGGGCTTGGTCAGGGGCTCGGTGCACCCTCTAAGCGCGCCTTCTACAGCTTTTTCGGTGTCCCGGTCTTGCCAAGCGCGCCGCAACTCTGAGCGCTCCGAAGCCAGAAGACCGCCGCGAATTCCGTACTCGTCGTCATCCTTGAGAGATTCCACCAGGCACCGGGCCGCGACGGCCACAGGGCATGACGCGCAGAAATTGCGAGGACGATTGAGGGAGATTCCCGACTTGGCTTTTACCAAGTCGGGATCTTCCCGTGGGCCGTCTGCGAGAGGGACGAACATGTCGATGTCCTGGTTAGCGCATTGGGCAAATTCGGCCCAGTGCTTACCCGAAGCTCTCTTCGACTCCTCCAGAAGGGGCAGCCAGTTTCCCTGGTGCACAGCCTTGATAAGACTGGATATGTCAGTGCTCATTTGTGTCTCGCGATGTTCGCAGCGCCGCGAATTGTTGCTTCGGGCGCGAGAGGAGATCAGAAACGCTTACGAGAGCGCTTGGACGGCTGAAGCGCCATCAGTGCCGACTCGTCATCCCTCTGGGTCCTTGCGCCAGGGTTGACGAAGTGCATATCGGAAATCGAGTGGAGGTCGTCCTCCGTAAACTGCACGAATTTCCCGAACTTCCGGTGTGGGAGCGTCGATATACGCTCACGGAGCCACTTTTCGGGAATGTTCAACCGTTCAGCGGCTTCGCTGTACCCGATGTGCAGACGCTTGTCGCGGGACTCTGTAGCCCGACTGCCCAACAAGGCGTCCAGGCCGCCGGCCTGAGCCAAGAGGCCGACCATGGCCGCGAGTCCCTGCAAGTCCACGGCCGGGCCCGCGTTCGCCGGTGCCACGGCTGCCATCACGCCTCCAGCCCGCGCAGTTCGGCGGTCCGCAGGTCGAAGGCATGCCCGCCGGAGGCCGCCCATCCGGCCTGGGGGAACGAGCGAATGATCCACCGGGCGATGGTGAGCGCCTTCGCCCGAGGGATACGAAGGGTTCGTCCACGAGCGTTCACGGCGGTCAGCCCGAGGTGGGGCCACAGGGTCCGAGGCCCCTGAAGGCGAACTTGTACGACAGCGGCTTCCGGCAGCATGGACGCCAGTTGCGCCGCCAGCCGTTCGGCCGGGCCCGAAGGGATCTCCACCTTCGGGTTGCAGTCCGTAGTAGGGGACATGCGACACTCCTTTATGTGGTACGCCGCTCCGTCGTGCCGTGCGAAAGGACACGGAGTGGCCGTGCGAGTGACCAGCGCCCCTGTAGGGGGCCGCGGGTCACGAGCTGTCTGGCGTCCGAGAGGTGCGAACTCTCGGGCGCCGATGGCGTTTTGAGGGGAGGAACCGCGCCCGAGTGATGCGCGGTAGCCCCTCTCCACCAAATCGGTCCACGATGGGAACCGCAGGTGGGCGAAGGCTGAGAGGGGTGCGAACCCCCTCGTTTTTCGCTAAGATGAAGCTATCTTGGTTCGCATCAAATGTCAACAGTCCGAGATTTCCTCGGGTCACCCAAAAAACGAGGTCCGATGCCAGCTCGCCGTTTCGACAGAGAACGTGTGCGCGCGGTACGTCGAGCCGCCGACGTCTCGCAGGCCGACGTGGCGGCTGCCCTCGGTGCTGCGGACTCGACCGTGGCGGGGTGGGAGTCGGGAGCGACGACACCCGATCAAGAGAAGCTTTCTGCTCTCGCCAGGGTGCTGAACCGGGATCTGGACGACCTGTTCCCGCGCGACGGCTTGCCCGATCTGACCGACCTGCGGTGCGACGCCGGCCTCTACCGGTACGAGACGCGGGCGGTCATCGGGACCAAGAGCGATGGGCCGGTGGCTGGAGCTGAGCAGGGCGTCCGACGGCTCAAGGACCGGTACGTCCCTCTCCTAGCGGCTGCGTATGGGGTGACCGAGGACGAGCTGAAGCGCGCCCAGGATCGGTCTTTCGGAGAGGCTGACGAGGGCGCCGCCGAGGCCGAGAAGGTGCCGGAGACACTGGCTGAGAAGATCACTCTCCTGCTGGAGCGCTCCTACCCGGGCAGAACCGCTCCGGGGGATCAGGAGATCGCGGACTCGGTGAACGCCTACGCGGGCTCCCAGGTCACATCGCCCGAGGACATCGAGGCCCTGCGGACCGGTGGACACGACGCACCGGTGCCCGTGGTTCTCGAAGGGCTGGCCAACTTTTTCGACGTCTCCAAGCTGTACTTCGAGCCGAACGAGTCCGTCGCCCGGCAGGTCTACGAAGGGCTCCGCCTCATGTCGGCGGCCAAGCAGGGCAAGGTGGGCCGAGTCCGGGCACGCGGAATGGGTGCCGAGGGCCTGCCGGCCGATGTCCTCTCGATCCTGAACGACCTCGCCAGCGAGCTGGACAAGAAGGCCGGTCCAAGCACCAGCAATTAGTGCCGCATCAGGCAACGTTCGCCCTGGGCTTTGGTGATCGTCAGGGCGAATGGACGAGCGGGGTCAACTGCACGCCGAGCTGATGTTCCGGCTCGGCGTGCGGGACACCGTCCGCGCCAAGGAACAGGTAGAAGTATTGCGTCGTCAACGACCTCGACGTCGAGGTCCCGCCCTCTGTGGAGCCGCTCAGGGCCCCAGCAGAGTAGAAGTGCGGCAGCCACTTGGGGCCCACGATCGCTTCCACCCAGGCCCGCGCCTCCCCCGGGTCAACTGCCTGGCGAGTGCCGAGCTGCTTGTGCCGTGCGGCGACCGACAGTGTCAGCACAGCCCCCTCCCGGCCGGGACGGTCCAGGAGTAGGGCTTGGTCGATGATGTCCCCGCCGATAGTGAGGACAGCGTGCCGGTCGGTCACCGAGCGCACCGGTCCGAAGCGATGCGGCACCGTCCTACCCTCCGCCCGCAACTGCTCCAGCACGTCATTGGGCAGTGCAGAGGCCAGGCCGCTATCAGCCAGCTCCGTAGAGAACAGGTTCCGGCGAAAGCGCCGCAGCTCATCCTCCTGCTTACGCAATACAGTACGAATATCCACAGACATGCCACTTACGGTACAAGTCGTCATGATAGGCATCGAACCACCCGGCTGTCCTGAAGCGGCACTGGTGTCCTGTTCCCCGGACCCGCGAGGGCCAGGAAACGGGGCACCAGCGTGAGGTCCCTACTGCCCCGTGCCGTTCGGTTCGTGGCGCAGACCGGAGGCGAACACGGTTTGGACTCCGCTCAGTGCGGAGAGATCCGCGAGCGGGTCACCGTCCACCAGGAGGAGATCCGCTCGGTATCCGGGAGCGACCTTCCCTGTGATCTCGCCCAGGCCCAGGGCAGCAGCCGCTTGCGACGTCGCCATGTCGATGATCGAGGCGTTCGACAGACCCAGGTGCGAGTAGAACGACAGGGCCTGAGCAAGCCCGTCGAAGCCAGCACGCTGCACGCCTGCATCTGTCCCCGCGATCAGGCGGACTCCGGCGTCGGCCATCTGCCGCACCAGGTCGAACATCGCGTTGGCGCGCTCCTCGCCGAAGAAGCGCGGGAGCATCTGCCAGTGCGGGCTTACGGCCGGGCAGACAGTGATGTCCTTCGCGATGATCTGCTGAACCACGTCGGGCCGGAAATCCAGGCCATCGCTCGACATCCAAGTGCAGTGCTCGATGGTGTCGACGCCGGCCTCTACGGCTGAGGCGATGCCGTCGGCACCGTGCGCATGGGCCGCGACAGGCACGCCCGCCTTGTGGGCTTCCTCCACAAGGGCGGCCAGCTCCTCCGCCGTGAACTGAGACTGGTGGCTCCTGGGGCCGTCCTTCGTGAGGCCGCCGCCGGTGACCATCGCCTTGATGACGCCTGCCCCGGCCGCGAGATTGCGCCCTACGAGCTCGCGGATCTCGGTCTCGCCGGAGACTTCGCCGCCGAGGAAGTGGCAGTGTCCGCCCACGGTGGTCGCCGGGGTGCCCGCGGAGACGATCCTCGGTCCTGGTGTACGCCGATCACTGATTTCCGCAGCCAGACGAAGCGCCAGTCCGCCACGGTCGCCGAGATCGCGGACGGTGGTGACGCCGCTGCGCAGGAGCTGTTCGCCGCGGCGCCGCATGTCCTCGAACAGGGCTTCATCCGTCGAGCCCTGGAGGGTGGACACCGGATCAGGCCCGCCATCGAAGGCCAGGTGAACGTGAGCGTCGATGAGCCCCGGCAGCACGGTTCCGCCGAACTCGAATCGAGGCACGTCGGCCGCGGCCCGCTCCTCGATCTCCTTGCGCGGCCCGACGGCAGAGATCGACTCACCCTCGATGAGAACGGCACCGTCTTCCAGGTAGGTCCCCGAATCGACGAGCACTCGTCCACCGGTAATCAGCATCGTGACTCCTTGATCTTGCGAGGTCATGCGGCTGCGCGCAGTTCGTCGGATACCGCAATCAGTTGTTTCACATCCGACTCGCGGTCGCTCCCCAGCGCCATCGCGAGCGGGACCGCGCGGCGGGGCGCGGGGACCCCCTTCTCGATCCGAGCGGAGGCCCGGCGGAGCCTGGCGGCGAGCTCGGCGGAGTCGATGTTGAGGACTGTGCTGTCGTCACCCTCGTCCAGCAGGTACGGGCTGATGTCCACCAGGCCGTCGCGGCACTCCACGATGCGGCGGTGGTAGCGCCGGTGCACGCCACGGGCCCGCCATCGGTCCAGTGGAGCAGAGGACGCCGGCCTCAGCACGTTGTCCGGATACGCCTCCGTCAGCAGCTCCCACAGAGGCGAGAGGCGACGGTGATCACGCCGATGTTGTAGCCAGAGTCGTAGGGAGGAAATTCGCGCTCGGGCTCCGGAGTAGGTGACACCCGCGGCGAACAGCAGGATTGATGCGACCAAGAGGAAGGCCACGGCCGCCATGAGGGGATGTGGCACGTCCACGTCCGCCGAGCGAACGGCGACGATGACGGCTCGAATCGCGCACGCTACGGCCATCGCTCCCAGACCGACGGCGGTCATCCAGAGCCCGGTGGAGTGCGGGCGTCGGGACATGCGGGCGTAGCGACGCGTCCACCGAAACGCCATGCCGAGGGCATACATGAGGTAGAGGCCAGCGCCACCGTAGAAGAAGGCGATCTGGGGAATCGTCATGTCGGCTGTGCTGAAGCTGCCGGCGAAGACCTCGTGTGGCACCGACACCGCAGCCACAGTGATCGCGACTGCGACGAACCCAACGAGCACGGCTTCCCTGCGTGCCCGCCGACGCCCCGCTTCTTCGTCAGCGGCGGAGTAGAGGTAGAAGCACATGAGGAAGTAGACCGTCAGGAGCAACAGGACGTTCTGAATCAGCTTCGCCGTCCCGTGGCCGGCGACGGTGTCCACTCCGGACGCGCCGCCGGGCATCGCTACGGGGTACGAGAGCGCGGCACAGAGCAGGCAGAGGGTGACCGAGCGAAGAGGTGCGTCATGAGGGCTTCGCTTCCACTGGTAGAGCTTCCAGACCAGCGCGGCCAGGAGCCCCAGGAGCAGGAGTTCCACGAGTTACAGCCATCCTCGCCGGTCGCCAAGAGCCGCCTCGACCCGGCGCAGGGCGGGATCATCAGCCGGAGGGGTGGAGTTTGCGAGCAGGGCCGACCACTCCAGGATGATCGTCGCCACGAGTTCGACGGAGCACTCCTCGCCGTCGTCGTACGAGCAACGCTGGGCGACACGCTTGACCGCCTCGGTCCCGAAGACCGGCATCAGGGTGGCCCACCCCTCCACGTCGACGGCCGCCGCGTCTTCATCAGGGGCGGTTTCCGGCGTATCCGTCTCCACCTCGCGGGCGGAGTCCTCGGCTGCCTTCTCGTTCTCCGCCACGAGGATGTGTCCGACCTCGTGCAGGATGATCCCATCCTGGTGCAGCTCGGTCGTCTCCTGCTGGTAAAGAATCACGTCGTAGGTGTCGTACTCCGCCCACATGCCCGAGGGGCCGGGCTTGGGCAGCGGAGCTGCACGCAGAAACAGTGGACGCCCGCGCCGCCGGCTCAGCTTCTCGCAAAGATCGTGAACGTCGAGCGGGGGAGTGACCCCGAGGTCTTGCAGCTCCCGCCGAATCAGACGGTGCAGATCCTTCTCCACCGTCCGGGCCGCGGCTGAACGCCAGCGTCCAAGACGTCGGCGGTTGACTCCGTCCTGAGCGGGAACCTTGGACTCCGCCGAGTCTCGACCACTCTTATCCGACCACACTGAGTAATCCCTCCAACCGGCAGGTGATGGCTCCCCCGAGCCAGGCGACACCGCGCCCATGTCGATGACGTCCGGTTCCCGGCGCCGAAAGCGACCGCAGTCGGCTGCGCCTGCGCCCCACAAAACCCCCTTGCAGGGGGCAGGGATGCCAGGCATCCAGGGCTTCCCGTCGGTACGGATGTCACGTAGGTGAACACCCGCTGACGCCCCGAGCGGGGCCGCCCCGTGGAGCTCCCGGGAACCTCTTTGGACAGTACGTGACGCTTCCGACAAGGCATGGCCTGAAAAGCATGATCGATTCGTGTAGGCGGCAGGTAACTTCGGCTGGTCAAAGCGACGTAAATCAACCTTGTTCAATCCCGTACGAGGCTCTGAACTGGGGCTTTGTTGTCTGGCGTGAACGGATCAACTCTTGCGAGTCGCTGGGGGACTCCGTTATCAACCTGAGACTTCAGGTGGGCCGGGCACTCTCGCAAACGCCCTCGAAGTGGACAAAGTGGCTGATCGGAGGGGGTGTGGCGGCGGTCACTCTGGGGCAGTTCGGGCAACTGAGGCGTTTACGCTTTCAGCCATGTCGAACGCGATATCCGCCCAGCCGGACAGTTACCTGGAGTTCTGGAACGAGTACCATCTGTGCACATTGACCACACTGCGGCCCAATGGGCGACCTCATGTCGTACCCGTCGGCGTGACGGTAGATGTCGCCGCTGGAGTGGCCCGAGTTATCACCCGCAAATCGAGTCGTAAAGTGGCCAACATTCTCGCGGGTAGGGGCGAAGCCCGCGTGGCCCTGTGCCAGGTCGACGGAGGCCGATGGGCCACGCTCGAAGGGGTGGCGGAGGTGTGCACCGACGAGGCTGTGGTCGAAGACGCGGTTGCCCGTTACGGAAAGCGATATGGCCGTACGCCGGCCCCGGACCCTGAGCGGGTCGTCATCCTGGTCTCGGTCGAACGGGCACTGGGTCAGACCTTGGGCGCCCGACCCCAGGCAGCCCAGGTCTCTGCGTAGCGTCAAGCGACCCACGACATAGGCATATGCAGACCCTGAGCGTTACTCAGCCCTGAGTTTTCCTCAGGGGTGGGTGACCGAAGTGGCTCTACGTTTGCGGGTCATGACAACAAGTCACGAACAGGCGGACCCCGGCGCGGCACCCTTACCGCCCGCGAAGCCTCACCCCGCGTTGAGCACGGCTCTGCCCGACGGCACTATCCGTAGCATCGTCGCGCGTCTGGACGCCCACCTCAAGGAGCAGGACGTAAGGCCAGCGTCGCCACCCGCGCTGGCTCTCGGCATCTTCGAGAGGGTCGGATCGAACTGGCTGTCCGACTCGTTGCGCGGGGCAATGCCGCAGCACAACGAGCCTTTCCGCCAGCAGCTCGGTCGCGAACACCCGTTGTCGCCTGGTAACCGCGTGCCGCCGAGTCTTCAGGGAACCGGACTCAGCGGCTTGGGCTGGCACCATCTCCTGTGCGCGCTCAGCGACCTGCACGGGCAACCCCGGCACTTGGTCAAGGAGACGAATCTCTTCTTCGCCACGGACACCGTGCTGGGCATGTTGCCTGAATCGCCGGCCGTCGTCCTGACCCGGGCACCCATCGGGATCGCTTCCTCGTTCGCCCGAGGTCGGCTCTGGGACCGATGGCGCTACGGCGACCGCTACGCGCAGGTTGCCGCGACGGCCCGCGCACCCAGGTGGCGCACGGTCTTCGCCCCGCTCCTTCCGCAAGACGATCCCGAACCGGCCACCGCTTTGGGGCGGCTGATCGTCGTGAACGCGCTGCTGCTCGCCCGCGCCCTCTCCGACGGAGACGAGCCGTCCCGCCGTCCCCGCCTGGTCATCCCGTACGAACAGCACGTCAGCGATCCCGGACGTACAGAAGTGGGCCTCACCCAGTTCCTCGGTATCGGAATGCCGGAACCGGCCGACGAGTCGCCTAACGCTGCTGGCGCCACGACTGCGACGGACACCACCTTCGCCACCACCGGACGCAAGGACACCTTGGTCGCCGAATTGGCCGCCGGTGTGGTGGACCTCGTCAGCGCTGCGGTAGAGAAGACGGTCGCCCAGGCTCGCCAACAGCTCGACCCCGAAGTGACCGAGACCGTCACCCAGTGGCTCGCAGGTGACGATCAGTACGAGGTGCACGAACCCGTGCTCCGGCCCAGCCGCCGCGTCCGCCCCCAACCTTCTCCCCAGAGGATGGCCAAGCCGGCCTACAGGCCAGTAGGGCAGGCCCAGTGGCGCAATCTGCTGGTCACCAACGCGGAAATGGCCGAGCTGCTGACCATGCTGCACGCGGGCGGGGCAGTGAACTCCCGGCTCGGTACCAATCTCCTGGTGTGCCCGATGCCCCACGAACGTGGTGGACGACTCCACCAGGACCCGGCCGATCGGCGCTGGCGGGTCAGCCGCGGATACGAGTCCCATCCCGCGTACTGGGTCACGTGGATCGGGGCGGCCGTCGCGGCCGCCTGGTTCGGAGCGCGGTTACCCAGCCGGGCCGAAGCCTTGGCCGCCACGAAAGGAGCGCGGGCGCACAACAGCGGCTATGTCGTGGGCGACAGCTGTCCTGTGGTGGAACCCGGCCTTGGCGATCGGGAGATTCACCACCTGATCGGCAACGTTCAGATCTGGTGTGGCGATGGCCCCCCGCTGCCCGAATCCCAGCCCATGCAGCGGTACTTGTTCGGTGCGGCCTGGAACACTCCGAGCACTGAAGATGCGGTGTCGGCTGTCCGCTCGCGCTACCTGCTGGGCTCGTCACGAGGCGTTGGGGTTCGCTTGGTGCGCGACCCCCACACCACCGATGCCGCCCGGCTCGGAGCATGGGAGCTGGCGCACCGGCTCAATCAGTGGGTCGACGCCGTCAACGAGTCCGCCCGGACCACGCCGGGCGGACTCGACCGGCTGCTGATCAGTTCGCTGGGCTTATAGGCCGATCGCGGACTTCGGCCCCATGTACGAACCCGCGCCCGGGAACCGGTCCCGGCAGAGCTTCACGAACACGTCACTGAAGCCTCGGTCGGGCAGGTCGTCCAGCGCCACGAACTCGACGCCTCGGATCGGCCGCGTGTCCGCACCCTCCTTGACCGCTCCCATCTCTCCGCCCACGATGCGGGCCTCGAAGGTGATGTGAACGACGTGAGCACTCGTGTTGTCGCACAGGTACAGCAGCCGGCCCACTTCAACCTCGGCGCCGGTCTCCTCCTTCATTTCTCTGATCAGCGCCTCTTCCAGAGCCTCGCCGTCCTCGACCTTGCCGCCGGGCAGGGACCAGGTCCTGGGGCCGTCGGTGTCCTGGTTGAGCACCAGGATCTTGTCGTCCTCGATGACGATGCCCGTCACACGTGTATGCATCCGCCGACGCTATCGCTCGGGGGACCGGCCCGAAGGGGACACCGATGAATCTGCCGACAGCCTCTGCGGTGCCCCCCGTGGTTATCGCCGCAGGCGGACTGGGCACTCGGGTGGGTAGCTGGTCGCCGTACCTGCCCAAGGAGCTGCGGCCGGTTTGTGGTCGGCCGGGTCTGGCGCACATCGTGGATGAAGCCGCCGCCCTCGGCAGTGCCCACGCTGTAGTGGTCCACCACCCCTACTACACGCCGCTGATCGACTGGACCCGCCAGGTCCTCGCCCCCGGAGCCTTGGCCCACTACCAGACGCTCACCAACCAGCCTCCAGCCCAGCCCTCGGCAGCTGACTGCCTTCAAGTCGACTTCATCGCCCAGCACGGCAGGTACGCCGACATCACATCCGTGCTGAACGGTGCCGAACACCTGCGCACGGGGGACTTCTACGTGGTCTTCGCTGACAACGTCGATCCCACGCACACGGCGCTGTCCACGCTGGCTAAAGCGACGCCACTGGATACCCCCGCGGTGCTAGCCGCACCGTTCAACGTGGACGCGGCGAGCAACTACGGAGTGATCGTCTGCACGGGCGATGCGCCTGCACAGAGGATGGCGGGGCTGATCGAGAAACCCGACCGTGAGCAGGCGGCCCTACTGGAGGCTGAATGCGGCATCGCCAACCTCCGACTCCTCCAAGGGCGGATGCGAGTAACGCCGGGCCTGCTGGACTACCTCGCCGTAGGCACGCGGAAGGCGGCCAGCGAGCCGAAGCTCTCTCTGGCACTGGCGTCCTACGCGCAATCCCATCGCGTCGACGTGGTCACCAGCACGCAGCCCTTCACAGACCTCGGCCTGCCGAATACGGAAGGAACCGTTGACGACGCGATTCAGACGTCAATGCCTGCTTTGGGCTAGTCCGGCTCCGTGACCGTCGGGTGCGCGCACACTGTTTGCGCGTTTGCCGGACGCGGGGCGGCTGAAAGCCTACAATTCTGGGGTTGAGAGGCGCATCCGAGTTGCAGCCGCAACGGGTTTTGAGGGTGTGCCCACCAGTGGGCACATCGAGTCGGGGCAGCAGGATCGAGCAGGATGGAGCGGGACGGAAACGGGTCGGAAAGTCCGATTCTCTCGCAAAGACTTGGTAAAACCGCAGGTCGGAGCGTCGTCCGTTTCGGGTTCGACTCCCCTAGGCTCCACTCTCACACCCCCTCCGACCTGCGACAACGCGGTCGGAGGGGGTGTTTTTTTCGTGCTCTGGGCCCCGTGCTGTGCGCTTCCCCTGCACCGCCGGTGGTCCGCGCCCCTCCCTCCGGCGGTCTGCGACCGGCCGCGCGGCGCATCGTGGCGGGTGGGGAGGGGTGCGGGGTGGCCCAGCGTGCATCGGGTGGGGCCAGGTGTGTGGTCGGCGCACCTGGGCAACCCCCGGGCCCGGGGCGCACCTTTGAGGTCCTGCCGGTAGCGGCGGGCCGCTGACGGAGGGGGAGACACGGGGATGCGTCTCGTTCGGGAAGAACAGATCGGCCACCGGGTGCCGGAGAGTGCTGTGGGGGCGCTGTGCGCGGAGCTTTTCGCTCCGCTGCCGCGCAGTGACCAGCGGCGCAAGGGCGAGCTGTATGTGCGGGGGCTGCTGTCGGCCGGGGGCCGGAAGTCGATCCGCAATATCGCGGCCTGTGTGGGCGACCGGGCGGCGGAGCAGAGCCTGCACCATTTCATCTCCTCCTCCACCTGGGACTGGAGCCTGGTCCGGGAGGCCCTGGCGCTGCGCCTGGAGCGGTCCCTGCGGCCCCGGGCCTGGGTGGCCCAGTCGGTGGTGATCCCGAAGGCGGGGCAGCACACGGTGGGGGTGGAGCGCCGGTTCGTGCCCAGCCTGGGGCATGTGGTCAACAGCCAGCAGGTGTTCGGGATCTGGGCGGCCAACGACGAGCTGAGCGCCCCGCTCAACTGGCGGCTGATGCTGTCCCAGGAGGACGCCCGGGAGGCCCGGGACGGGCGTGAGGAGCCCGCCTCCGGCCGGTCCGCCGGGGGCGGTCTGCCGGTGACCCCGCTGGAGTGTGTGGCGGGGGCCGCGCTGGAGGCGCAGAGCTGGGTGGGTGGGCGGGCGCGGCCGGTGGTCATGGATCTGCCGGACAGCGAACCGGCCGCGGTGGCCCGCCGGTTCGAGGCGGCCCGGATGCCGTTCCTGGCCTCCGTACGGGGCTCCACGCGGGTGCTGCCCGCGGCGTCGGCCATGCTGGGCTCCGCGCGGCCGGCTTCCGCGGCTCCGGTGCTGGCGGGCCATGACAGCCGTGAGCTCTCCGCCGATCAGCTGCTGCGCATGCTGCGGACCCTGCGGCGCCCGGTGACCTGGACGGATCCGGCGAGCATGGCGGTCCGGACGAGTCTGGTGGCGGCGGTTCCGGTGCGGCTGCCGGGCACCCGGCGGCCCCTGCTGCTGATGGGCGAGTGGACCGGCCCGGGGGTCCGGCCGCAGCAGTGCTGGATCACCGATCTGAGCGCGGTGCCCTGGGGCGGTCTGCTGCGGCTGGCGAAGCTGACCCAGCGCGTCGGCCGGGACTTCGCCGGGATCTCCACCCGGGTGGGCATGGTCGACTTCGAGGGCCGGTCCTTCGAGGGCTGGCACCGGCACACCACCCTGGCGTCGGCCGCGCACGCGGTGCAGGCGCTCACCGGGGCGCAGACGCAGCCGCAGGCGCTGGCGCCGGCCGGGGTGAGGCCGCTGGCCGGGGTGCGGGCAGCTCAGCCGGAGGCCCGGCCCGCCTGATCCCGGCGTCCGCGGACCAGTGCCTGGCGGGTGCGCTGCATCTGCAGGGCCAGCTGGACTTCCAGGGCCTGCGCGGGCTCCAGCCATTCGGGGCCGAGGAGTTCGGTGATCCGTTCCAGCCGGCGGGAGACGGTGTTGGGGTGGACGTGGAGGCTTTCGGCGGCCCGGGTGGGGCTGCAGGCCGACGCGAAGTACGCCTCCAGGGTGCGGGCCAGGTCGGTGCGCTGCTGGGTGTCGTAGTCCAGCACCGGGCCGATGGTGTTGTTGATGAACCCGGCGGTGTTGGGGCTGTCGGACAGCAGCAGGCCCAGGAAGCCCAGTTCCCGGGGCGAGGCGGTGCCGCCCCGGCCGCCGAGTGCGGTGAGGGCGTCGAGGCAGCAGCGGGCTTCCTGGTAGGTGCGGCTGATCGCGGTGAGCTCGGTGACCGGGCCCGCGGTGCCGATCGTGACGGCGTTGTTGAGGGCCGTGGTGAGTTCGTGGGAGACGGTCTTGCCGATGGCCGAGGGATCGGTGCCGGGCAGCAGCAGGATGATGCAGCCGCCGTCCACGCTCTTGAGGCCGGAGTGCTGGTGGGCGTAGGAGGAGGCCCAGATCACGGCCCGGCCCAGGGAGCCGCCCTCGGGGCGGGCCACCACGACCACGTGTGGGCCGTCGAGGTTGACGCCGAGGCGGCGGGCGCGTTCGGCGAGCTTGGCCGCCGGCAACTGGTCCTCCTTGAGGAGGTCGTTGAAGAGCTCGTCGCGTACGTGGCCCTCGGCGGCGGCCGTGCTGCGCTGCATCAGCAGGACCAGGGCGGTGGCCTGGGCGACCAGGGCGAGCAGCTGGATGGTCTCGGGGGCGTCCGAGGACGGCTGCTGGGCCGCCGGGTCGGGGGCCAGCAGGAGGGTGCCGAGGATCTCCTGGCCGGCGAGGGCCGGGGTGACCCAGAGGCCGTCGGCGGAGCGGACCGGACGGCGTTCGGTGTGGGCGTCCAGCGAGGCGGCCCGGATGGTGTTCTCGTCCAGCGTGGGGAACTCGCCGACGGTGCTCATGTCGCGGCCGGTGTGGTCGCGGATGATGAGGGATCCGCCGAGGAGCGGGGCGGCCTCGGCGGCGAGGGCGGGCAGCCCGCCGCCTTCCA
Source organism: Streptomyces sp. NPDC002054 (assembly GCF_040296685.1). Taxonomy (NCBI): domain Bacteria; kingdom Bacillati; phylum Actinomycetota; class Actinomycetes; order Kitasatosporales; family Streptomycetaceae; genus Streptomyces; species Streptomyces sp. NPDC002054. The sequence continues at coordinate 55,581 of NZ_JBEOXT010000005.1, forward strand.
GGACCAGTTCGATCAGCCGGCTGTGGGTGTCCCGCAACCGGTGTGCGGCGGCGGAGGAGTGCTTGGCGCGGGTGGTGTCCAGCTCCAGGCCGGCGACCTCGTTGCGGACCCGGTCCAGCAGGCGGGTCTTCTCGATGGCGACGGCGACCAGGTCGGCGAGCGAGCTCATCAGGGAGAGCTCGTCGGGGTCGAAGTGCCGGATGCGCCGGCCCGCGACGTACAGGTTGCCGAGGTCGGTGGATTCGTGGCGGAGCGGCACCGCCATGATGGCGTGCAGGCCCTCGGCGCGTACCACGTTGTCGATGATGTCGGAGTGGACGAAGCTGTCGTCCCGGAGGTAGTCCGCCGACCAGAAGGGGGCGGACCGCTGGCTGGCCTGGCGGCCGACGCCGCCGTTCATCGGGACGGCGAAGCCCACGGTGATCGCCGAGGTGTGGCCGTCGGCGGCGCGCACGATGGAGCGGGACTCGGGGAAGTCGTGGAAGGTCACCCAGGACATGTCGAGGCCCAGCAGCAGGCGGGCGCGGCGGGTGATGATGTTCAGCAGGGTGTCGAGGGTGTAGGGGTGGGTCAGGTCTCGGGCGGTGTCGACGAGGGCGCTGAGGCCGGCCTCGCGCTGCTGGCGGCGGGCGAAGAGGCCGCGGATGTTCAGGGAGAGGTCCTTGGCCCGGGTCAGGCGGGCCAGCTCCTCGTCGGAGGCCCCGGAGTTCCGTGCTTCGTACACGAGCCGCTCGAATTCCTCGGCGGGTGCCTCTCGGGCCAGCAGCTCCAGCATTTCGGACACATCCGTATGCCGCTTTTGACTCCCCGACATCACAATCGTCCCCCTCGACGTACCGCTGTGCTGCCTGCCCCGGTGGAACGTAATGCGGTCAACAGGGCCTGGTCAACATTAACTTGAGTCAAGAGTGCCAGGTCAGAGCGGCGCAGTGTGGCTCGGGCACCGTTCGCCGCAAGTGATGCGGTTGTCTGGCCACCTTCTGGGAGGACCTGTTGCAGATCAGTCTGGTTGGGCGCCAAGTCCGGCGCCGTGCCACGGGTTGTGACGGGGGTCCGATGACGCAGGTCCAGAACTTTGAGCGGTCGCTCCACCGGGTGTTCGCCCCGGTCTTCTGCCCGGCGACCGAACGGGCGGTGGACTTCCTGGATCTGGATGTGCCCGGGGCGCCCCCGCGCGGCGGGTCCTTCCTGGACGTGGGCTGTGGGACCGGGGTGATCGCGGTGATGGCGGCCGTGGCCGGATACGACCGGGTCGTTGCCGCCGACATCAGCCCGCGGGCGGTGGAGAACACGGCCGCGAACGCCCAACGGCACGGGGTGGAGGACCGGTTGAGCGCGCTGCACAGCGATCTGTTCTCCGGTCTCGGGGACGGCGACCGCTTCGACACCATCTTCTGGAGCTCCCCCTGTGTGCGGGCACCGGAGGGCGACCTGTCCGGGGCGCCGTACGGGCGCACCCACCGGGATTCCGGCGACCGGGCCTACCGGCGCTATCTGGAGCAGGCGCCGTACTGGCTCGCGCCGAACGGCTCGGCGCTGCTGCACTTCAGCGACCGGGGCGATGTGCCGGGCCTGTACCGGATGGCCGAGGAGTGCGGGCGGGAGCTGAAGGTGCTGCGCAGTCACCGGGTGCGGGAGGGAGAACCCGGCCGGGAGGCCGAGTACGTCGAGCACCTGCTGATTCAGATCCTGCCGGTCAGGATCTGAGGACCCAGGCGTGCTGGAGCCGGTTGAGCTCCACGGTCTCCAGCACGTCGGCGACGTCCGCCATGCGGACCCCGAGGGTTTCCAGGATGTCCAGCGCGCGGCGGCCCTCGATGTGTGCGTTCAGCAGGGTGTCCCCGCGCAGTTCCACCTGCGTCGCGGCGCTCTCCAGAACCTCCAGGGAGGCCGCGTGGGCGGTGTTGGTGCCGACGAGTTCGCTGATGTGGCGGGGGCGGACCGCGGTCCACAGCAGACCCGGAGGGAGCGCGCCCGCGGCCCGGAGCACCCGCCACCATTCGCCGCTGAGCCGTTCCTCCCGGAGCCGGTAGATCTGCCGGGCGAGGGCGACGGCCGCGGTGTCCTGCGCCCGGACGGCGGGCCCGCTGCGGGAGGGGAGCGCGGAGAGGCGGGCGTTGACCTCGGCGTCGAGCAGACCCACCGGCACGGAGGCCACGGCGGCTATCCCGTCGAGCGGCCGGCCGGCCGTGAGGGCCCGCTCCAGACCGTTCAGGTAGGCGCCGATCACCTGGTCGTACCGTTCGACGGAGAAGACGAGATCGGCATCGACACCGATGCCGAGGGCCACGCACTCCTCCAGGGCGAGGAGTCCTGCCTCGGTCGCCGGGATGCGCAGGAGCAGATTGGGCCGGCCCACCTCGGCGTGTACGGAGCGGGCGTCCGCCACCATGGCCTGCGCATCGTGAGCCACCCGCGGGTCCACCGGTACGGACACCCGCCCGTGCCGGCCCTCACTCGCCAGGTAGGTGTCCCACAGGGTGTCGCAGGTCCGCCGGGCGGTGTCGGGGTCGGCATCGGTGGCCACGGCGCCGTGGAGCAGCGCCGCTTCGGCGGGGCGGTACAGCGCGCCCGGCATGAGGTCCGCGTTGCTCGCGGCCAGCCAGGGCGATACTCCCTCCGCCGCCAACTGCTTCAGCAGCGCCATGGCAGGTTGGCTCATCATGAGCCGAGCGTAGGCGGGTGCGCCCCTTTGCTGCTGATTTTCCCCGGCTCCTTGTCAGGTCGGCGCGGGTCGAGATCTCGACTACCGAAGATTGTCTGAAAACCGCTCCAGAAATCGTCAGGATGCAGTGGCGGGCGATGCCTCGCGTTTCACGTGAAACATCGTCGGTGGATCCCCCGGACGGACCCGTCACCCGGCCGACCGGCCCCAGGTGAACGACAGTGGATAAGGGGCACACGGCTCAGGGGGGCAACCACGCCGGAGGCGTACCACCATGGGAATCTTCGACTTCCTCAAGTCCGACCGGAAAAAGGCGCAGGAAGCCGCCGGGAAACCGGCGGAACAGGCCCGTTCGGCAGCTCCTGCCGCGCCCCCCAGGCCCGCGCCCGGCACACCGACCACCCACACGCCGCCGGAGGCGGCCAAGCGCTCTGCCCCACCGCAGCACACCCCGCTGCCCGGCGCCGCCCAGCCGAAGCAGGTCACCCCGCACGTCCCGCCGGGTACCGCCAAGCGCTCCGCGCCCAAGCCGCCTCCGCATCCCGAGAAGCACCCCGACTAGCGGAAGAAGGGGCCCGGATTCGGGCCCCTTCTTTTCTTTCTTCTCCTGCGCTGCTCAGTGGTTCTTGTCGGCGTCGGCCTCGGCCTCCGCCGCCTCCTTCGCCTGGAGCTCGTCGTCGAGGTTCGGCGGCTCGCTGTCCCGCGCGGACAGCTCCGTCGCCGCCGGCGGCTCCACCAGCCAGTCCGGGTTCGACTGCCGGTCCCACCACTTCCATGCCACGAACGCCGCCCCGGCCAGCAGCCCGACCAGGGCCACCCCGCGGAGCGCCCGCCCGCACTTCTCGCGCCGTTCCCGACGCCGCACCAGCCGGTGCACTTCCTTCGCCGACACCTTGCCGCTCAGCGCCGCGTACGCCGCGGCCGACCGGGACGCGGCCTCCTCGGCGACCGGCTGCGTCGCGGCGATCGCGTGTTCGATCTTCGGTGTCGTGTAGTCGGCTGCCTGCCGGGCGGCCTTGCGGGTCTGCAGTACGGCAGTCGTCGCCGCCCGGTCCACCGGCGGCGGCACGTGCGTACGGGCCTGCTGCATTCGTGGATGCAGGTGGGTGTCATAGGCCGAACGGGCCTGCCGTGCCGCCTCTTGGGCCGCGGACGACACCATGGGCGTCAACCGCACATTCGCCTCGTGCGCGTAGCGCACCGCTGCTTCCTTGGCGGTCTCTGCGTACGGCACCACCACGTCCGCGGCGTAGCGCACGGTGTCCTTCGCACTATCGGCCGCTGCGCGCACGCTGTCCTTGCGGGTCGTCACAGGATCCTCCTCCTCGGTGGCGGACACAGTTCACCTTTCCACCCTTTGTCGGATCATGCCTCCCATAACGCCTCGCGGCATGCGTGACAGGGCATACGGGTGGCCGATTCCGACGATTTCTTGACCAAGCGGCACACCGTGCGAGGATCTGGAACCGACAGTGATGACTATGGAAGGCAGATCCGTGGCCGAGAAGCTCTACGCCACCCTGAAGACCAACCACGGCGACATCGAGATCGAGCTGCTGCCGAACCACGCGCCGAAGACCGTCCGCAATTTCACCGAACTCGCCACCGGCGAGCGTGAGTGGACCCGCCCCAGCGACGGTCAGAAGACCACCGACCGTCTCTACGACGGCACCGTCTTCCACCGGGTCATCAGCGGCTTCATGATTCAGGGCGGCGACCCCCTCGGCAACGGCATGGGCGGCCCCGGCTACCAGTTCGCCGACGAGTTCCACCCCGATCTCGCCTTCACCGAGCCCTACCTGCTCGCCATGGCCAACGCCGGGCCGGGCACCAACGGCTCGCAGTTCTTCATCACCGTCGCCCCCACCGCCTGGCTGACCCGCAAGCACACCATTTTCGGCAAGGTCACCGGCAAGGCCGGCCAGGCCGTCGTCGACGCCATCGCCAAGCTCCCCACCAACCCGCGCACCGAGCGGCCCCTGACGGACGTGGTCCTCGAATCCGTTGTGATCGAGAAGCGCTGACCCGCGCCCGGGAACCATTGCGCCCTGTCCGTCCGTACTCGATACGTACCGGACCGGCGGGGCGGCGTCCCGCCTTCGTCGCCGCCGACCGAGGGAACCGATGGACACCTGCTACCGGCATGCGGACCGGGAGACCGGCATCCGCTGCACCCGCTGCGAGCGGCCGATCTGCCCCGACTGCATGATCAGTGCCTCGGTCGGCTACCAGTGCCCCGAGTGCGTCCGCGGAGCCCCCGTCGCCGTCCCGCGCAATGTCGCGGGCGCCGCCCTCACCGCGGGCGACCCGCACCTGGTCACCAAGATCCTCATCGGGATCAATGTGACCGTCTTCCTCGCGGTGCTGGCCTCTCCCGCCCTCGCGGTCCATCTGGAGCTGCTGGGCCGGTATGTGGAATACATCGGCGGACCGGTGCAGGGGGTTTCCACCGGTGAGTACCACCGGCTGCTGACCTCGGTCTTCCTCCACCAGGAGTGGTGGCACCTGGCGGGCAACATGCTGGGCCTGTGGGTGGTCGGCGGCCCGCTGGAGGCGGCCCTGGGGCGGGCCCGCTATCTGAGCGTGTACCTGCTGTCCGGCCTGGCCGGCAGCGCCCTGGTCTATCTGCTCACCCCGCCGAACCTGGCCACCCTCGGCGCCTCGGGTGCCGTCTTCGGCCTGTTCGGCGCCACCGCCGTGCTGATGCGGCGGATGCGGTATGACATGGCGCCGGTCGCCGGCATGCTCGTGCTGATGCTGGCGATGACCTTCATCCCGTCCGGTGTCTCCTGGCAGGCCCACATCGGCGGCCTGGTGGCGGGAGCCCTGGTCGGGGCGGCCATGGTGTGGCCCACGGCCGGCGGCCGGAACCGGGTCGCCGTGCAGTGGGCCGTCTGCGTCCTGGTCTTCTGCACATCCGCCGCGATGATCCTGCTGCGGACGGCCGAGCTGACTCCCTGACCCCCGGCCCGACCCCCCGGCCTGCCCCCGACCGACTGATCACACCGGCGTCAACCGGGGGCCGCCCACTTACTTATCCACAGACCTTCGTATCTTTTCCTCAGGTGTGGATAGCGCTGTGGATAACTAAGGGGAGAGCTTGCGCCGGAACCCCTGGAGTGCTTCGGCTCGCGCGGCTACTTCCACTGGGTGGATACGCCGAAACCCGCCGCAATAAAGCCGAAACCGACTACAATGTTCCAATTGCCCAGTGCCTCAATCGGCAGCTGGGTCTCCGTGACATAGAAGACGACGATCCAGGCCAGCCCGATCAGGAACAGTGCCAGCATCACCGGAGCGACCCAGCTGCGGCTGGTCAGCTTGATGGCCTGCGCCTGCCTCGCCGGCGGCGGCGTGTAGTCGTCCTTCTTGCGGATACGTGACTTCGGCACGAGGGTCTCTCCTGTCGATGCGCTGGGGACCTTGCCTCCCCCGGGCGTCCGTTAGCGTAGTGGGTCTTCGGCGTGTTGAAGGAGAAGGGTACGTTGAGCAATTCCGACGGCTCCTCCGCGGGTCCCCGTCGCCGGGCCAGACCGGTCCGGCTGCTGACCGCCGCCGTGTTCGCCCTGGCCGGCCTGATTTTCGTGACCAGCTTCAACACCTCCAAGGGTACGAACATCCGCACGGACGATTCACTCCTCAGGCTCTCCGACCTGATCCAGGAGCGCTCCCAGAACAACAAGGAGCTCGGGGAGGGCACCGCGGCCGTCCGCCGCGAGGTCGACGCCCTCGCCGACCGCGACGACGGCAGCACCCGGGCCGAGGACGCCAGGCTGCAGGCGCTGCGCACCGCCGCCGGCACCGAGGAGCTCTCCGGCAAGGGCCTGACCGTCACCCTCAACGACGCCCCGCCCAACGCCACGGCCAAGATCCCCAACGTGCCCGAGCCGCAGCCCAACGATCTGGTCATCCACCAGCAGGACCTCCAGGCCGTGGTCAATGCGCTCTGGCAGGGCGGAGCCAAGGGCATCCAGGTGATGGACCAGCGGCTGATCTCCACCAGCGCGGTGCGCTGCGTCGGCAACACCCTGATCCTGCAGGGCCGGGTCTACTCGCCGCCGTACAAGGTGACGGCCGTCGGGGACCAGGACCAGCTGAAGAAGGCGCTGGCCGCCTCCCCGGCGCTGCAGAACTACCAGCTGTACGTCAACGCGTACGGGCTGGGCTGGAAAGTCGACGAGCACAAGGCGGTGACTCTGCCCGGCTACTCCGGCACAGTTGACCTCCACTATGCGAAGCCCGTGGCAAGCGCCGAGAGTTCCGCGTGACGTCGTCGTCCGCCTGGTGGTCCGGACGTTCAGCGAGGTGTGCCTGACGGTCGGCACGGTGATCGTGCTGTTCGTGGCGTACGTCGTGTTCTGGACCGGGGTGAAGGCCGACCGGGCCATGGACGGCGAGATGGAGCGGCTGCGTGGCCGCTGGGCGGCGGCCCCGCAGGCCGGGCAGGCTCCGGGCGCTCCCCGGCCCTCCGGCGCCCCAGAGCCCCCTCTGGCCCCGCAGGAGCCGGTCTCTCGCCCCCGGGGCCGGGCCTTCGCGGAGATGTACATTCCGCGCTTCGGGGCAGACTGGGTCAAACCGGTCATCGAGGGGACTGGTGCCGAGCTCCTGAAGAAGGGCCTGGGCCACTACGAGGGCACCGCACCGCCGGGCGGAACCGGGAACTTCGCGGTGGCCGGCCACCGGCGCACCTACGGCGACCCCTTCAAGGACTTCCCCGAGCTGCGCCCCGGCGACACGGTGGTGATCAAGGACGCGACCAGCTGGTACACGTACACGGTCCGCAACCGGCCCCTGCGCACACTGCCGACCGAGACCGGGGTGGTCGATCCGGTACCGAAGCGCTCCCCGTTCACCGGCCCGGGCCGCTACCTGACACTGACGACCTGCGATCCGGAGTGGGGACACAGCCACCGCCTTATCGTGTGGGCGGAACTGACCGAGACAAGGCCGGTGAAGCGCGCCAGCCTTTAGGCTGTTCCGGAACACCCACGGGGGGTACGGGAAGGACAACGGGCGGTTATGTACGGCTGGATCTGGCGGCATCTGCCGGGCAACGCGTGGATTCGCGCGCTGATTTCCCTGGCGCTGGTGCTCGCCGTGGTGTTCGTGCTGTTCCAGTACGTCTTCCCGTGGGCCGAACCACTTCTCCCGTTCAACGATGTGACAGTCGACGAGGGATCGGGAGCCAATCGGTGAGCGCGCGCATTCTGGTTGTGGACAACTACGACAGCTTCGTCTTCAACCTGGTCCAGTACCTGTACCAGCTCGGTGCCGAGTGCGAGGTGCTGCGCAACGACGAGGTGGAGCTGTCCCACGCTCAGGACGGCTTCGACGGCGTCCTGCTGTCCCCCGGCCCGGGCACCCCCGAGGAGGCCGGCGTCTGCGTGGACATGGTCCGGCACTGCGCCGCGACCGGCGTCCCGGTCTTCGGCGTCTGCCTGGGCATGCAGTCCATGGCGGTCGCGTACGGCGGCGTGGTGGGCCGCGCCCCGGAGCTGCTGCACGGCAAGACCTCCCCCGTCACCCACGAGGGCCTGGGCGTCTTCCAGGGCCTCCCGTCGCCCTTCACGGCGACCCGCTACCACTCGCTGGCCGCCGAGCCCCAGACCGTCCCGGACGAGCTCCAGGTGACGGCCTGGACCGAGGACGGAATCATCATGGGGCTGCGGCACCGGGAGCACGACGTCGAGGGTGTGCAGTTCCACCCGGAGTCGGTGCTCACCGAGTGGGGCCACCGGATGCTGGCGAACTGGCTGGTCCGGTGCGGTGACACCGGGGCCGTGGAGCGTTCGGTGGGACTGGCCCCGGTGGTGGGCAAGGCCGTCGCGTGACCGCGTACGCGCCGCCCGTGCCCTCCGGGGGCCGGGCTGCGCGGCGCAGGGCTGCCCAGGAGGCGGCCAAACGCGCCCGCCGGCGCCGGCGGGGCGGCCCGCTGGTGATCGCGAGCCGGGCGGCCGGGGAGCTGTTCATCACGGCCGGCCTGGTGATGCTGCTGTTCGTGACGTACCAGCTCTGGTACACGAACGTGCTGGCGGAGCGGCAGGCGAACGGGGCGGCGGGCTCGCTCCGGGAGGACTGGGACGCGGGCGTTCCGGGGCCCGCGGTGTCGGAATTCTCGCCGGGCCAGGGATTCGCGATCATGTACATCCCCAAGCTGGACGTGAAGGTGCCGGTGGCCCAGGGGATCAGCAAGCCGAAGGTGCTGGACCGGGGCATGGTCGGGCATTACGCGGACGGTGCGCTGAAGTCGGCGATGCCCGGGGACAAGGCGGGGAATTTCGCGGTGGCCGGCCACCGGAACACCCACGGCGAACCCTTCCGGTACATCAACCGGCTGCGGCCCGGGGACCCGATCGTGGTCGAGACCCGGGATGCGTACTACACGTACGAGATGACCTCGATGCTGCCGCAGACGCCGCCCACGAATGTGTCGGTGATCAAACCGGTGCCGGAGGGGTCCGGGTTTTCCGGCCCGGGCCGGTACATCACGCTGACCACGTGCACGCCGGAGTTCACGAGCACCTACCGGATGATCGTATGGGGCAGGATGGTCGACGAACGCCCCCGGAGCCAGGGCGCTCCGCCCGTGCTCGCCAGCTCGTAGAGGACCACCGCAGTGTCACACGCCGTCCGTCCCCGTCGTCACCGGATCGCGGGCTTCCTGAGCCTGCTGGGCGAGCTGCTGATCACGGCAGGCCTCGTGCTGGGCCTGTTCGTCGTGTACTCGCTGTGGTGGACCAATGTCCTGGCCGACCGGACCGCTTCGGCGAAGGCCGATGCCGTCCGCGAACGGTGGCTGGCAGCACCGGCGCCTTCCGCGCCGGCCGCGGGGCCGGGCGCGCTGGACACGGCCGGCGGGATCGGCTTCCTGCACGTGCCGGCGCTGCGCAACGGCGAGGTGCTGGTGAAGCGGGGGACCTCGGCGGAGGTGCTGAACGACGGGGTGGCCGGGTACTACACGGATCCGGTGAAGTCGGCGCTGCCCTGGGACGCGTCGGGGAACTTCTCGCTGGCGGCGCACCGGGACGGGCACGGGGCGAAGTTCCACAACATCCACAAGCTGCGGACGGGTGATCCGATCGTCTTCGAGACGAAGGACACCTGGTACGTGTACCGGGTCTACGCGGAACTGCGGCAGACCTCGAAGTACAACGTGAACGTCCTGGCCCCGGTACCGAAGGAATCGGGCCGGACGACGCCGGGCCGGTACATCACCCTGACCACCTGCACCCCGGTGTACACCTCGAAGTACCGGTACATCGTCTGGGGCGAACTGGTCCGCACGGACAAGGTCGACAAGAACCGCACCAGGCCACCGGAACTCCGCTGACCAGCTGACCCGCTGACCGGCCCGCGGCCCGGCCCGCCGGCTCAGCGCAGCGCCTGGAGGGCAACGCCGGAGCTCCAGGCCTCGAGCAGGCCGCGGTGGACGGCGGTGACGCCGGTCTCTGCGGCGATGGCCAGGGACTCGCGAGTGAAGGCGCAGGTGGCCACGAAGAGGGCCACGTCGGCCTGGTGGAGCACTTTGGCGGCGCCGAGGAACTTCTGCATCTCGGCGCTGAGGACGTGCCGGAACGGGGCGAAGTTCTTGCACTGGACGGCGACCTTGCGGCCGTCGGCGGTGCGGGCGCTGATGTCGACGCCGCGGTCGCCGTGGCCGCCGTGGACGACGACGTCGGTGCATCCGTCGCGCCGGAGCAGGCCGGCGACGTGGTGCTCGAACTGCCGCCAGTTCATGGCGTCGATGGTGCCCATGATGCCGGTGAGGGCGGGGACGCCCCGGGCGGGCTCGTGCCGGTCGAGTCGCTGCCGGATCCGGTCCACGTCCTCGCGGAGCGAGATGAGCTCCTTGCGCTGCTCGCCGGCGGTCTCGATGAGCGCGTTCAGCATGGGCGTGACGGTCATCCGGAGCACGTCGGTGATGCGGTCGTCGATCCGCTCGTCGATCGCCTCCCACGGAGGCCTGTGGACAACTTTATCCACAGGCTGCGTGCGGGCCGCGTGCTCGGTGTCGAGGAGATACGTACGCACCTGACGTGCGACTTCGCTGTCCCGCAGCAGCATTCCGATGTTGAGGACGGCCCGCCTGCTGTAGATGGTGAGGCTGCGGCGGTGCGTCGAGAGTGACAGGTTGTCACTCTCGAATTGTCGCATTTGCTCGCCCTGGAGAACCGTCATTCCGTTGATCGAGAGTTCGCCGCGGTGGCGTTGGGAGAGTTGCCGGATCACGTTGTCCGTGACTTCGTAGTACGCCGCCACCATCGCCGTGGTCACGTGCAGCCCGTCCGGCAGCAGGGAGAGTGTCCTCACGCGGTCCAGCACGTCTGTGCGGTCCAGGACTCCTGCCCGGAGCGTCTGCGATTCCAGCAGTACCGATTCGTTGATCACGACTACTCCCACCCTTCCGGGCGGAGTCCGACACCCCACCCCATTCGGATCAACGAGTCCCGACATATGAAGACACGATCGGGCTTCGTGGAAATGTGCGGAGTGCGGTACGCCATACAAAAAGCACATAGCCCGGCCCCTCCTTGGAGGGGCCGGGCTATGTGTTGGGCAGGGGTGGGTCTCAGCGGCGGCCGAGGCCGAACCAGCCGCTGTTGCTGCCGTTGGCGCCGCCGTCCTGCTGCTGGATGATCGGGGTGCCGGGCAGCGTCCAGACGTTGACCGCGCTGTTCGGGGCGACCGGCTGGTTGGCGCCGGGCACGGAGACGGTGATCCTGGCGGTCTCGTCCGTGGGGCCGGTGACCGTGCCGAGGGTCAGGCCCCTCTGCGCGAGCAGGGCCGTTGCCTCGGCGAGGGTCCGGCCGGTCAGCGGCGGCACCGTGATCTGTGCCGCGGCCTTGGCGATCTCCACGTTGACCGCGGTGTTCGGCTCGACCTCGGAGCCTGCGGTCTCGCTCTGGCCGACGATGCTCTTCGGCTTCTCCGCGGACTCGACCTCGGTGGTGCTGCCGAGCTTGAGGCCGTTCTCCTGGAGCTTCTTCTTCGCCTCGTTCACCGTCAGGCCCTTGAGGTCCGGGACGGTGGCCTTCGACACTTCCTTGGACACGGTCAGGACGACCGTGGAGCCCTGGTCGACCTGGGTGCCGCCCGTCGGGCTCTGCTTGATGACGGTGCCCGGGGTGCGGGCCGACTCCTCGGTCTTCCGCTCGACCACGAAGCCCTTGTCCCGCAGGTCCTTCTCCGCGGCGTCGGCCGGCACGTTGAGCACGTCGAGCATCGCGATCTTGGGCTTGCCGGTCGAGACCTTGACCTTGATCTCGCCGCCCTTGTCGAGGCGGGAGCCGTTGGCCGGGTTCTGCGAGCACACCATGCCCTTGGGCTGGGTGTCGCAGGCCTCTTCGGCCTCCTTGACCACCTTCAGCCCGACGTTGTCTGCGTTGCGCACGGCCTCGTCGAAACCGATGCCGACGAGCTGGGGCACGCTGGGCCGGTTGTCGGCATTGCCGCTGAACAGCGAGCGGCCGATCAGTATGGCGCCGACCAGCACCAGGATGCCCGCCGCGACCAGCAGGACCGTGGAGGCCCGGCTCTTCTTCTGGCTGCCGCGGCGGCGCTGGCCGCCCTGGTCGTAGCCCTGGTCCGGGTAGTAGCCGCCGTCCCCGGGGGGCATCGGCGGCATCATCGAGGTCTGGCCGGGCTCAGCGGCGCGCAGGGCGGTGGTGGGCTGGTCGTAGCCCTGGTGCCCGTAGCCGTGGTTCTGGTCGGGGTAGCCGTAGCCTCCGGCGTTCATGGAGGCGGTGGCGGCGACGGGCTGGCCGTCGAGGCAGGCCTCGATGTCGGCGCGCATCTCGTCGGCGCTCTGGTACCGGTAGTCGGGGTCCTTGACCAGCGCCTTCAGGACGATCGCGTCCATCTCGGGGGTGATCTCGGAGTCGAAGTTCGACGGGGGCTGCGGTTCCTCGCGGACGTGCTGGTAGGCCACCGCGACCGGGGAGTCGCCCACGAAGGGCGGCCGGACGGTCAGCAGCTCGTAGAGCAGGCAGCCGGAGGAGTACAGGTCGGACCGCGCGTCGACCTGCTCGCCCTTGGCCTGCTCCGGGGAGAGGTACTGGGCGGTGCCGATGACCGCGGCGGTCTGGGTCATGGTCATGCCGGAGTCGCCCATGGCGCGGGCGATGCCGAAGTCCATCACCTTGACCTGGCCGGTGCGGGTGAGCATGACGTTGGCGGGCTTGATGTCGCGGTGGACGATCCCGGCCCGGTGGGAGTACTCCAGGGCCTGGAGGATGCCGATGGTCATTTCCAGGGTGCGCTCGGGCAGCAGCTTGCGGCCGGAGTGCAGGAGCTCGCGCAGGGTGGATCCGTCGACGTACTCCATCACGATGTACGGGATGGAGATGTTGTCGACGTAGTCCTCGCCGGTGTCGTAGACCGCGACGATCGCCGGGTGGTTGAGCGAGGCGGCCGACTGGGCCTCGCGGCGGAACCGGGCCTGGAAGGACGGGTCGCGTGCGAGGTCGGCGCGCAGAGTCTTGACGGCGACGGTACGACCGAGCCGGGTGTCGTGGGCGAGGTAGACCTCGGCCATGCCACCTCGGCCGAGCACGTGGCTCAGCTCGTACCGGCCGCCGAGGCGACGCGGCTCTTCCATAACTTCCAGCCCTCTCCGTCAGTCCCGACCGCACCGGTGTGTGGTCCGGCGGTGTGCTGCTCGCGCAAAGGCTACCGGCCGATCGTGGTCGATCGGCTCGTGACCACAGGCCGATACCGGACCGGTACCGTCTGCGGTCGCCTCCACCGGCCGGTGCCGGTGCGCGTGCTCAGCTCTGGCTCTTGAGTACGGCCTCCATGACGGCCTTGGCCACCGGGGCGGCGAGGCCGCCGCCGCTGATGTCCTCGCGGTCGGCCTCGCTGTCCTCGATCACGACGGCGACGGCGACCGGAGAGCCCTGGTCGGTCTTGGCGTAGGAGATGAACCAGGCGTAGGGGCGCTTGGCGTTCTTCTCGCCGTGCTGGGCGGTGCCGGTCTTGCCGCCGACCGTGACGCCCTTGATCTTGGCCTTGCCGCCGGTGCCGTTGTCGACGACGTTGACCATCATCTCCTGGACCTTCTGGGCGTTCTCGGCGGAGAGCGGGCGGCTCATCTCCTCCGGGTCGTTCTTCTCGACGAGGTCGGCGTGGGGGGAGGTGAGCTGGTCGACCATGTAGGGCTTCATCAGCTTGCCGTCGTTGGCGACCGCGGCGGCGACCATGGCCATCTGCAGCGGGGTGGCGGCGGTGTTGAACTGGCCGATGGAGCTCTGGGCGTTGCCGTCCCGGCTCATGGTCTTGTCGTAGACGCTGGCGAAGGCGCGGACCGGGGTGTCGATCTTCTCGTTGTTGAAGCCGAACTTCTCGGCGGTCTTCACCATGTTGTCCCGGGTCACCTTGTCGCCGAGGTTGGCGAACACGGAGTTGCAGGACACCTTCAGTGCCTCGTTCAGGCTGGCCTTCTCGCAGCCCTTGGCGTGGTTGACCATCGGGGTGCGGGTGCCGGGGAGGATGTACGGCTCGGGGGTGTCGGTGGGGGCGTTGATGTCGGTGACGACACCGTGCTCGAGGGCCGCGGCGGCGGTGACCACCTTGAAGGTGGAGCCGGGCGGGTAGGTCTCCCGCAGGGCGCGGTTGACCAGCTTCTTGTCCTCGCTGTCCTTGAGCGCGACCCAGGCCTTCTCGTCGTTCTTGGAGTTGCCGGCGAAGGACGAGGGGTCGTAGGACGGGGTGGAGACGAGGGCCAGGATCGCGCCGGTGCGCGGGTCGATCGCGGCGACGGCGCCCTTGCGGTCGCCGAGCTTGTCGAAGGCGGCCTTCTGCGCGGCGGCGTTCAGGGTGGTGACCACGTGGCCGCCCTGCTTCTTGTCGCCGGTGAACATGCCGATGGTGCGGTCGAAGAACAGCCGGTCGTCGTTGCCGGTGAGGATGCCGTCCTCGAGGGATTCGAGCTGGTTGGAGCCGAAGGCCTGGGAGGCGTACCCGGTGACGGGGGCCCACATTGGGCCGTTCACGTAGGTGCGCTTGAACTTGTAGTCGCTGCCGTTGGTGACCATGGAGCCGGTGATCGGCTCGCCCTGGACGATGATGTTGCCGCGTTCCTGGGCGTACTGGGCGATCTGGACCCGGCGGTTCTCCTTGCGGGTGGAGAGCTCTTCGGCCTGCACGTACTGGAGCCAGTTGGTGCGGATCATCAGCGCGAGGACCAGCAGCCCGCAGAAGATCGAGATGCGGCGCAGGGGCTTGTTCATGACGGGCGGACCACCTGGGTCATCTCGGAGTCGGGGGACGGTGCGGGGGCCGGGGCGGGGCGGCGTGCGGTGTCGCTGATCCGGATGAGGATGCCGATGAGGGCCCAGTTCGCGAGGACGGAGGAGCCGCCGGAGGCGAGGAAGGGCATGGTCATGCCGGTGAGGGGGATGAGTCCCATCACACCGCCGGCGACCACGAAGATCTGGAGGGCGAAGGCGCCGGAGAGGCCGATGGCGAAGAGCTTGCCGAAGGGGTCGCGGGCGGCGAGGGCGGTGCGTACGCCGCGCTCGATGATCAGGCCGTAGAGCAGGAGGAAGGCCATGACGCCGGCGAGGCCGAGCTCTTCGCCGACGGTGGCGAAGATGAAGTCGGAGTTGGTGGCGAAGCCGATCAGGTCGGAGTTGCCCTGGCCCCAGCCGGCGCCGAGGACACCGCCTGAGCCGAAGCTCATGATCGATTGGGCGATCTGCTCGCAGGCGCCGGCGTCGGCCTCGGCTCGCTGCCAGCAGCCGAAGGGGTCCATCCAGGCGCTGACACGGGCCCCGACGTGGCTGGAGAAGGAGGCGACCACGACGGCGCCGCCGACCGACATCAGCAGGCCGATGATGATCCAGCTGGTCCGCTCGGTGGCCACGTACAGCATGATCACGAACATGCCGAAGAACAGCAGCGAGGTGCCGAGGTCGTTCTCGAAGATCAGGATGAGCAGGCTCATCGCCCAGATCGCCAGGATCGGGCCGAGGTCGCGGCCTCGCGGCAGGTAGAGCCCCATGAACCGGCGGGAGGCCAGGGCCAGGGCGTCGCGCTTGACCATCAGGTACCCGGCGAAGAAGACCGCGAGGACGATCTTGGCGAACTCGCCGGGCTGGATGGAGAATCCGGCGACGCGAATCCAGATCTTGGCGCCGAAGACATTCGCGCCGAGGCCGGGGACGAGCGGCAGCAGGAGCAGCACCAGGGCGGTGACCATGGAGATGTAGGTGAACCGCTGGAGGACGCGGTGGTCCTTGAGGAGCAGGAGGACGCCGGAGAACAGGGCGATGCCGAGCGCCGTGTAGAGCATCTGGTTGGGCGCGGATTCGGAGAACGCGCCGAAGATCGCCTTGGCGCGGTTCTGCAGGCGAACCGACTGGTCCAGCCGCCAGATGAGCACCAGGCCGAGGCCGTTGAGCAGGATGCCGAGCGGCAGCAGCAGCGGGTCGGCGTACTTGGCGAAGCGCCGTACGACGAGGTGGGCGATGCCGGCGAGCAGGGCGAGGCCGAAGCCGTACGCGAGCATGCCGGGGGGCAGCTTGCCATCGATCGCGAGGC
This sequence comes from Streptomyces sp. NPDC002054, assembly GCF_040296685.1. Taxonomy (NCBI): domain Bacteria; kingdom Bacillati; phylum Actinomycetota; class Actinomycetes; order Kitasatosporales; family Streptomycetaceae; genus Streptomyces; species Streptomyces sp. NPDC002054. Next base: position 71,785 of record NZ_JBEOXT010000005.1, read on the forward strand.
CCACGTTGGCGTAGGCGAAGATCGGGATGACCACGGCGAACCCGAGCAGCATCAGCTCGGTGTTGCGCCGGCTCGGTAGCTCGATGGCGCCGATGGTGGTCGTGTTGGTGACAACGCTCATGGTGTGACGGGCCCCCTGTGCCCGCGTGTGACTGCCGCTACTGCTGTTACTGCTTTCCGCACAGACTGACCAGCTTCTGCTCTTCCGGAGTCAGTGCGCTGTCGGCGGGCGGTGTCTGGTTGGCCGCCTCGGCGTTCCGGCGGATTTCGTCCTTCTTGCAGGCGGAGACCTGGGTGGAGAATTCGTCGACCTTCTGGCGGGCGCCGTCGAGGGTGCCCTCGCTGATGGTGTCCTCGACGAGCTTCTTCTTGAACGGCGGCAGGTACTTCAGTTCGATGTCGGTGCGGTCGGTCTCCACCTCGGACAGCTTGATGGGGCCGAGGTTCTGGTTGATGCCGCGGTAGAGGGCGACGTGATCGCCCTTGACGCCGACGAAGTACTGGGTCTGGGTCCAGCGCCAGCCGGCGTAGAGACCGCCGCCGATGACGCCGAGGACGAGCAGCAGGATCAGGGAGCGGCCGACCCAGCGGGTGCCCTTGCTGCGGCGCCTGCGGGGGTGGTCGTACGTGTCCTCGTACGAGGCGTCCTCGGCGTACGGGTCGGGTTCGCCGAAGGTTCCGTAGCCGCCGCCGCTGCCGCCGTATCCGCCGTCGGAGGAGCCGTAGCCGGGGGCTTCGCCGCTGCCGGGCGGGCCGAAGGCGCCGCCGGGCGGCGGGGCCTGGCGGCCGAGGCCGGAGGCGCGGCCCGCCGGGGTCTGCATGGCGTTGCCGCCGTCGAAGAGCTGGTGCTGGTTCTCGGCGACGGCGCCGACGACGACCGGGGTGTCGTTCAGCTGGGCGGCGAGGGTGTCGCCGCTGTCGGTGTCGAGGACGTCGGCGACGATGCAGGTGATGTTGTCGGGTCCGCCGCCGCGCAGGGCGAGCTGGATCAGGGCCTGCACGGTCTCGTGCGGGCCGTGGTAGTCGGCGAGGGTCTCTTCCAGGGTCTGGTGGGAGACGACGCCGGAGAGCCCGTCGGAGCAGATCAGATACCGGTCGCCGGCCCGGACCTCGCGGATGGAGAGATCGGGTTCGACGTGTTCGCCGCTGCCCAGGGCGCGCATCAGCAGGGAGCGCTGCGGGTGGGTGGTGGCTTCCTCTTCGGTGATGCGGCCCTCGTCGACGAGGCGCTGCACCCAGGTGTGGTCCTGGGTGATCTGGGTGAGGATGCCGTCGCGGAGCAGGTAGGCGCGGGAGTCTCCGACATGGACCAGGCCGAGCCGCTGGCCGGTCCACAGCAGGGCGGTCAGGGTGGTGCCCATGCCTTCGAGCTGCGGGTCCTCCTCGACCATGACGCGCAGGACGTCGTTGGCCCGCTGCACGGCGATGCCGAGGGAGGTGAGGATGTCGGAGCCGGGGACGTCGTCGTCGAGCTGGACGAGGTTCGAGATCACCTCGGAGGAGGCGACCTCACCGGCGGCCTGGCCGCCCATGCCGTCGGCGATCGCGAGGAGACGGGGGCCGGCGTAGCCGGAGTCTTCGTTCCCCTCGCGGATCATGCCCTTGTGCGAACCGGCGGCGAACCGCAGGGACAGACTCATGGGCACCTGCCCTGTCGACGCTGACTCCGGGTACAACCGGTCTCGAGCCACACTGCCCACCCTCCGGTCGGGAGCGCGCGCGGGGCCGTGTTTCCGGCGGGACCGGGGGTCCGGCCGGTTCGGCCCGCTGCGGCTCGCTCGCTCCGCTCGCTCATTCTCGTACTACTTCCGCAGCTCGATGACGGTCTTGCCGATGCGGATCGGGGCGCCCGGCGGAATGGGCGTCGGTGTGGTCAGGCGGGTCCGGTCGAGATACGTGCCGTTGGTGGACCCGAGATCCTCGACGATCCACTGGCCGTCACGGTCGGGGTAGATCCTGGCATGCCGGCTGGAGGCGTAGTCGTCGTCCAGCACGATCGTCGAGTCGTGGGCGCGACCGAGGGTGATGGTCTGGCCCGCGAGGGTGACCGTGGTGCCCGTCAGAGTGCCTTCGGAGACGACCAGCTTGGTGGGTGCGCCACGGCGCTGCCGCTGCTGCGGGGGCGCGGCGGCCTGGCGGCCACCGCCCTGCGCCGCCTGGGCGCGGCTGTCCGCGCCGCCGCGGCGGGAGCCGCGCTGCGTCACCCGCGTCCCGAAGAGATCGCTGCGGATGACCTGGACGGCCACGATGACGAACAGCCACAGAACGGCCAGGAAACCCAACCGCATGACCGTAAGGGTCAGCTCTGACATTGCCCCCGCTTCACCCTTCGGCTTGCCGGTAAATGATGGTGGTGCTGCCCACGACGATCCGCGAGCCGTCGCGGAGCGTAGCGCGGGTGGTGTGCTGCCCGTCCACCACGATGCCGTTGGTGGACCCGAGATCCTGGATCGTCGAGGGCGTTCCGGTCCGGATCTCACAGTGCCGGCGGGAGACGCCGGGGTCGTCGATCCGCACGTCGGCTTCGGTGCTGCGGCCGAGTACGAGCGTCGGGCGGGAGATCTGGTGGCGGGTGCCGTTGATCTCGATCCAGCGGCGCGTGCCCGCGCCGCCGGAGGGTACGGGGGCCGGGCCGGTGGGCCCGGCGGGGCGGCGCTGCGGGGCGCCGGGCGGCGGCGCGCTGGGCATGGGCGGCGCGGCGACCGGGGGGTAGCCGTAGCCGCCGGGGGCGCCCTGGGCGGGCTGCGCGGGCTGCTGCGGCTGGGAGGTGGAGGAGGCGAGGGTGCGGCTGCGGACCCGGTAGAGGCCGGTGTCGAGGTCCTCGGCCTTCTCCAGGTGGACCTTGATGGGACCCATGAAGGTGTAGCGCTGCTGCTTGGCGTAGTCGCGGACCAGGCCGGCGAGCTCGTCGCCGAGCTGGCCGGAGTACGGGCTCAGGCGCTCGTAGTCACCGGCGGACAGTTCGACGATGAAGTCGTTGGGTACGACGGTCCGCTCGCGGTTCCAGATGGTCGCGTTGTTGTCGCACTCGCGCTGCAGTGCGCCGGCGATCTCGACGGGCTGCACCTCGGACTTGAACACCTTGGCGAAGGTGCCGTTCACCAGACCTTCGAGTCGCTGTTCAAACCTCTTCAGGACTCCCATGGGGCACCTCCTCCGTTGATGTCGCCCTGTACTGCTTACTGATCGTATCCACGCGTGGGGGATTCGGCTGGTTCCCCTCGTGGCCCGTGGTGAGGAGTGTTGCTCCTCACTAGGGATCGTAGGGGTGGCCCAGGGACAGTGTCCCGCACCCGGAGGTGAGTACGGGAGGGCACTCCGGATGGGCGGCTCCGGGAGGGTGCTCCGGGAGGCCCTCGCGGGCCCCCGGGGGCGGCCGGGAAAGCGATTTCAATCCGCCCTCTCTGACGTGCTAATGTTCCGATGTCGCCAGGGGAACGGCCCGAAAGGGAAGATCCACTGGGACGCTGCTCGGGCGAGTGGCGGAACGGCAGACGCGCTGGCTTCAGGTGCCAGTGTCCTTCGGGACGTGGGGGTTCAAATCCCCCCTCGCCCACAGATTGAACCCCCGATTCGGAGAGATCCGGATCGGGGGTTCTTCGTTGTGCCCGCGTGGTGGCGCGGCCGTTCGACTTTCGTCGGCGGGCGCGCGACGAAAGAGGGGTGATGGCGGGATGGAGCGTTGCCTAGGGTCGGGCGGGTGGATGTGACTGTGAAGGCGCGGGCCGGCTGGGAGTGGCTGAAGGGTCCGGAGCCGTGGACCCGGCGGGCGATCGCAGGGGACCTGGTCGCGGCCTCGGTCCTGGTGCTGCTCGGGTTCGGGATCGAGGAACTCGACAACGGCGGCTGGCTGCGCGAGGCGGCGAGCGCGGTGACGGTCATCACGCTGGTGTTGCTGCGGCGGCGGATGCCGGCCGGGACGCTGGTGGCCGGCGCGGCGCTGGGCGGGCTGCTGCCCGGTGCGGTGCTGGTGACCGTACTGCTGGGCTGGTCGGCGGGCCGGCGGATCGTGGGCGCCGGGCGGGCCGTGGGGGTGTTTGCGCTCTCCTTCCTGCTGTATGTGGGGTTGTCGGTGGCGATGGAGTGGTCGCAGCAGCGCCCGCTGCTGCTGATCGCGTTCACCACGCTGATGTATCTGGCGACGGTCGTCACCCCGGGTCTGGCCAGCCGGTACTGGTACCAGCGGCGGACCCTGCTGCACGCGCTGCAGGAGCGCAACAGCCAGCTGATGCGGGAACGGGCGATGGTGGCGGGCCAGGCGCGGCTGCTGGAGCGGCAGCGGATCGCCCAGGACATGCACGACAGCCTCGGCCACCAGCTGGCGCTGATCTCGGTGCACACCGGCGCGTTGGAAGTGGACCCTGAGCTGACGGACCGTCAGCGCGAGGCGGTGGGGGTGCTGCGCCAGGCATCGGTGTCGGCGATGCACGAGCTGCGCGAGGTGGTCGGCATCCTCCGGGACGGGGTGGAGGCGCCGCTGCGGGAGGACGAGCAGGTGGCCCGGGGGGTCGCCGGCATCGAGGGGGTGGTGGCGGCTGCGCGGGCTGCGGGCACCCCGGTGGCGCTGCGGACGGTGGGGGAGCCGCGGCCGTTGGCCCCGGCCTGCGACCACGCGGCGTACCGGATCGTGCAGGAGGCGCTGACCAACGCGTACAAGCACGCCCCGGGTGCGGCGATTTCGGTGGAGCTGCGGTACGAGGACGACTCGCTGGTGGTGGAGATCGCCAACGGTCCGTCGGCCGGTCCGGGCCGCGGCGAGGTGGTGTCCGGCGGGCAGGGTCTGACGGGGCTGCGGGAGCGGGCCCGGCTGGTCGGCGGGATGGTGCACGCGGGGGCGGTGGACGGCGGCGGATTCCGGGTGGCGGGCGTCCTGCCGTACGGCGCCGAGCCGGCCGGGGGGCCGGCCCTGCCGGGGATCGCGGACGACTTCGGGCAGCAGGTGCTGCCGCCGGGGGCGCCGCCGATGGACTGGGCGGCGGTGGACCGGGAACTGGTGGGTGGCCGCCGGAGCCGGACCGGCGGGGTCGCCGTGGGCTGCGGCATCGCCTTCGCGGCGGTGGTGCTGCTGGTGATCGTGGTGGGTGCCGGGGTGGCCCTGATGGTCTCCTCGATGACCAAGGGGATGATCGACCGCTCCGAGTACGACGCGATCACCGTCGGCACCGCGGAGCAGGAGGTGCGGGACCGGCTGCCCAGCGGGGACAGCGTCTTCGTGCAGGGGCTGGACAAGGGCGGCCCGCCGCGGCCGGCCGACGCGAGCTGCCTGGTGCTGATGTCCACCGAGTCGGGTGACAGCCTGGAGGACGAGCCGGTGTTCCGGTTCTGCTTCAAGGACGGCAAGCTCGTCGAAAAGCAGGCGTACGAGATCAGGCGGTAGACGTGGGTGCAGCGGGCGGGACGGGCCGCACGGTCCGGGTGGTGATCGCCGACGACGAGCCGTTGATCCGTGCCGGGATCAGGATGATCCTGACCTCGGACCCGGAGATCGAAGTGGTCGCGGAGGCATGCAACGGGCGCGAGGCGGTGGACCTGGCGCGGTCGCACCTGCCGGACGTGGTGCTGCTGGACATTCAGATGCCGGTGCTGGACGGGCTGACGGCGCTGGGGGAGCTGCGCCGCGCGGTGCCGTCGGCGCGGGCGCTGATCCTGACCACCTTCGGGGAGAAGGAGAACGTGCTGCGGGCGCTCTCCCAGGGCGGTGCGGGATTCCTGCTGAAGGATTCGGCGCCGGGCGAGCTGATCGGTGCGGTGCGGGCGGCAGCTGCGGGGGATGCGTACCTGTCGCCGGCGGCGACCCGGCACGTGGTGGACCAGCTGGCCTCGGGGAAGGCGGCGGCGCGCGGCGAGGAGGCGCGGCGGCGGGTGGCGGAGCTGAGCGAGCGGGAGCGGGGGGTGCTGGCGCTGCTGGGGGAGGGGCTGTCGAACGCGGAAGCGGGGCGCCGGCTGCATATGAGCGAGGCGACCGTGAAGACGTACGTGAGCCGGATCCTGGCGAAGCTGGAGTGCGACAACCGGGTCCAGGCGGCGCTGCTGGCCAGGGACGCCGGACTGTAGACGCCGGACTGTGTCGGGTCTGCTGTCGGAGGGCCCGGAGGTGGCCCCCCGGCGGCCGGATCGGTACGGTCGTCCGCGGACATGTGGATGATCGAATCGGGGGCGGCAATGGCGGGGACCACGGCGAACGTGCCGGCGGCGGTTGCGGGCGGGCCGGTGGGTGACCCTGCGGGCGGGCCTGCGGGCGCGGCGGCTGCGGATGTGGCGGCTGCGGCTGCGGGGCGGGTTCCGGTGGTCGCGGGTTTCGCCTCGCGGGGTGCCGCGGCCGGTGCGCCGAAGGAGGCGGGCCGGGCGCTGCGTACCAGGGTGCCGCGCGCCGAGCAGGCCCGCTTTGAACCCGGCGCGGACCGGCCGGACGCGGTGCGGGCGGTGGTGGAGTCCAACCACGGGCGGGTACCGGAGCTGACCCCGATACGGGTCGGGCGGATGGCGGCGAGCCCGTTCGCGTTCCTGCGCGGGGCGGCCGGGCTGATGGCGTACGACCTGGCGGGCACGCCGGTGACCGGGGTGGGCGCGCAGCTGTGCGGGGACGCGCACGCCGCGAACTTCGGTCTGTACGGGGACGCCCGGGGCCGCTTGGTCATCGACCTCAACGACTTCGACGAGACCGTGTTCGGGCCGTGGGAGTGGGACGTCAAGCGGCTGGCGACCTCGCTGGTGCTGGCCGGGCGGGTCGCGGGTGCCGACGAGGAGACCTGCCGGGCGGCGGCGCAGGACGCGGTGGGCGCGTACCGGCGGACCATGCGGCTGCTGGCCCGGCTGCCCGCGCTGGACGCGTGGAACGCGATCGCGGACGAGGAGCTGGTCTCGCACACCGATGCGCGGGATCTGCTGGGCACGCTGGCGCGGGTTTCGGAGAAGGCCCGCAACAACACCAGTGCCCGGTTCGCGGCCAAGTCCACGGTGGTGGACGAGAACGGCGCGCGCCGCTTCGTGGACGCGCTGCCGGTGCTGCGGCGGGTCGGCGACGCGGAGGCCGCGGCGGTCGCTGCCTCCCTGGCGGCGTACGCGGAGACGGTGCAGGCCGACCGGCAGCCGCTGCTGGCCCGGTACGCGATCCACGACGTGGCCTTCCGGGTGGTCGGCACGGGCAGTGTGGGCACCCGGTCCTATGTGGTGCTGCTGCTGGACCACCGGGGCGAGCCCCTGGTGCTCCAGGTGAAGGAGGCCCGGCCGTCGGTGCTGCTGCCGCATCTGCCGGCCGGTTTCGACCGGGCCGGGGCCGGGCACGAGGGCCGGCGGGTGGTGGCGGGCCAGAAGCGGATGCAGGTGGTGTCGGACATCCTGCTGGGCTGGACCACGGTGGAGGGCCGGCCGTTCCAGGTGCGGCAGTTCCGCAACCGCAAGGGCAGTGTGGACCCGGCGGCGCTGGCGCCCGAGCAGTTCGACGACTACGGCCGGATGACGGGTGCGCTGCTGGCCCGGGCGCACGCGCACAGCGCGGATCCGCGGCTGCTGGCCGGGTACTGCGGCAAGAACGAGGAGCTGGACGAGGCGGTGGCCGCCTTCGCGGTGGCCTACGCGGACCGTACGGAGGCGGACCACGCGGATCTGGTCGCGGCGATCCGGGCGGGCCGGATCGCGGCGGAGGAGGGCGTCTAGGTCCGGCCGGGACCGGGCCTGGCGAGGGCCCGGCGGGTGCCCGGCGAGGGCCTGGTGGGTGCCTGGTGGGTGCCCGGCGGGCCGTGACCGGGCATGATCACCCGGACACCCCCTAGGCTGGCCGGGTGAGCGAGCAGACTGTCCCCGAAGGTGAGGCCGGCCCCGAAGGCGAGGCCGGCGCCGAGCGCCCCGAGGCGCGGCTGGAGCGGGCCGTGCGTGCGGCCGAGCAGGCGCTGATCGAGTTCGAGATCGCGGTGGAGACGTTCCGGGTGGAGGTGGAGAACTTCTCCCGGCTGCACCACCAGCGGCTCGGCCCGATGTACACCCGCCTCGACGAGCTGGACGCGCTGATCGCGGAGGCGCGGGCGGCGCGGACCGGGGACGCCGAGGACCTGCGCCGGGCGAGCGAGGCGCGCGCCCTGGTCATGCCGATGCCCGGGGTGGACGAGCTGTTCCACGACTGGATCGGCCCGGACGGCATGCACGACGATGCCGCCGCCATGCTCACCGACCAGCCGGTCAGGCCGCCGGAGCGGGTGCGGCCCTCGGAGGAGGCGCGGCGGCTCTACCGGGAGCTGGTGCGGCAGGCGCACCCCGATCTCGCGCAGGACGAGGAGGAGCGGGCCCGCCGGGACGCCTTCCTGGTGAAGGTGAACGCGGCGTACGGGCGGGGCGACGAGGGTCTGCTGCGCGAGCTGGCCGAGGAGTGGGCGGCCGGGCCGGTGCCGGAGGCGGCCGGGCCGACCGAGAGCGAGGAGCTCTACGCCCGGCTGGAGTGGCTGGCCCAGCGCAAGGAGCTGCTGGCGCTGGTGGCGCGGGAGCTGGAGGACAGCGCGATCGGGGCGATGCTGCGGATGGCCCCGGACGACCCGGACCGGCTGCTGGAGGAGATCGCCGAGCAGCTGCTGGCGCAGGTCTCCGAGCGCGAGGCCGAGCTGGCGGAGCTGACGGCGGAGGCCTGACGGGGCCCGGCCGGGCCGGTGAAGCGGGTACCGTGGCGGTGCGGGCGGGACCCGCACCAGCGACGAGTAGAAGGCGACACAGCATGCACTTCGGCACGCTTCCCACGGTCGGTGTCGACGCGCTCGGCCCCGACAGCTTCATCCTCGACGTCCGGGAGGACGACGAGTGGGCCGCCGGTCACGCCGAGGGCGCGCTGCACATCCCGATGAGCGAGTTCGTGGCCCGCTTCGGTGAGCTGACCGAGGCCGCCCCTCAGGGGCGGCAGATCCATGTGATGTGCCGGGTGGGCGGGCGCTCCGCGCAGGTCACCCAGTACCTGGTGCAGCAGGGCATCGACGCGGTGAACGTGGACGGCGGCATGCAGGTGTGGGAGGCCTCGGGCCGCCCGGTCGTCGACAGCGCGGGCGGCGCCGGCACCGTCATCTGACCAGCGGCGCCGCCGAGACTCAGCCGAGGGGGTGGGCGGCCAGCAGGTCGCCCAGGGCCTCTTCGTGTGCGGCGGCCGGGCCGAGCGAGAGCTCCAGCTGCTTGGCCCAGGCGTGGTAGCGGTGCAGTGGGTAGTCGGTGTCCGCGCCGAAGCCGCCGTGCAGGTGCTGTGCGGTCTGTACGACCCGCCGTACGCCGTCCGCCGCCCAGATCTTGGCCACGGCCACATCGCCGGCGACGGGCAGCGGCCCGCCGGCCCCGCCGGGGGCCGTGTCCAGCCGCCAGGCGGCCTGCCAGAGGGTGACCTCCATGGCGCGCAGGTCGATATAGCGGTCGGCGGCCTGAACCGCGACGGCCTGGAAGGTGGCGACGGGGAATCCGAACTGTTCCCGCTTGCCGGTGTACTGGGCGGTCATGGCGAGGACTGCCTCGCCCAGGCCGAGGGCCAGGGCGCAGGTGCCGGTGGCCAGCAGCAGGCGCAGCCGCTCCCAGGCGCCGGGCGTCTCGATGACATGGCCGGCCGGGATCCGTACGCCGTCCAGGGTGAGCTCGGCGAACCGCTCGCCGTTGGTGGAGTACTGGTCGGCCAGGGTCAGGCCCTGCGTGCTGCGCGGAACCAGGGCCAGCACCGCCTCGCCCTCCCCGGTGTGCGCGGGGACGGCGATCCAGTCGGCGCTGTGGGCCCAGGGGACGGCGGTCTGGCTCCCCTCCAGCACCCAGGCGGAGCCCTCGCGTGCGGCGGTGACGGCGAGCTCGGCCGGGTCGTGGCCGGTGCGGCCGTTCGCGGCGGCGGTCAGGACGAGTTCCCCGCGGCCGGCCGCGGGCAGCAGGGCGGCGGCCAGCTCGGGGGAGCTGTCGGCCTGGACGGCCATGGCGGTGGCGCAGTGCTCCAGCAGCGGCACCCGGGCCAGGACCCTCGCGGACTCGCGGAGCACCAGGCAGAGCGCGACGGTGTCGAGGCCGGCGCCCCCGTGCTCCTCGGCCAGGACCAGGCCGATCAGGTCGGAGCCGGCCAGCCGGGCCCACAGCGGGCGGTCGAACTCCTCGGCGACCGCGCCCGGGGTGAGCGCGGGACTGCGCACGCCGTCGGGCGCGACGTCCGCGAAGACCGCCTTCGCCGCTTCGACGGCCGCCTGCTGCTCCTCGGTGAAGGTGAAGTCCACTGCCTGTCCTCCCTGTCCTCCCGCTCGGACCGCGCCGCGGCCTCACACTGCGGCCTGACGGTGCGTCAAGATAGAACAGGTTCTGGAATTTTGACAGGGGCGGACCCACTCACCGGTCGAAGTCGATTTCCACTTCTTCCGTCACCGGATGGGACTGGCAGGCCAGCACGAACCCGGCTTCCGTCTCGTCGGACTCGAGCGCGAAGTTGCGGTCCATCCGGATCTCGCCGCGCACCAGGAACGCCCGGCAGGTGCCGCACACACCGCCCTTGCACGCGTACGGCGCGTCCGCGCGGTTGCGCAGCACCGCGTCCAGCAGGGACTCGCCGTCCTGGACCGGCCAGGTGCCCGACCGGCCGTCGAGGCGGGCGGTGACCCGGCTGTGGGAGGAGGAGACGGTCCGGGCGGTCGGGGCCGGTGCCGGAGCGTCGTCCACATGGAAGATCTCCTCGTGGATCCGGTTCCGGGCGACGCCCAGCCCGCGCAGGGCCCGCTCGGCGCCCTGGACCAGCCCGTACGGTCCGCAGAGGAACCAGCCGGCCACCGATTCGACCGGCAGCAGCGCGGGCAGCAGGGCCGTCAGCCGCTCCTCGTCGAGCCGGCCGGACGGCAGTCCGGCCTCCTGCTCTTCCCGGGACAGCACGGTGACGAGCTGGAACCGGTCGGGGTAGCGGTCCTTGAGGTCGGCCACCTCCTCCAGGAACATCGTCGAGGCGGCCGTGCGGTCGCTGCGGATCAGGCAGAACCGGGCGTCGGGCCGGGCGGCCAGCAGGGTCGCGGCGATCGACAGCAGCGGGGTGATGCCGCTGCCGCCGACGACCGCCGCATAGTGGGCGGCCTGCGGCGCGGCGGCCGGGTCCAGCACGAAGCGGCCGGCCGGGACCATCACGTCCAGCACGTCCCCGGGGGCGACCTCCTTGTGGGCGAAGGTGGAGAACTCGCCGCCCTCCACCAGCCGCACCCCGACCCGCAGTTCCCGCGGCCCGGGTCCGGTGGGGGCCGGTGCCGGGGAGCAGATCGAGTAGGTGCGGCGCACCTCGCCGACCTCGGCCGAGCGCCGCCGCAGCGCCAGGTGCTGGCCGGCGGCGTGCCGGTAGTCCTCGCTGAGCTCTTCGGGGATGCGCAGGGTCAGGGCCACGGAGTCGTCGGTGAGCCGGTCGACCGCCGCCACCGTCAGCGGGTGGAAGGCGCCGTGGCGTGGGGCGGCCATCTACAGCTCCTTGAAGTGGTCGAAGGGTTCGCGGCAGGACACACAGCGCCGCAGCGCCTTGCAGGCGGTGGAGGAGAACCGGCTGAGCAGTTCGGTGTCGGTGGAGCCGCAGTTCGGGCAGCGCACCGAGAGGGTGAGCGGGACCGGTCCGCCCGCCGCGTGCGGCCGGGGCGGGGCGATGCCGAACTCGGCGAGCTTGCGGCGGCCTTCGGCACTGATGTCGTCGGTGGACCAGGCGGGAGCCAGCACGGTGTGCACGGTCACCTCGTGGATGCCGTGCTCGCGCAGGGCCCGCTCGATGTCGGCCGACATAGCCTCGATGGCCGGGCAGCCGGTGTAGGTGGGGGTCAGGGACACGTCGACCCCGCCGTCCTCCCGCATCCGGACGCCGCGCATCACGCCCAGCTCGGACAGGGTCAGCACGGGCAGCTCCGGGTCGGGGACCGCGCCGGCAATGGCGGCGAGCTCCTCTTCCAGGCGGGTGGCGGTCACCATGACGCCCCCGGGTGGCTGCGGTGCAGGTGCTGCATCTCGGCGAGCATCCGCCCGAAGGATTCGGTGTGCAGGCCCTGCCGGCCGGCGCCGGCCGCCCACGCTCCGGTGCGGGGGCCCTGCGGGAGGGTGAGGGTGGCCTGTTCCAGGACCTCCGTGACGGCGGCGAGCCAGGCCGTCTCCAGTGCGGCCCAGTCCACCTCCAGGCCGTCGACCGGCTGGAACATCTCGCCGGTGAACTTCCACAGCGCGTTCACGGCGGACTGGATCCGGTGGTGGCTCTCTTCGGTGCCGTCGCCCAGCCGCAGGGTCCACTGGGTGGCGTGGTCGCGGTGGTACTCGGTCTCCTTGACCGCCTTCGCGGCGAGCGGGGCGAAGGGGCCGGACCCGGCGGCCAGCGCCCCGTACAGCAGGTGCTGGTGGACGGAGAAGAACAGCTGCCGGGCGATGGTGTGGGCGAAGTCGCCGTTGGGCTGCTCGACCAGCTGGAGGTTGCGGAAGGCCCGCTCCTCGCGGAGGAAGGCCAGCTCGTCCTCGTCACCGGCCATGGAGAGCAGCACGCGGGCCTGGCCGAGCAGGTCGAGGGCGATGTTGGCGAGGGCGACCTCCTCCTCCAGGACCGGGGCGTGGCCGGCCCATTCGCCGAGGCGGTGGGAGAGGATCAGGGCGTCGTCGCCGAGGGCGAGCGCGGCCGTCGTGGGCACGGTGGCGGTCACAGGTGGCGCACCCCCTCCGGGATCTCGTAGAACGTGGGATGCCGGTAGGGCTTGTCGGCGGCCGGGGCGAAGAACGGGTCCCGCTCGTCGGGCGAGGACGCGGTGATCGCGGTCGAGGGCACCACCCAGACGGACACCCCCTCGCTGCGCCGGGTGTACAGGTCGCGGGCGTTGCGCAGGGCCATTTCCGCGTCGGGGGCGTGCAGGCTTCCCGCGTGGGTGTGCGAGAGTCCGCGGCGCGAGCGCACGAACACCTCCCACAGCGGCCAGTTCTGCGTCATACCCGTGCCTCCTCGTGCCGACCGGCGCTGCCGGTGTGCTTCTTCGCGTACGCAGCGGCTGCGTCCCGGACCCAGGCGCCCTCTTCGTGCGCCTGCCGCCGCTGGCTGATCCGCTGTTCGTTGCAGGGGCCGTTGCCCTTGAGGACATCCCAGAACTCGGTCCAGTCGATGGCTCCGAAGTCGTGGTGCCCGCGCTCCTCGTCCCACCGGATGTCCGGGTCGGGGAGGCTCAGGCCGAGGCTTTCGGCCTGCGGGACGGCTATGTCCACGAACCGCTGGCGCAGTTCGTCGTTCGAGTGCCGCTTGATGCGCCAGGCCATGGACTGGGCAGAGTGCGCCGACTCGTCGTCCGGCGGGCCGAACATCATCAGGGACGGCCACCACCAGCGGTCCACGGCGTCCTGCGCCATTGCGTGCTGTGCCTCGGTGCCCCGGGACAGGGCGAGGAGCAGCTCGTACCCCTGGCGCTGGTGGAAGGACTCCTCCTTGCAGATCCGGACCATGGCGCGGGCGTACGGCCCGTACGAGCAGCGGCACAGCGGCACCTGGTTGGTGATCGCCGCGCCGTCCACCAGCCAGCCGATGGCGCCCACGTCGGCCCAGGTCAGGGTCGGGTAGTTGAAGATCGAGGAGTACTTCTGGCGACCGGTGTGCAGCTTGTCGAGCAGCTCTTCGCGGTCGGTGCCGAGGGTCTCTGCGGCGCTGTAGAGATACAGGCCGTGGCCGGCCTCGTCCTGGACCTTGGCCATCAGGATGGCCTTCCGGCGCAGCGAGGGCGCGCGGGTGATCCAGTTGGCCTCGGGCTGCATGCCGATGATCTCGGAATGCGCGTGCTGGGCCATCTGACGGACGAGTGAGGCGCGGTACTCCTCGGGCATCCAGTCCCGGGGCTCCACGCGCTCGTCGGCCGCCACCGCGGCCTCGAAAGCCGCCGCGAGGTCCCTGTCCTGCCCCGTTTCCGGGGTTACTGCCACCATCCCGGCCCCCTTGCCGATGGACGTGCCGTTGGGCTTGTCGCCGGACCGGCGATGGCCGGCTGCCGCTTGCGGCCGACCGACCGATCGTTCGGTTCATGCTCTTCAATGGTGAGACGGCGGCCCGTAGGGTGTCAACCTCTGTGGGCTACTCGCTGTGGACGGCGCTCCGCCGGAGCGGATGGGAACGGGATGGATTCGAACCGGAACCGGAACCGGGAGAACGGGGGGATAGCGGCCCTGCCCAGGCCGTACCGGGTCGTCGCCGCCCTCGCCCTCGGTGCCGTCGCCGTGGCCGGCTCCCTGCACCTCGCCCTGGTCTTCCTGCACGTGGCCCCGCCCAACACGGTCGGCAAACGGCACGCGCAGACGGTCGACGACTGGATCTACCCCGAGTTCGAACAGAACTGGAAGCTGTTCGCCCCCAACCCGCTGCAGCAGAACATCGCCGTCCAGGTCCGGGCCCAGGTGCGGACGGCGGAGGGCGAGCGGATCACCACCGGCTGGCGGGACCTCTCGGCGGAGGACGGCGCCGCGATACGCGGCAATCCCTTCCCCAGCCATGTGCAGCAGAACGAGCTGCGCCGGGCCTGGGACTTCTTCACCGGGTCGCACGACGAGGAGAACCGCTCCACCGGCGAGCGCGGCGAGCTCTCCGAGGCCTACCTGCAGCGGATCGTGCTGGGCCGGCTCCGGCCGGAGTATCCCGGGGGCCGGGTGCTGAAGGTGCAGCTGCGCTCGGCGACCACGGCGGTCCCGGCGCCGAAGTGGAACCCCGAGAAGACCGATACGCAGACCTACTTCCGGGAGCTCCCGTGGTGGACCGTCTGAGCCGCCCGGCGACGCGTCCGGTGGCCGCGGCGCGCGCCGCGGCCGGGCGGGGCCTGGCCAAGGTCACCGGGCAGGCCCTGGGCCCGTACCAGAGCGCCGTGGTCCGGATCGGCTTCGCGGCGACCTGGCTGGTCTTCCTGCTGCGCGAGTTCCCGCACCGCCGCGAGCTGTACGGGCCGGACAGCCCCTGGGGCTTCGACCTGGCCCGGCGCCTGGTGGCGTCCAACGACGCCTTCACCGTGCTGCTGTGGAGCGATTCGGCGGTCTGGTTCGAGGCCGTCTACGCGCTGGCCGTGCTGTCCGCAGTGCTGATGCTGCTCGGCTGGCACACCCGGGCCTCCTCCGTGCTGTTCATGGTCGGGGTGCTGTCCCTGCAGAACCGCAGTGTGTTCATGGGCGACGGCGGCGACAACGTGATCCATCTGATGGCCCTCTACCTGGTGCTGACCCGGTGCGCGCAGGTGTGGTCGCTGGACGCCCGCCGGGCCGCCCGGGCGGGCCCCGCGCGGGGCGCCGCCGGGCCGCTGCTGTGGGGCGTGCTCGGCCTGTTCCTGGTGTACGCGGTGGTCACGGACCGGCTCGGCGCCGGCTGGTCGGCGTTCTTCCTGTGGCTGTGGATCGTCCAGGGCGTGTGGTGGGCGGTGGAGCGGCGCGACCCGGCCGGGGACGGCCGGGCGCTGCTGGACGTGCTGGCCAACCTGGTGCACAACGCGGGCCTGCTGGTGATCATGGCGGAGGTCTGCCTGATCTATGCGACGGCGGGCTGGTACAAGATCCAGGGCTCGCGCTGGCAGGACGGGACCGCGCTGTACTACCCGCTGGGGCTGGACTACTTCACGCCCTGGCCCGCGCTCTCCGGGCTGGTGGCGGGGAGCGGGACCCTGGTGATGCTGCTGAGCTACGGGACGGTTGCGGTTCAGGTCGCCTTCCCGTTCACCCTGTTCAACCGGCGGATCAAGAACGTGCTGCTGGCCCTGATGATGCTGGAGCATCTGGGGATCGCGGTGCTGCTGGGGCTGCCGGTTTTCTCGCTGGCGATGATCGCGGCGGATGCGGTGTTCCTGCCGACGGCCTTCCTGCTGTGGGTGGGGGCCGGGGCGGCGGCCCTGCGGGGGCGGTTCCCCGCCCTGTCGGCTGCGGCACCCGGGGCGCGTTTTCCGCACCCACGCGGCCCCGCCGACGGCGAGGGCGCCGGAGGCGGGCCCGAGGCGGCGGGTACGCCCGTGGGTGGGCCCGTGGGCCGTGGGACCGCTGCGGCTTCGGAGGCCGCAGAGGCCTCGTAGGCTCGTGCGCATGAGTGACGGACAGCAGGCGGCGGAGACGGTACGGGCATGGCGGGAGGCCGCGGCGGAGGACCGGGTCGTCCTGCTCGACGGGTTCCATGCGCTGAAGCACGCCCTGCGGTTCGGCGCGGAGCTGCGGGCCGTGGTGGCCGAGGACCCGGCGGCAGTGCTCGCGCTGGCCGACGACCTTGCCCCCGACGTCCGCAAGGACCTTGAGGGCCTGGTCCGGCCCGGCCCGCTCGGGGAGCTGGTGGCCCGGGTGCACCCGACCCGGGTGGCGGCCCTGGCCGTCCGGCCGGACCCCGCTGCCGGGCGGGCGGCGCTGGACCGGCTGCCCCGCAGTGCGCCCGTCGTCCTCCTCGACAACCCCCGCAACCTCGGCAACGTGGGCGCCGTCGTCCGGCTCGCCGCCGGTTTCGGCGCCACCGGCGTCGTCACCCGCGGCGATCTCGACCCCTGGCACCCGAACGTGGTGCGGGCCGGTGCCGGGCTGCACTACGCCACCACCGTCGACCGGGTCACCCTCGACACCCTGCCGCCCGGCCCGCTGTACGCACTCGACCCGGAGGGGGCGGACATCCGCGCCGTCACCCTGCCCGACGACGCGGTGCTCGCCTTCGGCTCCGAGCGGCAGGGGCTGTCGCCGGAGCTCCGGGCCCGGGCCGATCAGCTGGTGTCGCTGCCGATGCGTCCGCAGGTCTCCAGCTACAACCTGGCCACCAGCGTGGCCATGGCCCTCTTCCACTGGGGTGGGCCGCTGGCTGAGGGTGCAGGCGGTGCCTAGGCCGCCCGCACCCTGGCGCAGAGCCGGGGCGCGGGCAACGCTGCGCGAGCGGCGCGGGCCGGTGTGCCGTGTGCCCACCCGTGCCGCCCTGCGGCACGCCTGCCCACACGGCGGAACCCGCTATGCCTGGCGGCGGACTTCCACCACGCGGAAGCGGTTGGAGACGAATGCGCCGTCGCACAGGGCCGCGTTGGCTGCCGGGTTGCCGCCGGAGCCGTGGAAGTCGGAGAAGGCCGCGGTCTGGTTCACATACACCCCGCCCGTGAGGTTCAGCGAGAGCTGCGCGGACTCCTCCAGGCAGACCTCCTCGACCGCCCGCTCGGTGTCGACCGAGGTCGTGTACGCGCCGACGGTCATCGCGCCCTTCTCCCGGACGGTGCGCCGCAGCAGGGCGAGCGCGTCGTCCGTGGAGTCCACGGCCACCGCGAAGGAGACCGGGCCGAAGCACTCCGACAGGTAGGGGGCCGAGTCGTCGGGCTTGGCGGCGTCCAGCTTGACCAGCACCGGCGTACGGACCACGGCGTCGGGGAAGTCCGGGTTCGCGACCTCGCGGGAGGCCAGCGCGACCTCACCGAGCCCGGCCGCCGCCTCCAGCCGCGTCTTCACATCCGGGTTGACCAGCGCGCCCAGCAGGGCGTTGGCCCGCGCGTCGTCGCCCAGCAGTCCCTGCACGGCGGCGGCCAGGTCGGTGACCACCTCGTCGTACGACTTGTGGCCGGCGTCCGTGGCGATGCCCTCGCGGGGGATCAGCAGGTTCTGCGGGGTGGTGCACATCTGGCCGCTATAGAGGGACAGGGAGAACGCCAGGTTGGACAGCATCCCCTTGTAGTTGTCGGTGGAGTCCACGACCACCGTGTTGACGCCGGCCTTCTCCGTGTAGACCTGCGCCTGCCGGGCGTTGGTCTCCAGCCAGTCGCCGAAGGCGGTGGAGCCGGTGTAGTCGATGAGCTTGATCTCCGGGCGGACCGCCAGGGTCTTGGCGATGCCCTCGCCCGGGTTCTCGGTGGCCAGCGCGACCAGGTTCGGGTCGAAGCCCGCCTCGGCCAGTACTTCGCGCGCCACCTGCACGGTCAGGGCGAGCGGCAGCACGGCCCGGGGGTGCGGCTTGACCAGCACCGCGTTGCCGGTGGCCAGGGAGGCGAAGAGGCCCGGGTAGCCGTTCCAGGTGGGGAAGGTGTTGCAGCCGATGACCAGCGCGATGCCGCGCGGCACGGCGGTGAAGGTCTTGCCCAGGTTCAGCGGGTCCTTCTTGCCCTGCGGCTTCGACCAGTCGGCCGTGCCCGGGACCCGGGTCTGCTCCTCGTACGCATACGCCACCGCCTCCAGGCCGCGGTCCTGCGCGTGCGGGCCGCCGGCCTGGAACGCCATCATGAAGGCCTGGCCGCTGGTGTGCATCACCGCGTGCGCGAACTCGTGCGTGCGGGCACTGATCCGGGCCAGGATCTCGATACAGACCAGGGCGCGCGCCTCCGGTCCGGCGTCCCGCCAGGCGGCCATGCCGGCCTTCATGGCGGGCAGCAGCACGTCCGGGTCGGCATGCGGGTACTCCACGCCCAGCTCCGGGCCGTACGGCGACACCTCGCCGCCGGTCCAGCCGTCGGTGCCGGGCTGGCCGAGGTCGAGCCGCGAGTGGCGGACGTCCTCGAAGGCCTTCAGCCCGTCGGCCGGGGCGGTCTCCCCGTATGCCTTGGGGTGCTCGGGGTGCGGGGACCAGTAGGCGCGGCTGCGGATGGCGTCCAGTGCCGCATCGAGCGTGGGTCGGTGCTTGTCGGAAAGCTGAGCGGCGGACAGGTCGGCGGCGGCCATCAAGACCAACTCCTCGTTGAGCCGGGCGTAGCGGAGCAGACTGGAGTTAGAGTAACCGAACGATCGGTCGGGACAAGAGGGCCTGCGTCCCCCTGTGGACAACTCATGCGAGAGGATCGGGGACATGACAGCTATCGAGCGCTCCCGCACCGTGGCGGTCGTCGGGGCCGGGACCATGGGCCAGGGCATCGCCCAGGTCGCCCTTCTCGCAGGTCACCGCGTACTGATCCACGATGTCGACGAGGAGCGTGCCCGGGCCGGCCGGGACGCCGTACGGGACCGTCTGGTCCGGTTGATCGACAAGGGCCGGCTGGACCGGGAAGAGGCCGACGACGCGATCGGCCGAATCGATGCGGCCGGTGACCTGTCCGAGCTGGCCGGGGCGGCCTTGGTCGTCGAGGCCGTCGTGGAGGACCCCGACGTCAAGCGCCGACTGTTCGCCGCGCTGGAAGAGGTGGTCGCGCCGGACGCACTGCTGGCCACCAACACCTCCTCCCTCTCCGTCACCGAGATCGCCGCCGGTCTGGCCCACCCCGGCCGGTTCCTCGGCCTGCACTTCTTCAACCCGGCCCCGCTGCTTCCGCTGGTCGAGGTGGTCAGCGGGTTCGCCACCGACCCGGAGGCCGCCGAGCGTGCGTACGAGACGATGATCGGCTGGGGGAAGGCCCCGGTCCGCTGCGCCGACACCCCGGGCTTCATCGTCAACCGGATCGCCCGCCCCTTCTACGCCGAGGCCTTCGCGGTGTACGAGGAGCAGGGCGCCGACCCCGCGACCATCGATGCCGTGCTCCGCGAGAGCGGCGGCTTCAAGATGGGCCCGTTCGAGCTCACCGACCTCATCGGCCAGGATGTGAACGAGGCCGTCACCCGCTCGGTGTGGGAGTCCTTCTTCTGCAGCCCCAAGTTCCTGCCCTCGCTCGCCCAGCGCCGGCTGGTCCAGTCCGGCCGGCTGGGCCGCAAATCGGGGCAGGGCTGGTACCCGTACGGACCGGACGCCAAGGCTCCGGTACCGCACACCGCCGGCCCCGAGGACGCCCCGGCCGCCGTGACCGTGGTCGGTGACCTGGGGCCCGCGGCCGGCCTGGTCGAGCTGATCGGGGAGGCCGGGATCGAGGTCACCGAGGTCGCCTCAGGCGGCCCCTACATCCAGCTGCCCGGGGAGGGCCAGCTGGTGCTCGCCGACGGCAAGACCGCGATCGAGTTCTCCGACGTCGTCTACTTCGACCTCGCCCTCGACTACCGGGGTGCCACCCGGATCGCGCTGTCCGCCTGCGAGGACACCTCCGAGCAGACCCTCGCCGAGGCGGTCGGCCTGTTCCAGCGGCTCGGCAAGAAGGTCAGCGTCATCGGCGACGTCCCCGGCATGATCGTCGCCCGGACCGTCGCCATGCTGATCGACCTGACTGCCGACGCGGTCGCCCGCGGCGCGGCCACCGCCGAGGACATCGACACCGCGATGCGGCTGGGCGTCAACTACCCGCTCGGACCGGGTGAATGGCACGACCGGCTGGGCCGCGACTGGGCGTACGACCTGCTGCACCACCTCGACGAGCGGGTTCCGGGCGGTCGCTACGCGCCCTCGCTCGCGCTGTACCGGCTCGGCTACCAGGCCGGCGAGGAAGCCGACGCGGAAGTCGGCGCCGACGCGGAAGGCGCAGCGGAATGACCACGGCCCGCCGGGACACCTACACCCCCGAGACGCTGCTCACCGTCGCCGTCCGGATCTTCAACGAGCGAGGCTACGACGGCACCTCGATGGAGCACCTCTCCAAGGCCGCCGGAATCTCCAAGTCCTCGATCTACCACCATGTCGCGGGCAAGGAGGAGCTGCTGCGCCGGGCCGTCAGCCGGGCCATCGACGGCCTCTTCGGCATCCTTGACGAGACGGGTGCCACCCGTGGCCGCCCCATCGAGCAGGTCGAGTACGTCACCCGGCGCACCGTCGAGGTACTGCTCGCCGAACTGCCCTACGTCACCCTGCTGCTGCGGGTCCGCGGGAACACCCGCACCGAGCGCTGGGCGCTGGAGCGGCGCCGCGAGTTCGACCACCGGGTCGCCGACCTGCTCAAGGCCGCCGCGGCCGACGGCGACCTGCGGGCGGACGTGGACATACGACTGGCCACCCGGCTGCTGTTCGGCATGGTGAACTCGCTGGTCGAGTGGTACCGGCCGCACCCCGAAACGGAGGCCCGGGAAGCCGACGCGCTGGCCGACGCGGTGGTCCGGATGGCCTTCGAGGGCCTCCGGGTGGCCTAGGCCGGCCGGGCAGGGCCCCAGCCGGCCGGGTGGTGAGGGCCCTACTCCTCGCCGACCGGCGGGCCGGGCAGGGGTGAGCCGTCCGAGGCCAGGTCCGTCTCCTCGAACACCAGCAGCGTCCGGGTGGAGAGCACCTCCGGCATGGACTGCAGGCGGGTCAGGACCAGCTCGCGCAGGGTCCGGTTGTCCGGGGTGTGGACCAGCAGCAGTACATCGAAATCGCCGCTGACCAGGGCGATGTGTGCGGCGCCCGGCAGCTCGCGGAGCTTCTCGCGGACCGTCCGCCAGGAGTTCTGGACGATTTTCAGGGTGATGTAGGCGGAGGCGCCTTGCCCGGCCCGCTCGTGGTTGATCCGGGCCGCGAACCCGCGGATCACTCCGTCGTCGATCAGGCGGTTGATCCGTGCATAGGCATTGGCGCGGGAGACGTGCACCTGCTCGGCGACCGAGCGTATCGAGGCGCGTCCGTCGCCCTGCAGCAGCTGGATGATCGAGCGGTCGATGGGGTCGAGGGGCCGGGGCGGCACCGCGGGCACCTCACCCGAGCGGGCCATTTGTTCATCCGTCATTGCCCCCGGCCTCCCTGTTGTGGACGTCCTGTATCCATCCCAGGCTGTGGACATCCGTTTGTCCACAGCCTGAAGCCGCCTGTAGCCAAAATGCGCCCACGATCGAACAATCGGTAGGTGAGGCGCCTCACACCGCAGTGCGCCGCCCAGCCCGCTTCCCACGAGGAGGTGTACGCCGCCATGACGGTCCAAGAGCTGCCCGGTGCCGGTGCGTCGTCGTCCTACCGGCCCACCCCGCCGCCCGCCTGGCGCCCGCGCACGGACGCCGCTCCGCTGCTCCCGGACCCCGAGCCGTACCGGGTGCTGGGCACGCCTGCAGCCGACAAGCTCGACCCCGAGCTGATGCGGCGCTGCCATGCCGAGCTGGTGCGCGGTCGCCGGTACAACGCGCAGGCCACTGCGCTCACCCGGCAGGGCCGGCTCGCGGTGTACCCGTCCACCGTCGGCCAGGAGGCCTGCGAGATCGCGGCGGCGCTGGTCCTTGAGGAGCAGGACTGGCTGTTCCCCAGCTACCGGGACACCCTGGCGGCCGTGGCGCGGGGCCTGGACCCGGTGCAGGCGCTGACCCTGCTGCGCGGTGACTGGCACACCGGATACGACCCGCACGAGCACCGGATCGCCCCGCTGTGCACCCCGCTCGCCACCCAGCTGCCGCATGCGGTGGGGCTGGCCCACGCGGCCCGGCTGCGCGGCGACGACGTGGTGGCCCTGGCCATGGTCGGCGACGGCGGCACCAGCGAGGGCGACTTCCACGAGGCGCTGAACTTCGCCGCGGTGTGGCAGGCCCCGGTGGTCTTCCTGGTGCAGAACAACGGCTTCGCGATCTCCGTCCCGCTGGCCAAGCAGACGGCCGCGCCGACCCTGGCCCACAAGGCCGTGGGGTACGGCATGCCCGGCCGGCTGGTCGACGGCAACGACGTGGCCGCGGTGTACGAGGTGCTGGCCGAGGCGGTCGCGCGGGCCCGGTCCGGCGGCGGACCGACCCTGATCGAGGCGGTCACCTACCGCATCGAGGCCCACACCAATGCGGACGACGCCACCCGCTACCGCGGCGACGCGGAGGTCGAGGCCTGGCTGGCCCACGACCCGGTGCAGCTGCTGGAGCGCGAGCTGACCGCGCGCGGCATCCTCGACGAGTCGGACATACGTGCGGCCAAGGAGGCGGCGGAGACGATGGCGGCTGCCCTGCGCGAGCAGATGAACGCGGACCCGGTGCTGGACCCGATGGATTTGTTCGAAAACGTGTATGCGGAGCAGACCGGCCGACTGCGGGAGCAGGCGGCGATGCTGCGCGCCGAGCTGGAAGCGGAGACCGAGTGATGGCCGTGTCGCAACTGGCGGCGAAGCCCGCCACGATGGCGCAGGCCCTGACCCGGGCGATGCGGGACGCAATGGCGGAGGACCCGACGGTCCACGTCATGGGCGAGGACGTCGGCACCCTCGGCGGGGTCTTCCGGATCACCGACGGACTGGCGAAGGAGTTCGGCGAGGACAGGTGCACGGACACCCCGCTCGCCGAGGCCGGCATCCTCGGCGCGGCGGTGGGCATGGCCATGTACGGGCTGCGCCCGGTCGTGGAGATGCAGTTCGACGCGTTCGCGTATCCGGCGTTCGAGCAGCTGATCTCGCACGTGGCCCGGATGCGGAACCGGACCCGGGGCGCCATGCCGCTGCCGATCACCATCCGGGTGCCGTACGGCGGCGGAATCGGCGGGGTGGAGCACCACAGCGACTCCTCCGAGGCGTACTACGTGGCGACTCCGGGCCTGACGGTGGTCACCCCGGCGACCGTGGAGGACGCGTACGGGCTGCTGCGGGCCTCGATCGCCTCGGACGACCCGGTGGTGTTCCTGGAGCCGAAGCGGCTGTACTGGTCGAAGGCGGAATGGTCGCCGGAGGCCCCGGCCGAGGTTCCCGGCATCGGCCGGGCAGTGGTCCGGCGTCCCGGTACGGGCGCCACCCTGATCACCTACGGCCCCTCGCTGCCGGTGTGCCTGGAGGCCGCCGAGGCGGCCCGCGAGGAGGGCTGGGACCTGGAGGTCCTGGATCTGCGCTCGCTGGTCCCCTTCGACGAGGAGACGGTGGTCGCCGCGGTCCGCCGGACCGGGCGGGCGGTGGTGGTCCACGAGGCGAACGGCTTCGGCGGCCCGGGCGCGGAGATTGCCGCGCGCATCACGGAGCGCTGCTTCCACCACTTGGAGGCGCCGGTGCTCCGGGTCACGGGGCTCGACATCCCGTACCCGCCGCCGATGCTGGAGAAGCACCACCTGCCCGGTGTGGACCGGATCCTGGACACCGTGGCCCGCCTGCAGTGGGAGAACTGATGCCTCAGGTGATGGAGTTCAAGCTCCCCGATCTCGGCGAGGGGCTCACCGAGGCCGAGATCGTCCGCTGGCTGGTGGCGGTGGGCGATGTGGTCGCGGTGGACCAGCCGGTGGTCGAGGTCGAGACGGCCAAGGCGATGGTGGAGGTCCCCTGCCCGTACGGGGGCGTGGTGACGGCGCGGTTCGGCGAGGAGGGCACCGAGCTTCCGGTCGGCGCCCCGCTGATCACGGTCGCGGTCGGTGCAGAGTCGGCGGAGCCGCTGAGCTCCGGCTCCGGCCCGGCCGCGGGGGCCGACTCCGGCTCTGACGCGGGCTCCGGCTCCGGGTCCGGCAATGTGCTGGTCGGCTATGGGACCGACCACTCCCGACCGGCTCGGCGGCGCCGGATCCGGCCGGCGGAGCCGGCCGGTGCGGCCCGCCCCGCAGTGTCGGTGGCCGCGACCGCCCCCGCGCCGGTGCCCGCCGCTGCCCCGGTTCCGGCCCCGGCTCCGGCCCGGGCTGTTGCCGCCGCCGGTCCCGTACCGGTGATCTCCCCGCTGGTGCGCAAGCTCGCCCGGGACAACGGGGTCGACCTGCGCGGGCTGCACGGATCGGGGCCGGAGGGCCTGATCCTGCGGGCCGATGTGGAGGCGGCTCTGCGCGCTCCCGAGCCGATGGCGGTCGCGCCCTCCGCCGCCGGTGCGGTCGAGGGGACGCGGATCCCGCTCAAGGGCCTGCGGGGTGCGGTCGCCGAGAAGCTGTCGCGCAGCCGTCGGGAGATTCCGGACGCCACCTGCTGGGTGGACGCGGACGCGACGGAGCTGATGGCGGCCCGCGCCGCGATGAACGCGGTCGGCGGCCCGAAGATATCGGTGCTCGCGCTCCTCGCCCGGATCTGCACGGCAGCGCTCGCCCGGTACCCGGAACTGAACTCGACGGTGGACCTCGCGGCCAACGAGATCGTCCGGCTGCCCTCGGTGCACCTGGGCTTCGCGGCCCAGACCGAGCGCGGTCTGGTCGTCCCGGTGGTCCGCCAGGCCCAGTCCATGAACCCGGAGGCCCTGTCCGCCGAGTTCGGCCGGCTCACCGAGCTCGCCCGGACCGGCAAGCTGGCACCGGCGGACCTCACCGGCGGCACCTTCACGCTCAACAACTACGGGGTGTTCGGAGTGGACGGCTCCACACCGATCCTCAACCACCCCGAGGCGGCGATGCTCGGCGTGGGCCGGATCGTCCCCAAGCCCTGGGTGCACCAGGGCGAGCTGGCGGTCCGCCAGGTGGTGCAGCTGTCCCTCACCTTCGACCACCGGGTGTGCGACGGCGGGACGGCAGGCGGATTCCTCCGCCATGTCGCGGACTGCGTGGAGAACCCGGCGGTGCTGCTGCGCAGCCTGTAGTACCTGCCCGGGCGGCGGCTCGTTCCGCGCGCCGCCCGGGCCCCTGCGCAAGGCTGCCGGACAGGGCCTAGCCCCAGAGATTGCGGGCGATCGTCCAGAGTGCGGCGACCGTGAGGATCGCCGTGATGCCGCGGCGGCCCAGGGGCAGGCGGTAGCGCCGGCCTTCCAGGGTGGCCGTGGCGAACCAGCGGCCGTAGCCGAAGGCCGCGAGCGGGAGGACGCCCAGCAGGAGTGCGTTCGCCCGGACGGCGGCTGCGAGGTCGCCGTGCAGCAGGCTGTACGCCATGCGCGTGCCGCCGCAGGCCGGGCAGGACAGGCCGGTCGCCCAGCGCCAAGGGCACTGCGGGAGCAGTTGCGAAGGGTCGTAGGGGCTGTGCCCGTATACGTACGCCGCTCCGGCCACGGCCGCGGCGCCGAGCACGACCGGCAGGGCCCGTACCGTCCACGGTACGGGCCCTGCAGGCGTGTTCGGCAGGCTCATGCTCAGCCGCGCAGAACCCGGCCCTGGGAGTCGGTGGTGTTGCTGCCGACCAGCAGCATGATGGCGTCGATCAGGGCCCAGATGCCCAGGCCGCCACAGGTCAGGAGCTGGCCGATGGCCATGCCGGTGTGGCCCGTGTAGAAGCGGCCCACGCCGAAGGCGCCGAGGAACAGCTGCAGGACGCCGGCGACGATCTTGGACTTCTCGGAGTACGGGACACCGTTGGGGGCGTAGCCGAAGGGCGCGTTGGGGTCGGGCTGCTGCGGGAAGGACATGAAAGGGCTGACCTTTTCTGAAGAATGACGTGTGCTCAGGAATATGCGATCACATGGTCGCACTTACGCTCACCTTATATGTCGCTGAAAGCCGCCAGGGAGAGGGGCGAAGGTCACAGATCAGCGACTGAATCGGCGAACCGAGATCGAACCAAGATCGAACCCGGAGCAGCCGGAATCAGCGAATGAGCAGCAATTTCCCTACGTGTGATCCGGAATCCAGCATTCTGTGCGCCTCTGCCGCCTCCGCCATCGGAAACGTTCCGTGCACCACCGGCCGGATCCGCCCGGCCTCGATCAGCGGCCACACGTGCTCCCGTACGGCCGCCACGATCGCCGCCTTCTCCTCCAGCGGCCGGGCCCGCAGCGAGGTCGCCGTCACCGCCGCCCGCTTCGACAGCAGCGCACCCAGGTTGAGTTCGGCCTTCACCCCGCCCTGCAGCCCGATCACGGCGAGCCGGCCGTTCACCGCCAGCGCCTCCACGTTCCGGGAGAGGTACTTGGCGCCCATGATGTCCAGGATCACATCCGCGCCGGCCCCGTCCGTGGCCGCGCGGAGCTCCGCCACGAAGTCCTGCTCGCGGTAGTCGATCAGGATGTCCGCACCCAACTCCTTGCAGCGCGCCAGCTTCTCGGGACCGCCGGCCGTCACGGCCACCCGCGCACCCACCGCCTTGGCCAGCTGGATCGCCATGGTGCCGATGCCGCTGGCCCCGCCGTGCACCAGCAGGGTCTCGGCCGGACGCAGATGGGCCACCATGAACACGTTCGACCAGACCGTCGCGACCACCTCGGGCAGCGCCGCGGCGGTGACCAGGTCGAGTCCGGCCGGGACCGGCAGCAACTGCCCGGCCGGGACCGCGACCTGCTCCGCGTAGCCGCCGCCCGCCAGCAGGGCGCACACCTCCTCGCCCACCGACCAGCCGGAGACCCCCGGGCCGAGGGCGGCGATCCGGCCCGAGCACTCCAGGCCGGGGTACCGGGAGGCGCCGGGCGGGGGATCGTAGAAGCCCTGTCGCTGGAGCACATCGGCCCGGTTCACGGCGCTGGCCGCGACCTCGACGAGGACCTCGCCCTCGCCGGGCACCGGATCGGGTACGTCGGCCCAGACCAGGGCCTCGGGGCCGCCGGGCTGCAAGATGGTGATCGCATGCATGGCCCGGACAGTAGTACGCGCCCTCAGTCGGCGGGAGGCAGCGTCACCGCCGGGGTGGCGGGTGGCACCGCACGGACGATGACGATCAGCCGGTCGGTCAGCTGCAACGGGCTGGCATGCCGATCGTCGTAGGGCAGCAGCCGATGGCCGCGCAGCACGCTCACCACCAGGTCCGCGGTATCCCGGACGCTCTTGCCCACCTCGGACTTGGTCACCGGACGCTCGATCAGGTCCAGGCCGCTGCCCTGCTGGATCAGGTCCTCCATCACGGTGCCTGCGCTGGGGCTGAGGACGGACAGACCGAGCAGCCGGCCGGCCGCGCTGGCACTGGTGATGACGGCGTCGGCCCCGGACTGGCGGATCAGCGGGGCGTTCTCCTCCTCGCGCACCGCGGCGACGATTTTCGCCCCGCGGTTGAGCTGGCGGGCCGTCAGTGTGACCAGGACCGCGGTATCGTCCCGCTGGGTGGCGACGACGATCTGACGCGCCTTCTGCAGCTCGGCACGGAGCAGGACATCGGAGCGGGTGGCATCGCCGATCACCCCGGTGAAGCCCTCGGAGTTGGCCATCTCGATCACCTTGGCACTCGGGTCGACGATGACGACCCGTTCCTTCTCCAGGCCGGTCGAGAGCAGGGTTTGCAGGGCCGAGCGGCCCTTGGTGCCGAAACCGACGACCACCGTGTGGTCCCGCAACTGCTTCCTCCAGCGGTTCAGCCGCCACTCCTCCCGGGTCCGTTCGGTGAGAACCTCGAGAGTGGTGCCGACCAGGATGATCAGGAACAGCACACGCAGCGGCGTGATCAGCAGAATGTTGATCAGCCGGGCGCTGTCGCTGTAGGGGACGATGTCGCCGTAGCCGGTCGTCGAGAGGGTGACGGTGGCGTAGTAGACGCAGTCGAGGAAGTCGAGCGTCTCGTTGGCGTTGTCGTGATAGCCGTCCCGGTCGACATAGACGAGGAGAACGGTCAGGATCATCACGCACAGGGCCATCAGCAGGCGCTTGCCGACCTGCCGGAGGGGCCTCTCCACCACCCGCCGGGGCAGTTTGACCGGTCGTGAGACGAGTTTCTCGTCGGCCTGGCGGGCCATGGCGTCCTGGCCGTGCAGTTTCACTGGGGGTACCACCCAACGGAGTTGGGGGAGAAACACTCCCCGGCGGGCGAGGCCCACGGCAGTTCGAGAATCTCCAGCTCCTGCCCGGCCCGCGCACCGCCCTTCGGTACGACGGCCAGCGCGTCGGCGGCGGCGACCCCGCGCAGCATCGCCGGCCCGTTGTAGCGCAGCGGTACGGCGTGCTCCCCGGAGAGGACGACCGGGACCAGCCGGGTGTCGTACGGGTGGCCGGGCACATCGCCGTGTACGGCTGCGGTCCACCGCGGGCGGGGGCCGAGTCCGGCGAGGCCGCGGAGCAGCGGCTCGGCGAGGGTCAGCAGCCCGGAGACCGCGGCCAGCGGATTTCCGGGCAGGCCGACCAGGTACCGGTCTTCGTCCAGGCGGGCCATCAGCATCGGGTGCCCGGGGCGGACGGCCACCCCGTCCACCAGGAGCTGCGCCCCGGCCCGGCGCAGGACCGGGTGAACGTGGTCCACGGGGCCGGAGGCCGTGCCGCCGGTGGTGATGACCAGGTCGGCGGTGGAGCCGGTGAGGGCGCGGTACAGCTCCTCGGCTCCCGCCGGGTCGTCGCCGAGCCGCCGGGTGGCGAGGACCTCGGCGCCCAGCCGGCCCAGCCAGGGCCCGAGCATCGGGCTCAGGGCGTCCCGGATCAGCCCGTCCTGCGGCAGGCCTTCGGTGAGCAGTTCGTCGCCCAGGACCAGGATCTCCACCCGGGGCCGGGGGCGGGTGGCGAGCGTGTCGTAGCCGGCGGCGGCGGCGAGGCCGAGCACGACGGGGGTGACCCGGGCGCCGGCCGGCAGCAGCCGGTCGCCGGAGTGGCATTCCTGGCCGCGCGGCCGGATGTCCTGGCCGGAGACGACCGCGCGCTCGGCGTGGACCCGGCCCTTCGGCTCTTCGAGCCGGGCGTGCTCGCTGCGGATCACCGCGGTGGTGTCGGCGGGGATCCGGGCGCCGGTGGCGATCCGGACGGCCTCGCCGTCGGCGAGCGGCGCGGGCCGGTCGGAGCCGGCCAGTACGCCGCCGCCGGGCCGCACGGTCCAGGGGCCGGGGCCGGAGACGGCCCAGCCGTCCATGGCGGAGGTGTCGAAGGAGGGCAGATCGGTCAGGGCGTCCAGCGGCTCGGCGAGCACCTCGCCAAGGGCTGCGCCCAGCGGGACCCGGTGGGCCCGGACTGCGCGGCTCGCGCCGGCGCGCGCGGCCGTGTCCCGGGCGCGGGCCCAGCCGGCTGCGCGGTGCCTTTCGCCGTCCGGCTTCCGGGCAACCAGAGCCAGCGCCTGGTCCAGTGCCTCCTCGGCCGTGGTCCGGCCCGACTCCGCGACCGCCCCGGCCGCTTCGCCCGGCTCGGCCGACGCGGCCGGTTCGCCCGGCTCCGCCGCTGGCCGGGACCCGGCTGCTTCGCCCGGCTCGGCCTGTTCGGCCCGGTCCGCCGCTTCGGCCGGTTCGTTCGGTGTGGCCGATGCGGCCGGTTCGTGCGGCTGCGCCGCTGGCCCGGCCCCGGCTGCTTCGCGCGGCACGGCCGATGCGGCCGATTCGCCCGGCTCCGCCGCCGTCCCGGCCCCGGCCGCTTCGCGAGGCTCGGTCCGTTTGGCCCGGTCCGCCGCTTCGGCTGCTTCGCCCGGTTCGGCCGATGCGGCTGGTTCGCGCGGCTCCGCCGCTGGCCTGGATCCGGCTGCTTCGCCCGGTTCGGCCGATGCGGCCGGTTCGCTCGGCTGCGCCCCCGTCCCGGCCCCGGCCGCTTGGCCCGGCTCGGCCCGTTTGGCCCGGTCCGTTGCTTCGCTCGGTTCGGCCGATGCGGCCGGTTTGCTCGGCTCTGCCGCTGTCCCGGACCCGGCCGCTTCGCTCGGCTCGGCGAGTTCGGCCCGGTCTGCCGCTTCGGCTGCTTCGGCCGGTTCGTTGGGTGTGGCCGACGCGGCTGGTTCGCGCGGCTCCGCCGCCGTCCCGGTACCGGCCGCTTCGCTCGGCTCGGCCCGTTCGTCCCGGTCGGCCACTTCGGCCGGTTCGTTCGGTGTGGTCGATGCGGTCGGTTCGTTCGGCTCTGCCGCTGGCCCGGGCCCGGCTGCTTCGCCCGGCGCGGCCCGGTCCGTCGCTTCGGCCGGTTTGCTCGGTTCGGCCGGCGGGGTCGGTTCGCTCGGTTCTGCCGCTGGCACGGGTCCGGCCGGTTCGGGCGGCTCCGTCTGGTTCGGGTTTGGTGTGGCGTTCGTAGCCGTTCGTAGGGCGAGGTCGGCTGCGCTCTCCACGGGGACCGCCTCCCGGTCCGGCGCCGTACCCGGGCCCGGGGCGGCCAGTGTGGTGGTGGGGCGGCTTAGGCGGGTGGCGAAGTCCAGGGCTTCGTCCAGGGCGGTCTCGGGCGTGGCCGGGGTGCCGGGGGTGTGGGGCGGGGTCATTCGGCTGCGGGCCCTTCGCCGGACTCGGTTTCGGCGGCCCACCGGAGGGCGAGCGACGCCGCCTGTTCTGAGGCGCGGGCCACCGCTTCGGCGGGGTCGGCACCGGCGGCCTGGGCCTGGCCGGCGGCGTAGCCGACCAGGAAGGTGGTCAGCGGCGCAGCGGGCCGGGCGACGCCGTGGGCGGCGTCCCGGGCGAGGTCGAGCAGGGTCTTGGTGTCGACGGCGAGGTCGATGCCCAGCTCGTTCTTGACGGCGGTGATCCATTCGTCCAGCACGGACCCATGCTCCCTGATCCGGGCACGGGCAGCCGCGAGATCATCCCAGGTGTCGCAGTCGAAGGAGGCCGACGGCTCCGCCTCGACACGGGTGAGGTCCAGTTCGGCGGTGAGCGCCCGGACCGGCAGGCCGGTGAGGTTGCCGTGTTCGGCCGCGAGCAGCGCGAGCTCGCGGCGGAGCGGCTCCGCACGGTAGGCGGCGACGAGCGGCTGGTCCCGGCCGGCCGGGTCGCGCAGCAGCGCCCCCTCGCGGCCGGCGGGCGCGGCCAGCAGGGCCCGTACCGTGTCCGGCCCCAGGAACGGCAGATCCGCGGAGAGGACGAGGACCAGCTCGGCGGTGGTCCGCCGGAGCCCGGCGTCCAGTGCGGCGAGCGGGCCGGCGCCGGCCGGCTCCTCCCGGGCCCAGGTCACCGGCCGGGCGGTGGCCCGCCGGCCGCCGACGACCACCGTGGTGCCGGCGTCGGCGCAGGAGTCGAGGACCCGGTCCAGGAGGGCGCGCCCGCCGACGCTGAGGCCGGGCTTGTCGGCCCCGCCGAGGCGTCGGGCGGAGCCCCCGGCCAGCACGATGGCGTCGTAGGTCATGCCCCCGAGTATGCGCGGCTCATGTTTCCGGCGCCGACGCCCACTTACCCGGGGCTTATCGGTCCACACGACAGAACTCCGCCCGCACGGCCCGGAAGGCCGGCGGACGGAGTCCTGTGCGCGGATCGTTTGCGGAAGGGGTGGAGTTAGGGCCCTTACAGGTACGGGCCCGAGCGGATGGCGCCGTGCGGGCCGTCCTCGTCGTCGTGCGGAGCGCCCGGCGGCAGGGCCCTGCGCATCTGTTCGAGCTGGGCCCGCGCGGCCATCTGCTGCGCGAACAGGGCGGTCTGGATTCCGTGGAACAGGCCCTCCAGCCAGCCCACCAACTGCGCCTGCGCAATCCGCAGTTCCGCCTCGGACGGAATGGCCTCGTCCGTGAAGGGCAGAGAGAGGCGCTCGAGCTCCTCCACCAGCTCGGGGGCCAGGCCGTCCTCGAGCTCCTTCACCGAGGAGGCGTGGATGTCCTTGAGCCGGACCCGGCTGGCCTCGTCGAGAGGTGCAGCGCGGACTTCTTCCAGAAGCTGCTTGATCATGCTGCCGATCCGCATGACCTTGGCTGGCTGTTCGACCATTTCCGTCACCGGGACCTCGCGCGACTCGTCATCGGCGCCGCCGACCGCCATCCCGTCCTGGCCCACGATCAGAACCTGCGGGGGGCTGTCCTGCGACCGTTCACTCCTCGGCATCTCCATGCCGCCATTCTCTCGCACACCGTTGTCATCACACGGTGTGCCCCCGTGGAGGGGTGATCCACCCTCCACGGGGGCCCGGATCCCTCAGCCGGCCGCCCGGCGGGCCAGTGCGCCGCTGGAGCGGGTGACCAGGGCGGCCAGCAGGGCCGCGCCCAGGGGAACCAGGACCAGCAGGGCCGCGAGGGTCTCCCAGGGCACCACCACGGGCACGTACGGCTTGGGGCCGGCCCCGTAGCCCTGGGCGATGGCCTCCTCGTACCAGCCGATCTGTTCGCGCCGCTCGGTCAGCCGGAGCCCGATCGCCGGCAGTACGCCCGCCGCGGAGCCCAGCACCACGCCCATCGCTGCCACCACCCCGCACTGGAAGCCGCTGAGGGTGCGCCGCACCCGCGGGGCCGCGCCCACCGCCGCGAGGGTCTTGAGGTCGGCCTCGGCATCGGCCTGGGCGAGGCCGGTGGCGATACCGGCCGCGCCGATGGTGACCAGGCCGGCGAAGACGGTCAGGATCAGCACCATCATCTCGGTGCCGCCCTGGTAGCCCGACTCGATCTTCAGGGCCGCGTCCACGCCCATCCGGTCGAGTTCTCCCTCCAGCTTCTGCCGCTGCTCACTGCTCGCCTTGCCGTCCAGGGTGAAGTACGAGCCGACCGGGACGACGGTGAACCCGGCGGCCTTGGCGGTGGCGGCCGGCAGGATCAGCTTGAACCCCCAGGCGTTGACGGAGTCCGGAGCCTGGTGGACCGGGAGGACCTTGTCCTGGCCGGGGGCGTCCTCACCGCGCATGCTCGCGTCCTCGGCCTTCTCCAGGTCGGTGATCACACGGAGGGTGACCTTGCCGTCCTTGACGTTGCGCCGGTCGAAGGAGACGGCCTGGCCGGCGGCGAGGGCCTTGGCGGCGGCCGGGTCGTCGACCGCCAGCGCGGTCAGCAGCTTCCCGTCGGCGATCACGGTGTCGTGTTCGGCGTAGTGCGGCGTGTCCTGGCAGCGCCAGTCGGAGCGCAGGGCCTGCGCCTGTTCGGGGGTGAAGTCGTCGGGTCCCTTGGTGCCCTCGAACAGCGGGCAGCGCTGCTCCTTGGGCACCAGGATCTCGGCCCGGCCGCAGCCCTTGTCCGAGGAGTAGGGCTCGCAGTCGGGCCGGCCGACCGAGATCCGGTCCACGTCCGCCCGGACGGACACCGGCAGTTGCCGCGTCAGTGCCTCGCGGACCGCGGGCACGTCCCGGTGTGCGCCGGCCTCGCTGACCATCACCCGCCCGGCGCCGTCGGGCAGTTCGGCCACGTACTCGTGGCGCATCTGCACGTCCTGGCTGTGCTGGTACGTCGCCACCGCGACGGTGCCGGCCACTGCGGCCAGTACGGCGGCCACGGCCGGGGCGGTACGCCCCCGGTTGCGGACGGCGTCGCGCAGGGCGAGCCGGGGCGACAGCGGGAGCCAGCGTCCGAGCCGGCCGAACAGGCCGACCAGCACCGGGGTCAGGGCGACGATGCCCAGCTCGGCGATGGCGCTGCCGCCCGCGACGACAGCGAAGCCCATTCCGGAGGCCGTGCCGAGCAGGGCGATGGCGACACCGAGGGCGACCGCCACCAGGCCGATGACGGGCAGCACCCGGTTGGCGCGGCGCACGCCGCGGCGTCCGGTGAGCGAGGCGAGCACGGTCTGCCGGGAAGCGGTGATCGCGGGGGCGATCGCGGCCAGCAGGCCGGTGAGCACGGCGAGCGCGGCAACGCCGGCCAGTTCCAGCGGACGCACGTCGAAGTGGCCGAAGCGGTTGCCGAGCCGGTCCTCCAGCACCGGCTGCAGCAGGAAGGTCAGCAGCACGCCGAGGGCGATGCCGACCACGGCCGCCGCGACGCCGATGACCAGGCCGCCGGAGAGCACGATCGCCCGGATGTGGCTGCGGGCACCGCCGTTGGCGCCGACCAGGCCGAGCTGGCGGCGGGAGCGGCGGGCGCCGACCGCGAAGGCGGGGCCTGCCAGCAGGCAGATCTCCAGCATGGCCAGGCCGACGACGGTGGCGAGGATGGCCAGTTCGGTGGCCCGGGTCGCCATGCCGGGGGAGTAGGCGTCCTTCCGCTGCTGCTGGTAGAGCGGCACCTCGGAGTCGGCGGGCGGGTCCAGGACCACGGCACGGGAGACGACCACGGCGCCCTTGGCATTGGCCGCCTTGACCATGTTCCACGTGAAACCTTCCCCGCCGACCTTGACGAGGTAGCTGTCGTCGGCGCCGACCCCGCGCAGGCCGCCGGCCCGCAGGGCCTGGTCGAGCGGGCTGAGCAGGGTTCCCGGCGGGGCCAGCAGCTGGCTGTCGTTCAGCCGGTCGGGCAGCTCGTACGCGCCGACGATCTTGTAGCTCTTGGTGGTGCCGCGCGGGGTGACGGAGGAGCCGACGTAGAGGCCGGACTCCTCGAGGAAGGCGTTGGTCGCGGCGACTTCACCGGCCTGCTGGGGCATCCGGCCGCGGTCGAGGGTGAGAAGGCCCTTCACCAGCGGTCCGGTGGTGTCCAGTTCGCGCAGCGAGGTGTCCAGGAGACCGTGCCGGGTGCGGATCTTGGCGTTGCCCGTCGAGTCCTTGACGGTCTGCGCGCCGGGCGGGAGGGCTGCGGCGAGGTTGGCGGGCGCGTCCTCGGAGCGCCCCGGGCGGGTCATCCGGTCGTAGCCGCCGACCGGGGCGTACATCTCGCCGCTCGGGTCCTGGTAGATGGGCTCGCCGCCCATGCCGGAGAGCTGCACCGTGGCGTCCGCGGTGCCGAGGGTCCGTTCCAGCTTCTGTTCGGGGGAGAGCTGGGCGCTGCGCACGGTCAGGTCGGCCGCGCTCACGCCGAGGATCGGCAGCGCGATCATGGACAGGACCAGCAGGCTGCGGCCTTTGGAGCGCCAGGCGTCGCGGCGGGCGATCCGGATGGCCGCGATCCAGGAGTGGTACCAGGACTTCACCGGCCGGCCGCCCGCCCGGAGAGCAGGCTGTCGGCCTCGGTGCGCAGGGTTTCGTCGACCACGCTGCCGTCGCGGAGGAAGACCACCCGGTCCGCCCAGGCCGCGAACCGGGGCTCGTGGGTGACCAGGATGCCGGCCGCGCCGGCATCGCACCGGGCCCGCAGCAGGGCGAGCACGGACTCTCCGGTCTCGGAGTCCAGGGCTCCGGTGGGCTCGTCGGCGAGGACCAGACGGCGGTCGCCGACCAGGGCGCGGGCGATGGCCACGCGCTGCTGCTGGCCGCCGGACATCTCGTCGGGGAACCGGTCGGCGAGCTGCCCGAGGCCCATCTCCTCCAGCGCGGCGAGCGCGGAGACCCGGGCCTTGCGGGCGGAGACCCCGTCCAGCTCGCGGGGCAGGGCCACGTTCTCCGCGGCGGTCAGGGCCGGTATGAGGTTGTAGTCCTGGAAGACGTAGCCGATGCTGCGGCGGCGCAGGGCGGCCAGCTGCTTGCGGTTGGCGGTGGTGATGTCGGTGCCCTCGACGATCACCCGGCCGCCGCTCGGCGTGTCCAGTCCGCCGGCCAGGGTGAGCAGCGTGGACTTGCCGGAGCCGGACGGGCCCATGACGGCCACCAGTTCGCCGGGGTAGACGGCGAGGTCGATGCCGCGCAGGGCGTGCACCTCGGTGGCTCCGCTGCCGTGCACGCGGGTGAGCTGCTGCAGTTGCAGCACGGGCTGCGGCTGCTGGGAGTGGTGCTGGTCGGACATGTGGTGTGGTCCCCCCTGGGACGGTTCAGCCTTG
The DNA here is from genome assembly GCF_040296685.1 of Streptomyces sp. NPDC002054. Classification (NCBI taxonomy): domain Bacteria; kingdom Bacillati; phylum Actinomycetota; class Actinomycetes; order Kitasatosporales; family Streptomycetaceae; genus Streptomyces; species Streptomyces sp. NPDC002054. The sequence goes on from NZ_JBEOXT010000005.1 coordinate 107,572, forward strand.
CGGCGTACGGGCCGAAGGCCGAGCGGTTGAGGTCGGGGTCGGGGTCACGGCCGCGGTGGCGGCGGTGGCCGCGGTGGCCGCGGTGGCCGCAGTAGTGGCGGCATCGGCGGTGTCGGCGGTGTCGGCGGTGTTGGCCTGGGGGCGATCGGCTTCGGCCCTCCGGTCGGCCAGGACGGAGAGCCGCACCAGCCTGGTTTCGGAGTGGTCGAGCCAGCGCGCCTCGGCCTCGGTCTGGAAGATCAGCTGTTCCAGTACGAGCAGCCAGGCCACGTCGTCCCGCTCCCGGGACTGCCCGCTCTCGATCGCGGCGAGTGCCTGCGCCTTGAGCCGGGTGTAGTCCTGCATCGCCTTGATCGTGGCGTGCCGCTGGGCCTGGATCACGGCGCGGATGTCCACGCCGGGAGCGCCGACGGCCATGGCGAGCTTGATGGACAGTTCGTCGCGGGGCGGGTGGGTGCGGTCGACGGGCCGCTCGTACCAGGAATGCAGTTCGGTACGGCCGGCCTCGGTGATGGCATAGAGCGTGTGGCCGGCATCGTCCTCGCCGCCGGGCGCGACGAGCCCGTCGCGCTCCAGCCGGGCCAGGGTCGTATAGACCTGCCCGACGTTGAGCGGCCAGGTGGAGCCGGTGCGCGACTCGAATTCGGTACGCAGCTGTGAGCCGTACCGGGGGCCGCGTTCCAGCAGGGCGAGAAGGCCGTGGCGGATCGACATACTCAGTATGTATACCGAGTATGCTCTGCCTCGCAACCGTCTCGGGATGTACGTCTCAGGGGGGACCAGCCCGGGATCAGCCCGGGATCGGCCCCGGGATCGGCCCGGAATCAGCCCCGGCGCAGGCGCATGCCGATGAAGCCGAGGCCCACACCCATCAGGGCGAATCCGGTGCCGAGCGGCAGTATGTGGGCGGCCAGATCCGCGGCCCGCGCATTGGGCTCGGTGCCGAGCGCCGACGCCGACGGCGGCGGGCTGCCGGTCTCGGGGCGGTCCGCGGCCGGGGACGGCGGCCGGGACGGGGACTGGGGCTGGAGCTGCGGCTGGTGCTGGGGCTGTTCCTGGGGCTGCTGCTGGGGGCGGTGCTGGTTCGGGTGCTCGTGCTGCGGCCGGTCCGGGAGGCGGGCCGGAGGCGGGGGCGGCAGCGAGGGCGGCGGCGGCTCGGGCCGCAGCTGCACCGGGCGGTCGGCGAGGGCCGCCTCCGGGTTCACGGCTTCGGTGACGGGCCGGCCGGGCCGCTGCCGTCCGGCGCCAGCGGCACTTCCGGCGAGCTGCGGCGGCCGTGGGTCGTCCCGGCCGTCAGCGGGACGGGCCACCGCCCAAGCGCGGGGCGCCGCCGAGGCTCGGGCCGCTGCCGACGGCGCGGACGCGCAGGCCAGGCCGTACGCGGGCGCCGCCGGAAGCAGCACGGCACAGCCCAGCGCCGCGGCGGCGGGCCAGCGCAGCAGGCAGAGTCGCGTCACGGGGAGCCCCTCCCGTCCCGAACAGGCGAGATGTCAGGCTCAGGTTGACATAAGGGGGCAAATCCGGCATCCCGGGCGGTTATGTGTCCTGAGCAGGACCCACCATCGCCGGTCTGGGTCTACTGCGGGTTGCCGGTGGACACGACCAAGGTGAACTCCGCGTCGTCCTTCGACACGCTGGTGCCGGCCGCCGGCAGCTGCTCCAGGACCATGTCCTGGCCGTACACCGCCTCGTCCCGCTCCTGCGTCTTGACCTTCCAGCCGGCCGCCTGGATGCACTCCTTCACCGACCGCAGGTTCTTGTACCGGAAGTCCGGAGCGGTGACCTTCTTCGGGTCGCTCCAGTCCTTGTACGCCTCTTTGCACTTCTCCGGCTCGATCGTCCGGGAGGGGTCGGGACCCTTGTGGCCCGTCTTGGCCGACCCGGAGGCCGTGGCTCCGCCGGTGGCCGCCGGAGTGCCGGTGCCGCCCTGCGCGTTGGGCTTGTCACCGCCCTCCGGGTCGTCCCCGTTCATCGAGATCGCCGTGATCAGGCCGCCGATCGCCAGCAGCGCCACCGCGATTGCGCCGACCACCACCGGCATGTTGCCGCGCCCGCCGGCCGCGGCCGAGCCCGTCCGGGCGGGCGCCGGGGCCACCGGCGAGATGGTGAACGGCGGCGGGGTCTGCGGCGCGTAGCCGTGCTGCGGCACCGGCGGCGGGGTCTGGTGCTGCGGCGGGTAGGCGTAGCCCTGCTGCGCCATCGGGGCCGGCGTGTGCTGCGCCATCGGCGGCGGCGTGTGCTGCTGCTGCGGTGCCGGGGTGGCGTACGGAGAGGGCTGGTACGGCTGCTGCACCGCCTGCGGCGGCGGCTGCGGAAGCGAGGAGTCCACCGGCGGGAACACGGCCGAGCCGACCCCCGCACCGCTGTTCACGGGGCCGCCCTGGACGATCATCGGCGCCCCGGTCTGCCCGGCCGACGCCACCCGCGCGATCTCGTCCCGCATCGCCGCCGCCGTGGGGAAGCGCTCGTTCGGGTTCTTCTTCAGCGCCCGCGCCACCAGCGCGTCCATCGCCGGAGAGACGGACCGGTTGATGACGGACGGGGCGACCGGCTCCTCCTGGACGTGCGCGTACGCGATCGCCAGCGGCGAGTCCGCGTCGAACGGCAGCCGTCCGGTCAGCAGCTGGAAGAGCATGATGCCGACCGAGTACAGGTCGGAGCGGGCGTCCACGCCGCGCCCCAGCGCCTGCTCGGGCGACAGGTACTGCGGGGTGCCGACCACCATGCCGGTCTGGGTCATCGAGGTGACCCCGGACTGCATCGCGCGGGCGATACCGAAGTCCATCACCTTGACCACACCGCGCTTGGTCACCATGACGTTGCCCGGCTTGATGTCACGGTGCACCAGGCCGACGTCGTGGCTGGTCTCCAGGGCGGCCAGCACATCGGCCGTCACCTTCAGCGCCTTGTCGGCCGGCATCGCCCCGTACTGGGCGATGTCCGCCTGCAGCACCGAGCCGAGCGGCTTGCCCTCGACGTACTCCATGACGATGTACGGCATCATCGTGCCGTCCAGATCGCCCTCACCGGTGTCGAACACGGACACGATGTTGGTGTGCGACAGTTTCGCTACAGCCTGGGCTTCGCGGCGGAACCGCTCGCGGAAGGACTGCTCGCGCCCGAGCTCGCTGTGCAGGGTCTTGATGGCCACCTGCCGGTCGAGCGCCGCGTCGTAGGCGAGATAGACGGACGCCATGCCGCCCTCGCCGAGCAAATCCCTTAGCTGATAACGGCCACCGGCCAGGGAACGGCCTGCGTACCGGCCCTGAGTGCCGTCCTGGCTCATGACTGTTGCTTCCCCTCGCCACACTTGTGTCGGGCCCAGTCTGCCGGAGGGCAAGCACACGTCAAGCCGGGTACCCGTTCCGTGACCACGGGGTTGTCACACGGTCACAGCTGGTCCATGCCCGAACGGTGACCGGCGCAGAGGCTGTAGCGTTCATCGGAGCACCCCGAGACGAATGCACCGCACGCGCGGCCGAGAGAGATGACGGCGAGGACGGACTGATGGCACCCGAACCCGAGGCAGGTGGCGCCGGGATGGCCGAGGATCCGTCGCACTGGGGAGCAGGCGGCCTGGTGGGCGACGGCCGTTACCGGCTCACCCACCGGCTGGGCCGGGGCGGCATGGCCGAGGTGTTCGCCGCCGAGGACGTACGGCTGGGCCGCACCGTCGCCGTCAAGCTGCTGCGCGCCGACCTCGCCGAGGACCCGGTCTCCAAGGCCCGCTTCACGCGCGAGGCACAGTCGGTGGCCGGCCTCAACCACCATGCCGTGGTCGCCGTCTACGACTCGGGCGAGGACCGGGTCGGGCCGAACACCGTCCCCTACATCGTGATGGAGCTGGTCGAGGGCCGCACCATCCGTGACCTGCTGATGAGCGCCGAGGCCCCGGGCCCCGAGCAGGCGCTCATCATCGTCTCGGGTGTGCTGGAGGCGCTCGCCTACTCCCACCAGCACGGCATCGTGCACCGCGACATCAAGCCGGCCAACGTCATCATCACCCACGGCGGTGCGGTGAAGGTGATGGACTTCGGCATCGCCCGCGCCCTGCACGGCGCGCAGTCGACGATGACTCAGACCGGCATGGTCATGGGCACCCCGCAGTACCTGTCGCCGGAACAGGCCCTCGGCAAGGCCGTGGACCACCGCAGCGACCTGTATGCGACCGGCTGTCTGCTCTACGAACTCCTCGCGCTGCGGCCTCCCTTCACCGGCGAGACCCCGCTCTCGGTGGTCTACCAGCACGTCCAGGACGCGCCCGTGCCGCCCTCGCAGCTCGGCACCGGGGTGCCGCCCGAGCTCGACGGCCTGGTGATGCGCTCGCTGGCCAAGGACCCGGACGACCGGTTCCAGAGCGCCGAGGAGATGCGCGGGCTGGCTCAGTACGGGCTCCAGATGCTCCAGGAGCAGGGCGCCAACACCGGCACCTGGAACACCGGTCCGGTCACCATGGCCCTGCCGCACGGCCGGGGCCCGGCGGCCACCACGGCCATGCCGATGGGCGCCACCGGCCCGCAGCCCGGCTACCCCTCGCACGGCGCCACCTCGCAGTTCCAGCAGCCGATGGTGCCCCCGCTCAACCCGGACGACGGCTCGGCCTACCCCGGCGGTGGCGGTGGCGGCGGTTACTACGACAACGGCCAGGGCGGGTACGGCAACGGCGACGGGCGTGGCGGCGGTGGCGGTCGCTGGAAGGTGTGGCTGTTCGCGGTCCTCGCGGTGATCGCCATCGCTTCCGGCGTGGTCTTCGCCTTGGACAAGGCGGGGAACAAGGGGACGCCCGGCGACAACGTGAAGACGAGCCAGAGCCCGCCCACTCCGACGCAGAGCACCCCGAGCGCCCCGCAGACGGAGGAGACCGAGGAGACCCGCGAGCCCACCCGGCGGACGGACACCTGGTCGTCGACCCCGGGCCGGACCCGGAGCCACTCGCAGAGCTCCAGCCCGTCGGTGACGCCCTCGCCCACGCTCACCGCGCCGACCACGGACCCGAGCGACGATCCGACGACGACGCCGCCGACGAAGTCGAAGCCGCCGACGACTCCGCCGACCAAGAGCCCGGACAACCCGCCGCCGGACCCGGACGACAACGCCGGCGGCGAAGGCGAGTAGCCCTGCCTACGCACCCCCGCACGCCCTGTCGCTCACAGGGCGTGCTGGTGCTCCCGGTCGAGGCTGCCGGCCAGGCCGGCCAGCCTGTGCACGGTGACGAACTGCGGCTCGATCCGCATGTAGACCGGGTCGAAGACCGCGCCGTCCACGAAGTGCGGTACCGGCCCGAAGAGTTCCAGCTCGGCGGTGGCCGGTTCGACGATCTGCGCGGTCCCGGTGAACTGGACCGACCACAGCCGGGAATCACCGGAGTTGAAGTTGTCGGCCCCGTACGCGACGACGCTTCCGTTGCACGCCTGGTGGTAGCCGAAGCCGCCGTGCATTCTCAGGACGACCCGGCCGTCCACCACGATGTGGCGGGCGACGGCGAGGAAGGGCAGCGCGCGCATGCTGGTGGCCACCCGGCCGTACGGCACTCGGCACAGCAGGTCGATGGCGTGACGTTCCTCCGGTGACATGCCCCCACTCTCCGATACCGGCGAGTAGCGGAACAGGGGAGCCCGCCCCCATGTTCGGGGACGTTGGTCCCGAAATGGCACGGAGTGCCACGTGGAACCTTCGCGTCAGCGCTTCTCCGCCTGCAGGCGGGCCACGTACGCGGCGGCCTGGGAGCGGCGCTCCATGCCCAGCTTGGACAGCAGGCTGGAGACGTAGTTCTTGATCGTCTTTTCGGCCAGGTGCAGCCGCTCGCCGATCACCCGGTTGGTCAGGCCCTCTCCGATGAGGTCGAGGATCTTGCGTTCCTGCTCGGTGAGATTGGCCAGCCGGTCGTCCGACTTGCCGTTCTTGCCGTCCCGCAGGCGCTCCAGCACCCGGGCCGTGGCCACCGGGTCCAGCAGGGACTTCCCGGCGGCGACATCGCGTACGGCATGCAGCAGCTCATTGCCGCGGATCGCCTTGAGGACGTACCCGGAGGCGCCCGCCATGATCGCGTCGAAGAGCGCCTCGTCGTCCGCGAACGAGGTCAGCATCAGGCACTTGATGTCCTCGTTCTGGGAGCGGACCTCCCGGCACACCTCGACGCCGCTGCCGTCCGGCAGCCGTACGTCCAGCACCGCCACGTCGGGCCGGGTCGCGGGGATCCGCACCAGCGCGTCCGCAGCCGTCCCGGCCTCGCCCACCACCTCGATGTCGGATTCGCTCGAGAGCAGCTCGTAGACACCTCGGCGTACCACTTCGTGATCGTCCAGGAGGAATACCGTGATTTTTCCATCTTCGCGCACGGAGTCAGTTTCACACACTCACCCCTTCCCTGGCGGAGTTACCCGGGATAACGTGCCGTTGTTCCGGCCCCCTGCAAGGCTGTGACCAGTGGTTGTTCCAGATTCCTGGGATTTACTTGGAAATCCAAGCAAAATCCCAGGTCAAATGGGGTTTCGCGGTTACGCGACGCACTGGGTAACGTGCATTGCGCAGGGCACTCGCCGGGACACCTGTCACGCCTGTATCCCGGACGAGTCGCACCCACCCCGTGCGCGGGTACGGATACAGGCGGAGCCGCACTGGTCCCGGAGAACCCGGGTGCCGGACCGACGGAGGAGCACACGTGACCGTGGAGAGCACTGCCGCGCGCAAGCCGCGACGCAGCAGCGGCACCAAGCGAGCGGCAGCCGGGGCAAGCACCCGCAAGTCCGCCGACAGCGCCGCCGCAGCCACTCAGAGTGCCGAGCCCCAGCTCGTACAGCTGCTGACGCCCGAAGGGGACCGGGTCGAGAACGCGCAGAACGCGGAGTTTCTCTCCTACGTCTCCGACATCACCGCCGAGGACCTGCGCGGGCTCTACCGCGACATGCTCCTGACCCGCCGCTTCGACGGGGAGGCGACCGCCCTGCAGCGCCAGGGCGAGCTCGGCCTGTGGGCCTCGCTGCTCGGCCAGGAAGCCGCCCAGATCGGCTCCGGACGGGCGCTGCGCGACGACGACTACATCTTCCCGACCTACCGCGAGCACGGCGTTGCCTGGTGCCGCGGGGTCGACCCGACCAACCTGCTGGGCATGTTCCGCGGTGTGAACCACGGCGGCTGGGACCCCACGGTCAACAATTTCCACCTGTACACGATCGTCATCGGCTCGCAGACCCTGCACGCCACCGGCTATGCAATGGGTGTGGCCAAGGACGGCGCGGATTCCGCGGTCATCGCGTACTTCGGCGACGGAGCGTCCAGCCAGGGCGACGTCAACGAGGCATTCACCTTCTCGGCGGTCTACAACGCCCCCGTGGTGTTCTTCTGCCAGAACAACCAGTGGGCGATCTCCGAGCCCACCGAGCGCCAGATGCGCGTACCGCTCTACCAGCGGGCCGCCGGCTTCGGCTTCCCGGGCGTCCGGGTGGACGGCAACGACGTCCTCGCCTGCCTGGCCGTGACCCGCTGGGCCCTGGAGCGGGCCCGCCGCGGCGACGGTCCGACCCTGATCGAGGCCTTCACCTACCGGATGGGTGCCCACACCACCTCCGACGACCCGACCCGGTACCGGCGGGACGAGGAGCGGGCGGCCTGGGAGGCGAAGGACCCGATCGAGCGCCTGAAGGCGCACCTGCTCGCCAGCGGTGACGCCGACGAGGAGTTCTTCGCCGCGCTGGAGGTGGAGAGCGAGCAGCTGGGCAAGCGGGTGCGCGAGGTCGTGCGCGCGATGCCCGACCCGGACACGATGGCGATCTTCGAGAACGTCTACGCGGACGGGCATGCGCTGGTGGACGAGGAGCGCGCCCAGTTCGCGGCCTACCTCGCGTCGTTCGAGGAAGGGCACTGATCATGACTGTCGAGAAGATGTCGATCGCGAAGGCGCTCAACGAGTCGCTGCGCAAGGCCCTGGAGACGGACCCCAAGGTCCTGATCATGGGTGAGGACGTCGGCAAGCTGGGCGGTGTCTTCCGGATCACCGACGGCCTGCAGAAGGACTTCGGCGAGGAGCGGGTCATCGACACCCCGCTCGCCGAGTCGGGCATCGTCGGCACCGCCATCGGCCTGGCCCTGCGCGGGTACCGGCCGGTCGTGGAGATCCAGTTCGACGGGTTCGTCTTCCCGGCGTACGACCAGATCGTCACGCAGCTGGCGAAGATGCACGCGCGGGCGCTGGGCAAGGTCAAGATGCCGGTCGTCATCCGCATCCCGTACGCGGGCGGCATCGGCGCGGTGGAGCACCACAGCGAGTCGCCGGAGGCCCTGTTCGCGCACGTGCCGGGCCTGAAAGTGGTCTCGCCGAGCACGCCGAGCGACGCGTACTGGATGCTCCAGCAGGCGATCCAGAGCGACGACCCGGTGATCTTCTTCGAGCCGAAGCGGCGCTACTGGGACAAGGGCGAGGTCGACGTCGAGGCGATTCCCGGCGCCCTGCACGAGGCCCGGGTGGCCCTGGCGGGTACGGACATCACCCTGGCCGCGTACGGTCCGATGGTGAAGGTCTGCCTGGAGGCGGCTGCCGCGGCGGCCGAGGAGGGCAAGTCGGTCGAGGTCGTGGACCTGCGCTCGATGTCCCCGGTCGACTTCGACGGACTGCAGCGGTCGGTGGAGAAGACCCGGCGGCTGGTCGTGGTCCACGAGGCCCCGGTCTTCCTGGGCATGGGTTCGGAGATCGCCGCTCGCATCACGGAGCGGTGCTTCTACCACCTGGAGGCGCCGGTGCTGCGAGTCGGCGGCTTCCACGCTCCCTACCCGCCGGCCCGCCTGGAGGACGAGTACCTGCCGGGCCTGGACCGCGTGCTCGACGCCGTCGACCGCTCGCTGGCGTTCTGAGGAGATCCGCTGTGACGATCCGCGAATTCAAGATGCCCGATGTGGGCGAGGGCCTCACCGAGGCCGAAATCCTCAAGTGGTACGTCCAGCCGGGCGACACGGTCACCGACGGCCAGGTCGTCTGCGAGGTCGAGACGGCGAAGGCGGCGGTGGAGCTGCCCATCCCGTTCGACGGCGTGGTCCACGAGCTGCGGTTCGCCGAGGGCACCACGGTCGATGTCGGCCAGGTGATCATCTCGGTGGCGGTGGGCGCTGACGGCGCGGCCGAGGCTGTGGCCGTGGCCGCGGCTCCGGTTGCCGAGGCTCCGGTTGTTGCCGAGGCTCCGGCCGAGGCCGAGGAGCCGGCCGCCCCGGCCCGCCAGCCCGTGCTGGTCGGCTACGGCGTCTCGCAGGGCTCGACCAAGCGGCGCCCGCGCAAGGCGGGCTCGCCCGCGGCCGTGACGGGTCAGCCCGCCCAGGCCGGCTTCGCCGCCGCCGCACCCGCCGCCACCCCGGCCCCGGCCGGAGCGGCGCTCGCGCCGGCCCCCGCCGCGGTGCTGAACGGCGCCGGGACCGTGTCCGGCGAGCGCCCGCTCGCCAAGCCGCCGGTGCGCAAGCTCGCCAAGGACCTCGGTATCGACCTGGCGCTGGTGGTCCCCACCGGCGAGGGCGGCATCGTGACCCGTGAGGACGTGCACGCGGCGGCGGCAGCCGCAGCCGCCCCGGCCGTCCCCGCGAGCCGGAATGGCACGGCCGCTGCGGCCCAGGCGCCGGCACAGGCCCCGGCTCCGGCACAGGTGGCAGCTGAGGCGGCGGCTCCGGTTCCGGCCGGCGCCCGCGAGACCCGTATCCCGGTCAAGGGCGTCCGCAAGGTCACCGCCCAGGCGATGGTGGGCTCCGCGTTCACCGCCCCGCACGTCACCGAGTTCATCACGTTCGACGTGACCCGCACGATGAAGCTCGTACAGGAGCTCAAGCAGGACCCGGACCTCGCCGGGCTCCGCATCAACCCGCTCCTGCTCATCGCCAAGGCGGTCCTGGTCGCGATCCGCCGCAACCCGGACGTCAACGCGTCCTGGGACGAGGCGGCCCAGGAGATCGTGCTCAAGCACTACGTCAACCTCGGGATCGCCGCGGCGACCCCGCGCGGGCTGATCGTCCCCAACATCAAGGACGCGCACGCCAAGACGCTGCCCGAGCTCTCCCAGGCCCTCTCCGACCTGGTCGTGACGGCCCGGGACGGCAAGACCTCCCCGGCCGACATGCAGGGCGGCACCCTCACCATCACCAACGTCGGCGTCTTCGGCGTCGACACCGGTACGCCCATCCTGAACCCCGGCGAGTCCGCGATCCTCGCGGTCGGCGCGATCAAGCTCCAGCCGTGGGTCCACAAGGGCAAGGTGAAGCCCCGTCAGGTCACCACCCTGGCCCTGTCCTTCGACCACCGCCTGATCGACGGCGAACTCGGCTCCAAGTTCCTCGCGGACATCGCGGCGGTCCTGGAACACCCGAAGCGCCTGATCACCTGGTCCTGACGTCCTGACGTCCTGACGGACTGCCAACGCGCCTTCGCCCCCGGCCTTCTTGGCCGGGGGCGAAGGCGCATTTGCGCGTGGAACTCTCCCCCACCCACCGGTTACGGTCGTCTGATCATGTGATCAGCCGACTGATCGCATCGGGCAAGAGGGGAAGGCCGATGAGCGGCGACGGCGAGCTGGAGATATCCGCGCAGGCGGTCAAGGGCATTCAGGACGGCCTGCGTTCCGCCATCGCGGAGTTGCGCGAGTCCGGGGCTGACGCCGGAGGTGCCTCGCTGGGGGCCGGTTTCAGCGACCTGGCCATGACCGGAATGGAAACCGGACACCCGGGCCTGGCAACCGACTTCGAGGACTTCTGCGAGCGCTGGGAGTGGGGCGTACGAGCCCTCGTCCAGGACGCGAGCGGCCTCGCATCCCGACTCGGCATCGCCGCCGGCACCCTCTGGGAGGAAGATCAGTACCAGCACGGTGCCCTGAAGGTGTTCGTCAACTCCCTGTACGGCAACCCGTATGCCGACGAGGACGAGATCGAGAAGAAGCCCTGGGGCGAGTTCATCCGGCCGCCGTGGGAGGTCTACAAGCCCGATTGGAGCCGGGAGAGCTTCGGCAAGGCCTTCGACGAGATGGGCAACACCTGGGAGGACACCGGCGAGAAGCTCACGGACAGCGGCCGGGTCGGCTCCCTCAAGGACCTCCTGGATCAGGCGCGGGACCAGGCGCAGGGGGGTGACCGCTGATGGGCTTCCGCGACTACATACCCGATCCGATCGAGGACTTTGCCGAGGACCGGGCCGAAGACGTCGGCGATTTGGTCGAATGGGCCGGCGACAAGACCGCCCGCGCGGCCGAGAAGGTCGGCTGGGACGGAGGCGGCGACTGGATCCGCGACAAGAGCCGCTCCGCCGCCAACCGGCTGGGCGCGGACGTCGCCGAGCTGGAACTGGGCCAGACCGAGGACCCGAAGCGGCTGGTCTACGGATCCGCCTCCAAGATCCGTGCCCAGGCAGCCCACTTGACCGACTTCCAGACCTCCTTCACCTCGGTCGGCAACGGCCTCAAGGGCCTCCAGGGCGACGGCCTGAAGGGGAAGTCGGCCGACGCCTTCCGGGAATCCGTGGCCAAGGAGCCGCCCAAGTGGTTCAAGGCGGCCGAGGCCTGCGAGAAGGCCGCCGACGCGCTCACCCGGTTCGCCGAAACGGTGGAGTGGGCCCAGGGCCAGGCCCGGGAGGCCCTCGACGAGTACAAGGCGGCGCGCAAGGCGTCGCAGGACGCCGTCGACGCCCACAACAAAAACGTCGACACCTACAACGAGGCCGTCAAGGCCCGCAAGGACCCCCTGCCGCCCCGCCCCGGCACCTTCACCGACCCCGGCAAGGCGAAGGCCTCCGCGGCGCAGGACAAGCTGGACTCCGCCCGCCGCCAGCGCAACGACATGGCCGAGACGGCCCGTACGGCGATCCGCGCCGCCCGCGACACGGCCCCGGCCAAGCCCTCGTACGGGGAGCAGCTCGCGGACGGCCTGGCGTACACGGACATCGCCAAGGACCACCTGATCGGCGGCCTCCTCAAGGGCACGGGCGGGCTGGTCAATTTCGGCCGGTCTCTCAACCCGTCCGACCCCTACAACCTCGCGAACCCGGACGAGTACCTGACCAACCTCAACTCGACGGCGGCGGGGCTGGTGACCGTCGTGAACGATCCGTTGGGGACCGGGAAGACGCTCCTCGACGAGTTCATGAAGGACCCGGGTGAGGGCCTCGGCAAGCTCCTGCCCGAGCTGCTCGGCACCAAGGGCGCGGGCGCGGCGAAGAAGGGCGGCACGGCCGCCAGGATCGGGGACGACGCCGCCGGCAACGGCCGCACCTCGGTCGACAAGAACGGCCCGGACGCGGCAGACAAGCCCGACTCGGACAAGACCAGCAAGGGCACCGACCCGGTCGACCTGGCCACCGGCCGGATGTACCTGCCGCAGACGGACGTCCTCCTCCCCGGCACCCTGCCGCTGGTGTTCACCCGACGGGCGGAATCCGGGTACACGGCCGGCCGCTGGTTCGGCCCGTCCTGGTCCTCCACGGTCGACCAGCACCTGGAGATCGACGCCGAGGGCATCGTGTTCGTGGCGGAGGACGGCCTGCTCCTCACCTACCCCCACCCGGCACCGGGCCTCCCGGTGCTCCCCCTGACCGGCAGCCTCCGGCGCCGCCTGTCGCGCATGCCGGACGGCACCTACTCCCTCCTCGACCCGGATACCGGGCACACCCGCCACTTCACGCCCGAGGGCCGCATCGACGCGATCTCGGATCGCAACGGCAATACGATCACCTTCGACCACGACGAGTCCGGCATCCCGCTCGCCCTCACCCACAGCGGCGGCTACCAGCTCCGGTTCGACGTCTCGGAGGGCCGGATCACAGGCCTCCACCTGACCGGCGGCCCGCGCATCCTCGCGTACGGCTACACGGACGGCCACCTCACGGAGGTGGTGAACTCCTCGGAACGTCCCCTCCGCTTCACGTACGACGACTGCGCCCGCATCACGTCCTGGACGGACACGAACAACAGCCGCTACGACTACGCCTACGACGACCGGAACCGCTGCATCGCGGAGGGCGGCGCGGCCGGCCACCTGGCCATCACCATCGACTACTCCGACCCGGACCCGTCCACCGGCCACAGCACCACGACGGTCACGACCTCCGCAGGCCACACCACCCGCTATCTGATCGACCACCGCTACCGCGTCATCGCGGAAACGGACCCCTTGGGCGCGACGACCCGCTTCACGTACGACCGCCACGGCCGGCTCCTGATCCGCACGGACCCACTGGGCCACACGACCTCATGCTCGTACGACGAGGAAGGCCGCCTGGTCTCGGCGACCCGCCCGGACGGCCGCTCCAGCCGGGCGGAATACAACGCCCTCGGCCTCCCGGTGAAGGTCGTCCGCCCGGATGGCACGGTCCTGCGACAGACCTTCGACGAACGCGGCAATCGCACCTCCCTGACCACGTCCACCGGTGCCACCACGCGCTTCGGGTACGACGTCCTGGGCCACCTCACCTCCGTGACGGACGCCCTGGGCGCGGTGACCCGGATCACCTCCGACGCGGCCGGGCTGCCCGTCTCCTCGACGGACCCGCTGGGTGCCGCCACGGCCTGCACCCGCGACGGTTTCGGCCGCCCGGTCACCCTGACCGACCCCCTCGGACGTACGACCAGCTTGAGCTGGACGGTGGAAGGCCGCCTGGCACACCGGTGGCACCCGGACGGCGCGGTGGAATCCTGGATTTTCGACGGCGAGGGCAACTGCCTCACGCACACCGACCGCGCCGGCGGGGTGACCACGAGCGCGTACGGGGACTTCGACCTCCTCAAGGCCCGCACGGGCCCGGATGGCGTCCGGTACGAGTTCACCCACGACGCGGAACTCCGCCTCACTTCGGTCACCAACCCTGCGGGCCTGGCCTGGACGTACGCGTACGACCCGGCCGGCCGACTGACCACCGAGACGGACTTCGATGCCCGCACCCTCACCTACGCCCATGACCCGGCGGGCCGCCTGACCTCCCGCACCAATGCGCTCGGCCTCAGCACGTCCTACGAGCACAACGTCCTCGGCCAGGTCGTCCGCAAGACCACAGCGGACGGCGTGACCACGTTCGAGTACGACACGGCGGACCAGCTGGCTCGGGCCCAGTCCCCGGATGCGACGGTCACCCTGCTCCGCGACCGCAACGGCCGGCTGGTCTCCGAGACGGTCAACGGCCGTACGGTCCGCTACGGGTACGACGCGCTGGGCCGGCGCAGGGAGCGCACCACGCCCTCCGGCGCCCACCTGGTGTGGACGTACGACGCGGCCGGCCGCCGCAGCGCCCTCACCACTTCGGGCCGCACTCTGACGTTCGACCGGGACGCGGCCGGCCAGGAACTGACCCGCACCCTCGGCTCGACCGTCACCCTCACCCACGCCTACGACGAGGCGGGCCGCCTCACGTCCCAGCACCTGACCGGCCAGGACGGCCGCACCCTCCAACGCCGCGGCTACGCCTACCGCGCAGACGGGGCCCTCACGGAGCTGGACGACCTGCTGTCAGGTCACCGCACGTTCACCCTGGACGCGGCCTCCCGCGTCACGGCGGTGTCGTCGCCGTCCTGGTCGGAGCAGTACGCGTACGACGCGGCGGGCAACCAGCTCTCCGCGTCTTGGCCGACCAAACACCCGGGCGCCGACGCCCAGGGCACCCGCGAATACGCGGGCACCCGCATCACCCGGGCCGGCTCGGTCCGCTACGAACACGACGCCCTCGGCCGCACCACCCTCCGCCAGAAGACCCGCCTGTCCCGCAAGCCGGAGACCTGGCTGTACGAGTGGAACGCGGAAGACCAGCTCAGCGGGGTCACCACCCCGGACGGCACGGTCTGGCGCTATATCCACGACCCCTTGGGCCGCCGAATAGCCAAGCACCGCCTGTCCCCGTCCGGCGAGATCGCGGAGACAACCCACTTCACGTGGGACGGCACAACCCTCTGCGAGGAGACCACCGACCAGGTCAGCCTCACCTGGACCCACAACGGCCTGCACCCGCTCACCCAGACCGAGTCCAACGGCATCGACGAACGCTTCTTCGCGATCGTCACCGACCTGATCGGCACCCCGAAGGAACTGGTCGCCGAAGACGGCACGATCGCCTGGCACACCCGCACCACCCTGTGGGGCACCACCAGTTGGAACCGTGACGCCACGGCGTACACCCCCCTCCGCTTCCCGGGCCAGTACTACGACCCCGAAACGGGCCTCCACCACAACTACTTCCGCACCTACGACCCGGAAACCGCCCGCTACCTCACCCCAGACCCCTTGGGCCTGGCCCCATCCCCCAACCCGTCCACGTACGTCGACAACCCGCACACCTGGTCCGACCCGCTCGGCCTTGCTCCACATGGGTGTCCGGAAGAAGACGGCGATACGGTGCCCATCTACAAGGCCCCTCAGAGGAACCAGGGAGAAACGCAGGAACTACTAGGGTTCCTGAAGGAGAATTTCCCCGGAGGTCAGGACGATCCCTACCTGAACGGGCTGGTGTATTTTGCCAAGCAACGAGAACTCGCTGATGTCTACGCAAAACACTATGGTGAAGGGGTGATCGAGGTCAGGATTCCGGTAGCGGAGTACCTAGCGCAGTATCAGAAATATGAACGCTCATACGAAGGTGGGCCACTTACGGAACTTGAGATACCCAACTCGGTCGTGGAGGATCTGAACCAGTATTGGCGAAAGCGGCACAAGTGATGAATGAGGCGATGTGGGAAGCAGTCAAGCAGGCCCACCCCATTGGGTCGCAATTGACCGGCAGGGTCCAGGCTCGATTCCCCTTCGGGGTTTTCCTTGGGGTTGAAGGGGAGCCTCAGCTGAAGGTATTTATGGACATTGTTTCGTATCTGCCGCAGGCCGCATCGAATTCTGTAACACCACTTCCGGAGGTCGGGGAACTCGTCGAAGGTGTCGTTGCCGATTTCAGCGACCGGGACCAGCAGATCAGAATCAGAGTCGGGGACAGGCTCTGGGAATGATGGGAAATCGGCATTTCATGCCCTTTTCCTGCAGGGGTCAGCTACATGTCATGATTGTTAGATTCTCCGTACGTCCAGGGCGGGGAGAACCCAACGGGTTCGACCTCGGAGACATGCATTGGTCCGGAACACTCGGAACGGCTAGTTCTGTTGGCAGAACCCCCGATCAGGGGATGATGATCTATTTGTCTGTGACGCTCCTTCTCGACAACCTCCGGCCGCTGCTGAAATGCCAGGCGAAGACCGTTTCCTTCGTCGGAATCGACACCTTGTTCGGTCTGATGTTCCGGGTGACCCGGAAGGGCGTCAGTGCTACCGGCCCGAGCGGTCCGGTGGCGGTGCTCAGCCCGGGCGCACTTGCGGAGTCGGTGCTGCTTGCCGCCGAGGAATTGGCCGGCGACTTTCGGGCAGTGGCACCGTGATCCGCTCATGTTGAGGGGTGCGGGCATGCGGCCCGAAGAGTTGCTCCAGCTGATTCGGAAGCTGGTTGCGGACGATCCACAGCGGCGAGCGCGCGGTGCGGACGAGCTCACCGACTGGATCCGTCTCTACACGTCCACTGACGGCAGGATCCTCACCGGGGTGTTGGCGATCGCTGCCGCGTGTGAGAGCGATGCCATTGCCCTTGAGGCCCAGCTCAACGCGATCATCCAGCTCGGGGATCTGGCCGACGATGATGCGGTGTCGTATGTGAGGAGCCTCGAGTCGGAATCCCTGCCGCCCGGTCTGTCGGACTATGTCGATGACATTCTCAATGGCTAGACCACCGGCAGTGCAGGCATGGGTGGGGCGAGGTGTAGGGGGAGGCAATCGTGACCGTCGTATTCACCGTACGTCCCGGTCAAGGGAATCCCAGCGGACTCGACCTCGGGGACATGCTCCGGTCCGGGGTGCTCGGCACGGCCGACTCTGCCGGCCGGATTCCAGACGCCTGGGGGGTTCGACGGGAAGAGGAGGATGATGAGATGCGCATGCAGGTGGCGAACCGTTTGACGATGGCCAAGGCGGGTGTCACGGCGCGGATTCCGGCGAAGGATCCGGAGAACGTGGCCTGGGTGGCCGTCTATCCCGTGGATGACGGATTCATGGTCTTCACGGTGGAGATTCCCGAAGGGCTAGCTGGCGACAGCGAATGCTTTGGCGAGGAATCCATTGCGAGGCGGAGACTGGGAACGGTTCGGACGGTCGACGAAGTCGATCAGGTTCTTCTCGGCCTTGGGGTCGATCCCGACGATCTCGACGCTCCCTGGCACAACGACTACCCGCTCTGATCAGTGCCGGGATGTGATGGGACGCGGAAGACCGCCTCTCGGAGGTCTGAGTTGGTGCGTGGACGTGCGGGCGGGACCGCGGGGTGGGTTTTCGCGATGCGGTGGGGTGGGTGGTCAAGTAAGTAAAGGACGGGGGAAAGGACCTCTGCCAGACCCCTCCAGCCTCCCGGGCGGGGCGTGTCGCTCGCATGGGTGAATTGGGTCAACTGGGCTGGATTCGGCGGGGGTTGGCTGGCATATGCTCGGCGCGACCGACCCAGACATGCGTCGGCCCCCGACGGGACTAGCGATCCCGGCGAGGGCCTGGCCAACTAGGAAGTAAGCCGCTTCCCGATGGATGTTTCGAAGCCTAGCGTGCTCGCGCGCGCCTCGTCCCGTCTTCGCGACAGGACCCCCCGATCCGGTGTCATCCACGTCAACGTGAAGCACACGAGCCGCTTCACCGTCGTCGGAAACCACCTCGCCCAGCACCCCGAACTGTCGCTCATGGCGAGGGGGCTCGCGCTCTACATCCAGTCGCTGCCCACCGGGGCCCGCATCGGCATCAAGGACCTGGCCGCCCGGTGCCCCGAGACCGAGTACCGGATCGCCCGGGCGCTGCGGGAGTTGGAGGCGTACGGGTATCTGGAGCGGAGCCGGGTGCGGCTGGACGACGGGCGGGTGGTGACTCGGACCGTGTCCTACAACCGGCCGGGAGTCCTGCCCGAGACGGTGACGGAGACGGAGCCCCCGCCCCGGCCGGAGCCCCGGCCTGAGCCGGAGCCGGAGCCCCGGCTCGAGCCCCGGCCTGAGCCGGAGCCGGAGCCCGGCCCGGGGCCGGAGGGCGAGCCGCCACCGCCGGGCAAGGAGTCGGTGCCGGGGCCCGGGGCTTCCGCGCCTCGGGCGGGCGGCGGTCTGCCGAAGCCTGACGGGCCTCACAACCCGGCCCGGCGGCGCGCCGCCGAGGGGCTGCTGGCCAGGTTGCGTCGCGTCGACCCCCGGCTGTTGCTCGGCGCGCGGGACATCGAGTGGCTCGCGCCCGGCGTCGAGGCATGGTTCGAGCGCGGCGCCACCGCCGATGCCGTGACCGTGGCCCTCACCGCGAACCTGTTGCCACAGCCCCGCAATCCCGCCGGTCTGATTGCCCACCGCCTTACCGTCCAGCTCCCGCCTGGCCTGCCTCCGAGCCCCCGCGCCGCACCCTTCGTACCGCCCGACCCCATGCAGAACTGCGACCACTGCGACCGGGGCTTCCGCGCGCCGGCCCCGGGCCGGTGCGGCGACTGCCGCACCGGTGGGGAGGAAGCTGCCTAGTGCTCGCACGGTCTAGGCTCCCGCCCGGAAGGGGGGGAGCGGGATGGGTATCGCCAAGTTGCTGGTGTCCTCCGTCGAGGAAGCCGACGGGGCCGGTGGGGTGTGCATCGTGCGCTGTGTGGGTGGAATCGCGCGGACCGGGCAGGTGTATGCCGCCGCCGGATCCAGAGTCGTGCTGCGGCGGATCGAGTGGTACGGGCGGGAACGCGCCTTTCTTGATGGCGGTCATTCGGCGAAGGTGCACCTGGGCGGCGCGGTCGTGCCGCTGCTCGGCCCGTTCCAGGTGATCAGCTCCATCCCCGTGGGTGCGCTGAGCCTGGCCGACGCCGAGTTCTGGCTGGCGGACGGCACCCCGCCCGCCGAGGGGCAGGATCTGTACACCCTCCGCGCCCTGGGCAACGCGAGCATGCAGGACGACCGGTTGCCGCAGGCCGACCGGATCCGCTGGGCCCGGGTCCAGCTCGCCGCCATCGAGCGGATGGGCCTGGCTCCTCTGGTGGCGGCGATCGACTCGGCGCAGGTGCGGGCCTACCTGATCCGGTACCTCGGCCCCGAGCCCGGCACCGGCGACGGGCTGCGGGACCCGGCCGGGCTGTGCTGCTTCGTGCTGGACCGGGCCGGCATCGGCCCGGACGAGGCGCTCCGGGACGGACGGGTCTGGCGGGACTTGGAGCCGGAGCGGATCCTGCGCCTGCGGCACCTGAAGCTCCTCACGGCCTCGCTGGACGCCGTCCGGCCGCACCTCGCGGCGGGGGACCCGCTGGCCGCGACCGCCGACGCCTGGCTCCGGGCCCGCCGAGAACTCCCTTGAGCTTCAGGCGGACGCCGCGTTGCCCAGGATCCGGCGCGGGGTGATCCGTACGACGACCCGGGGCTCCGCCGGCAGCGATGCCACGAAGCCCTTGCCGCCGTCCGGCCCGAGGTACTCGGCGGCGATGCGGTGGACGACCGTGCGGTCGGTGTCCTCCGTGACGGTCGCCTCGCCGCGCAACTCGGCGTAGAGGAAGGGGTTGGACAGGTCGAAAACGGTCACGCTGACCCGCGGGTCGCGAGCGATGTTCTGCGCCTTGCGGCGCCCCTGCTCGGTCGAGACGAGTACGTCCTCGCCGTCGCGGCTCACCCAGACCACTGAAGTCTGCGGGCTGCCATCGGGGTTGAGGGTGGACAGGACGGCCGGGTGCGGGGCGTCCAGCAGCTTCCGTACGGCATCGTTCAGGGCAACGGTCGTCATGGGGGCGACCCTAGGCGGCGGTCCGGGCCGCGTCGACCGTCCCGGTCAGGCCGCCGCCGACTACCCGAAGTCGACCGCGCCGACGGCCGGATGACCCCCTTGACGGACCGTCCGGGCGGATGGACGCTCACGGCTTGGCATCCGTACGGTTCAAGGGGGGAGCCGGAATGCCGGAGGAGTACGACCGGCCGGTGCAGCTCGCGGGGGAGCTGCGGGCCCAGGTGGTGGAGCACGGGGCGCCGTGGTCCGTCAGCGAGCGGCTGTCCGACGAGGACCCGGTGCCGCGCGCACCGCTCGGGCTGGACCCGGACGCCCGGCCGACCACCGCCGCCGAGGCCGGCACCGTCGACCTGCGGGGGCTGGTCGGACGGGAGAGCGGCAACCCGCACCTCACCCGGCGGCGGGCCGCCCACGGGCTGCTCGCCGACCGCAAGGCACAGGCCGCCGCGCCCCGGCCGGCCGCCGTCGACTGGCGCAGCCGCTGGGGATGGCCGTGGATCACCCGGGTGAAGGACCAGGGGCCGTGCAGTTCCGGCTGGGCCTTCGCCGCGGCCGGGCTGGTCGAGTCGATGGCTCGGATCGAGCACCATGTGTGGGCCGAGCGCGCCGAGGGCGATCTGCACGACGGCATGCGGGCCGCCTGCGGGCAGCTGGGCAGCCCGGAGGAGGCCCTCGACTGGATCCGGGACAACGGGGGCATCGCCGATCCGGACTGCCATCCGCCCGTGGAGCCCCCCGCCGGGCTGCCCGCCGAACGGCTCGACGGCTGGCGGGCCGCCTACCCGCCCAGCTGGGACCGCTCCGGCCGGACCGTCCGGATCACCGACTACGTCCGGCTGGGCGACGTGGAGCAGCAGAAGGTCTGGCTGGACACGGTCGGCCCGCTCACCGCCTGCCTCGACGTGTACGAGGACTTCTTCGGGCTCGGCGCCGGGGTGTACCGCCGGACCACCGACCGCCGAGCCGGCGGCCACTGCCTCCTGATCGTCGGCTACGACGACGCGGCCGGCTGCTGGATCTTCCGGAACTCCTGGGGCCCCGGCCACCACGTCGGGGGATTCGGCCGGATCGGCTACGGCGAGGCCCGGATCGACCACTGGGCCAAGTGCGGCCTGCGCCACACCAATGTCGACCCGTGGAGCAAGCGGCGGCTGCACACCGGCAACGTCTACGAGAGCGGAAACGGCCGCGCGCACCGCAACTTCGAGCTGCTCCTCACCACCGCCGACGGCCGACTCCGGCACTGGTGGCGCAACGGCGACCCGCCCCACCGGTGGTCGCCCTCGGCGGAGTTCGGCAGCGACGCCGCCGGCCTGCCCGCCTTCACCGGGACCACCTACAACCGCAATATGGAATCCCTGCACGTCACCCCAGGCGGGCGGCTGCGGCACTGGTACTACGAGCAGTCCGCCGGCACCTGGCGCGACGGCGGGCTCTTCGGGGCCGACGGCGACGCGGCGGCCGGCTCCACGCCCGCCTTCATCCAGAGCGACTACGGCAAGCCGGGCAACTTCGAGGTGGTGGTGCGGACCGCCGACGGCCGGCTGCGACACTGGTGGCGGATCAACGGCTCGCCCTGGTCGTGGAACGACGGCGGCTGCTTCGGCTCCGGGATCGCACACTACGGGCCCGCGCTGGTGCAGACCCGCGACCGCCGGCTCGACCTGGTTGCCGCCCGTACGGACGGCCGGATGCAGCGGTGGTGGCGGGACGACGCGGCCGGCTTTGTATGGCGGCCGGGGGAGATCTTCGGCAGCGGGATCGGTGCCGCGCCCTGCCTGATCGAGGCCCAGTACGACGCCCGGGACGAGGCCACCGCCGGGAACTACGAGCTGTGCGCGGTGACGGAGGAGGGGCGGGTCGAGCACTGGTGGCGGGGGAACGCGAGCGGCTCCGGCTGGACCCGGAGCGCGGTCTTCGGGCGGGACGCGCTGGCCGTGACCGGGATGCTGCAGGGCAGCTTCGGCTTCCACCTGGAGGTGTTCGTGCTGCGGGCCGACCGGCAGGTGCAGCACTGGTGGCGGGACGGGAACGGGGGGTGGCACGAGGGCGCGGTCATCGGGTGATGTGCGCTCTGGGGGGCGCCGTGCCCGTGCCCCGGGCCTTTGGCCCGGGGCACGGCAGCTGTGCGTTGTGCAGGGTGCCGCGACTAGTCGCGGTTCGCGCCCGCCGGGAGCTCGCGGAGCTCGGGGCCGGACCGGAGGGTCTTGGGCACCGGGCCCAGGCTGTAGTCCATGATCTTCTTGGCGTCGTCGTACCGGCTGGTGACCGAGGTCGAGCCGAGCACCACACCGATCACCGTCTTGCCGTTGCGGGTGGCGGCGAAGACCAGGCAGGGCCCGGCCGGGGTGTTGGTGCCGGTCTTGACACCGATCGCACCGTTGTAGGCGCCGATCAGCTGGTTGGAGTTCGGCCAGCTGTACTTGCGGGGGTTGCCGTTGGCGGCGGTGGCGGTCGCGTTCATCGTGGTCCGCCCCACGAGCTTCTTGAACTCGACGTTCTTCATGGCGGACTGGGCGAGCTTGGAGAGGTCGCGCGGGGTCGTGTAGTTGCCCGCGCTGTTGTTGGGCGAGTTGCCGTCGAAGGAGTCGAACTTGGTGTTCGTCAGGCCGAGGGCCTTCGCCTTCGCGTTCATCTGGGCGATGAAGTCGGCGGTGCGGGCGGCGCGGCTGGTGCCCTTGCCGTAGGTGTCGGCGAGCGCGTAGGCGGCATCGCAGCCCGACGGACCCATCATCGCGTTGAGCATGCCGTACGTCGTGATCTTGTCGCCGACGAACAGGTACGCGCTGCTCGCGCCGACCTGCGTGACGTAGTCCGGGTACGCCTTCTGGACCGTGATCTTGCGGGCCAGGTCCAGGTTGGGCTGCGAGAGCACCACATAGGCCGTCATGATCTTGGTGGTGCTGGCCATCGGGCGACGGGTGTCGGCGGCCTTGGCGAACTGGCCGACGCCGTTGGCGTTGTCCAGCAGGAACGCGCCCTTGGCGGTCACGGTCGGCCAGCCGGGCGGGTTGGCGGCGGACGCGCCGGCGGCGAGCGGGGTGGCGGTCAGCAGCGCGCCGGTGGCGGCGGCCACGAGCACGGCGCGACGGGCGCGCGAAAAGCCGGTTTTGCCGAATTTCAAGAGGAATCCCCCGAGTTCGCGAAATCGGATCTGTCCGGGCCTGCCTGCGGTGGCGGCCCGGACAGAAGACGCTCGGTGGATCCGGATGGATGTACGGGATCAAGGTGTCTTTGCTATTCCGCAATCTGCTTCGGGCTGCGACTCCGGCCGGGTCTGGGTCTGGGCGCGGTTCCGGTTCCGGGGTGACAGGGCCCGGTGCTGTACGGCTTCCAGCGGGCCGCGCGCGAACCGGCGCAGCCAGAGCGTGGAGCCGGCCATGAGGACGGCGCTGACAGCGGCCCACAGCCCCATCACCCACCAGGGCCCGGCCTCGGGCCCGAACCGGCTCGCCAGGCCCAGCCCCAGTCCGTAGCAGGCCAGCATGCAGAGCAGGTTCTGCAGCACGTAGCCGGACAGGGCGGTGCGGCCGACGGAGGACAGGCCGGTGGTGACCGCGGCCGGCACCGCCAGGCGGTCCAGGGCCCAGCCGATCAGCCCGAGATAGCCGAGCGCGACCAGCGGGGCGGCGGCGTAGCGGCCCAGCGCGAACCAATCCGGGCCGGCGAGGGCGGTGGCGAGGTTGAGCGGCAGCCCCAGGCCGAGGCCCCACCCGGCCAGCCGGGCCCGCAATCGGCGGCCGGCCGCGTCCGGGGCGAAGGCGCCGGCACGGTAGAGGCGGACCCCGAGCAGGAAGAGGAAGACCAGCAGGCCGAAGGAGAAGACCGGCTCGATGCGCAGCGCGACGGCGTTCTCCAGGCGGAAGGAGATCTGCTCGGGCCAGCTGCCGCGGGCGTACAGATCCACGGCCCGCGCGGAGACCTCGGAGCCGGAGTCCGAGGTGGTGGTCAGGGCCAGGGTGACCAGGCCCACCAGGGCCAGGTGCACCCCGGCCGCGGTCCACATGGCCACCCGGCGCACCCGCTCGGAGCGGGCCAGCAGCCAGGCCACCAGCAGGGCGGTGACGGCGTACCCCATCAGCACGTCCCAGGCGAAGATCAGGACGAAGTGGACGGTGCCCTCGAGGAAGAGGAAGGCGGCCCGCCGCCAGTAGCCGCCCGGCCAGGGGCGGCCCCGGCGGGCGGCGGAGTCGTACTGGATGGCCAGGCCGACCCCGAACAGGATCGTGAGCAGGGCGAGGAACTTGCCGTCGGCGAGGAAGCGGAAGACGAACTCGGGGTTCACCCGGTCCGGCATGTTCAGCCCGCCCTGGAGGACGCCCCACTCCGAGCCCGGTGCCGCGAAGACCCAGACGTTGGTCATCAGGGTGCCGAGGATCGCCGTGCCGCGCAGGACGTCGAGCAGGGGGATCCGGCGTGCAGTGTCAGCGTCAGCATCAGCCATGCCTTCAGCCTCGCGGCGGCGGCATCCCGATACGTCGTGCGGCCGGAGGAACCGTGCGGGGTGGCCGGTACATCCTTCGATGCAGTGCGGCGTCGGCGTCCGGATGATGGACGGGGCCTGAGTTGTGTCGTACACGTATCTATGCTGCGTCCATGCCTTCCGCAGCAGTGAAGCAGCCACCCGCCGCCGACCGCTGCTTCCACGCCGAGTCGCCGGCCCGAGGGACCGCCCGATGACCGCCCCGGCCGGCCCGGCGGGCCCGGCCGACCAGGCCGAGCCCGCGGCGGCGGCCGGCGCCGTGCAGGATCCGCCCGGGGGGCGGCAGGCCGTCGCCGTCTGGTCCATCGGCGTGGCCGTGTACTTCGTCGCCGTCATCTTCCGTACCAGCCTGGGCGTCGCCGGTCTGGACGCGGCCGACCGATTCCAGGTCAACTCCTCCGCCCTTGCCACCTTCTCCCTCCTCCAGCTGCTCGTCTACGCCGGTATGCAGATACCCGTCGGCCTGATGGTCGACCGGCTCGGCACCAAGAAGGTCCTCACCCTCGGCGTGGTCCTCTTCACCGCCGGCCAGGTCGGCTTCGCCCTCTCCCCCTCGTACGGGATGGCGCTGGCCGCCCGCGCCCTGCTCGGCTGCGGCGATGCGATGACCTTCATCTCCGTACTCCGCCTCGGCACCCGCTGGTTCCCGGCCCGCCAGGGCCCGCTGATGGCCCAGCTCGCCGGTCTCGTCGGCATGGCCGGCAACCTGGTCTCCACCCTCGTCCTCGCCCCCGTCCTGCACGGCGTCGGCTGGGTCCCCGCCTTCGCGGGCAGCGCGGTGGCGGGGCTGGTCGTCCTGGTTCCGCTGGTGCTGTTCCTGCGCGACCAGCCGGCCGGTCACGAGGTGGAGCCGGTCGCCCACGGCGGCCGGGGCTTCGTCCGCACCCAGATCGCCGCGTCCTGGCGGGAGCCCGGAACCCGGCTCGGCCTCTGGGTCCACTTCACCACCCAGTTCCCGGCCATGGTGTTCCTGCTGCTGTGGGGCATGCCGTTCCTGGTGGAGGCGCAAGGGCTGACCCGCTCCGCCGCCGGCGGCCTGCTGACCCTGGTGGTCGCCTCCAACATGGTCTTCGGCCTGCTCTACGGCCAGATCATCGGCCGCCGCCAGTCCTCCCGGATCCCCCTCGCGCTGGGCACGGTCGGCGCGACCGCCCTGCTGTGGGGAGCCACCCTCGGCTACCCGGGGGACCGGGCGCCGATGTGGCTGCTGGTCTCCCTGTGCGTGGTGCTCGGCACCTGCGGCCCGGCCTCGATGATCGGCTTCGACTTCGCCCGGCCGGCCAACCCGCCCGCCCGGCAGGGCACCGCCTCCGGCATCACCAATATGGGCGGCTTCCTCGCCTCGATGACCACCCTGCTGGCGGTGGGCATCCTGCTCGACGTCACGGGGGACGACTACCGGATCGCGTTCTCCACCGTCTTCGTGCTCCAGCTGCTGGGCGTGAGCCGGATCCTCCGCCTGCGCGGTGCGGCACTGCGCCGCGAAGCCACCCGCCCCGGAGCCCCGGCCGCCGCCGTCCCGCCCCAGGGCACCCGGACCCGGGCCATCACCTAGCCAGCAGGCCTACGGGGTGACCGCGAAGTTCGCCAGGATCGCGTCCGCCAGCTCCTGGTCGCCCTCCACCTTCAGCCGGTCCGCCACCGCCGCCGGCCGGACCCGGCCCGCGGCCAGCCGTACGTACGTCTCCCAGTCCATGGCCAGCGTCACCGCCGGACCCAGCGACGGGGTGCCGTCCACCGTCCCGCGGCCCGCCGCGTCCACCCGTACCGTCCGCATGAACTCCAGCGGACCGTGCACGTCCAGCACCACCGCCGAATTCGCCGGCGCGCCCGCCCGCTTCGCCACCACCTTCGGCAGCCCCGCCAGCAGCAGGTCCCGCACCACCACCGCGCCCGGCGAGTCCAGGTTCCCGGGCCGGCCGAGCGCCGTCCGCAGGTCCTGCTCGTGGATCCATACGTCGAACGCGCGCAGCTGCAGCGCGTGCTCCAGCGTCACCTGCTCGCCCAGCGGTCCCCGAACCATGGTCTGGGGGTCCCGCTTCTCGTTCCGCAGCTGCCGGGTCCGCCGGATGAGCGTGTACTCCAGCTCCGAGGTCATCTCCGGCGCCGTGTGGTGCCGGCGCACGTCGACCTGTACCTCCATGTACCGGGTGAACTCGTCCACCACGTGCCGCAGATCCCGCGGCAGCGTGTGGATCGGCCGCGGATCGCCGAGCATCTCGCACTCGATCCCGATGACATGGGACACCACATCCCGTACCGACCAGCCCGGGCAGGGCGTCGCCCGGTTCCACTCGCCCTCCGGCAACGGCTGGACGAGCTCGGATATCGCCTCGATGGAGTGGGTCCACGCATCGGCGTACGGCTGAAGGCTGGGATGGGGAAGGACGGTCAACGGAACCCCTCGCGTGCGGTTCAATGGCGCAGTGGCGCGTTGTGGACTTGATTTCCCAAGCTACGCTGCCCAGGAGCACCCCGGCAGTGCTTTCGTGTGACGATCGTAGGCCCGAGTTGACGGCTTGAATGCCAGGACGGTGGTACCGTGCGCGCCTCCCTCATCCAAATCGCCGTGGACGACGCCGAATCGGTCCCCTCCCGCCGGGCCCGAGTCGCCGCGCTCGTCCGCGAGCAGCAGGGCTCCGACCTGGTGGTGCTGCCGGAACTGTGGCCGATGGGGGCCTTTGCGTACGAGCAGTTCGAGACGGAGGCCGAGCCGCTGGACGGCCCGACGTACGCCGAGCTCTCCAAGGCGGCCCGGGACGCCGGGGTCTGGCTGCATGCGGGCTCGATCGTGGAGCGGGCGGGGGACGGCCGGCTCTACAACACGGCACTGGTCATCTCCCCGGCCGGCGAGCTCGCCGCCACCTACCGCAAGATCCACCGCTTCGGCTTCGACGAGGGCGAGGCCGTGCTGATGTCGGCCGGCGACTCCCTGACCGTCGTGGAGCTCCCCGAGCAGACCCTGGGCCTGGCCACCTGCTACGACCTGCGCTTCCCGGAGCTGTTCCGCGGCCTGGTCGACTCCGGCGCCACCACCCTGGTCGTCTCGGCGGGCTGGCCCGAGCGCCGCCGGTCCCACTGGACCCTGCTGAACCGGGCCCGTGCGGTGGAGGAGCAGGCGTACGTCCTGGCCTGCGGTACGGCCGGCACTCACGCGGGGGTGCAGCAGGCCGGCCACAGCCTGGTGGTCGACCCCTGGGGCGAGGTCCTGGCGGAGGCCGGACCGGGCGAGCAGGTCCTGACGGTGGACCTCGACCCGGCGAAGGTGGCGGAGACCCGCGAACAGTTCCCGGCCCTGAAGGACCGCATGCTCGGCATCCGCCGCTCCGGGCAGTGACCGGCGACCGCCCGGAAGCGAGCTAGGGGACGTACCACTGCTGGGTCTTGTTTCCCGGGGTACAGGCGGTGACGGTCAGCTCCCGGCCCGCGCCGGTATTGGTCAGGCATTTCTTGCCCGAGTAGTCCTTGATGTAGTACGCGCCTGCGGTGGGGGCGGTCAGCAGCTTCCACGACGTGTCGGCGGCGCCGTACTGGGGGATGAGCTGCGGAGTCGAGGACTGGTAGCCCTTGCCGAGCCTGGGGCCGCTCATGCTGCAGGAGTTGAACTTGGTCCACTGGGGGGTGGTGTGCACCCAGCCGAACTCGGTGTGGCCACCCATGATCACCTTTGTGCCGCCCTCGGGGCTGCTGGCGGCGAGGCCGATCTTGAGTCCGTCGCCGACGCTGGTGATCGCGCCCCAGTTGTCGCCGCCACAGCCTTGCGGGACAGCGGGCGCCTTGGTGGCCGGAGGGCCGGACGGCTTGTTTCCGGAGCTGCCGGGGCCACCGGAACCGTTGGCGGACGGGGTGGCGCCGGAACCGCCGGCGTTCCCCTGGGTCGGGCCGGGGCCCGTGCCGGTACCCGGCGCCTGGTCGGCGCCACCGGCTGCGCCGCCGGGCGACGGCACAGCGCCGGGGCTCGCCGACGCACTCGGCCCGACGCTCGGCGACGTGCCGGCGCCGGGGCCCCCGGGCGCCCCGATGGACACCACCGGACCCGGCCCGGGCGTGTGCGCCGCGTCGGGCTGCGCGGCCCCGCGGTCGATGTACAGCGTCGTGCTGACGACCACCACGAGCACACCGGGCACAAACAGGGCGATGGTCCTGCCCCGCCGCGTGTGCGGCTCGGCCTTGGCCGCCGGCGCGGGTGCGGGATCCGGCACGGGCACGGGAACCGGTGCGGGCACGGGTGCGGGCTCTGCCTGCCCGGCGAGTGCCCGTCGCGCAGCGGCGGCCATCACCGCGGCGTCGGGGTACCGGTCCTCCGGCTGCTTGGCCAGCGCCCTGGACACGAAGGCCCGTACCGCGTCCGGAAAGCCGGCGGGAAGCTCCGGCGCGGGCTCCCTGATGTGCTTGAGCACGATTTCCAGCACCGAATCGCCGGTGAAGGGCAGCTCGCCGGTCAGTAATTCGTAGCAGACGACGCCGAGGGAGTACAGATCGGACGCGGGCACGGTGGCGATGCCTTCGGCCTGCTCGGGGGCGATGTAGTGCGCGGTCCCGAGCACGGCGTCCGGGGCGGTGAGCTTGGTGCGGGCCGCGGCGCGGGCGATGCCGAAATCGGTCACCGCGACCCGTCCGTCGGGGCGGAGCATCAGGTTCGACGGCTTGATGTCACGGTGCACGATGCCCCGCCGGTGCGCAGCATGCAGGGCGTCGAGGGCTTGGGCGACGATGTCGATCGCCTCGGCGACCGGCAGCGGCCCGCTGTCCGCGCGTACGCGCTCCAGCGACTGCCCGTCGATGAGCTCCATGACGATGTACGCGCCCTCGTCCTGGCCCTCGCCCTCGCCGTAGTCGTGGACGTCGACGATGCCGGGGTGGCTGAGCGCGGCGAGGATCTTGGCCTCCCGTCGGAAGCGCGCCGCGAACATGGCGTCCTCGAGCAGCGCGGGCAGCAGGATCTTGACGGCGACGTCCCGCTCCAGCACCTCGTCGGCTGCCCGCCAGACCTCCCCCATGGCCCCGCCGCCGATCCGCTCGACGAGCCTGTACCGCCCACCGAGCACCGTCCCCCGACCCCGCATACCCCGGTCCCCTCGCACAGCCCAGCCTGACTCGCCGTTTCCAATTGCAGTCTGTCAGAGGCAAGTTGATCTCTGGATCTCCGGTGCCGTACCGGTGTGATCCGGTGTTCACAGCCGGATGGCAAGCTTGACGCATGAACGATGCCGCCCCGGCGCCCAGCCCCGCGTCCACACCCCGACGACGTGCCCGTGTCCGTGCCCCCGAGCTGATCGGCAAGGGTGGCTGGCTGAACACGGGAGGCAAGGACCTCGCCCTCGCCGATCTGCGAGGGAAGATCGTTATTGCCGATTTCTGGACCTTCTGCTGCATCAACTGCCTGCATGTTCTCGACGAGCTCCGCGAGCTCGAGGAGAAGCACCGCGACACCGTCGTGATCATTGGGGTGCATTCGCCGAAGTTCGTCCACGAGGCCGATCACCAGGCCGTGGTCGATGCCGTCGAGCGGTACGAGGTCCACCACCCCGTGCTCGACGATCCCGAGCTGGTGACCTGGAAGCAGTACGCCGTCCGCGCCTGGCCCACGCTGGTCGTGATCGATCCCGAGGGGTACGTGGTCGCGCAGCACGCCGGTGAGGGGCATGCGCACGCCATCGAGCGGCTGGTCGAGGAGCTCGAGGCGGAGCACGAGGCCAAGGGGACGTTGCGGCGCGGGGACGGGCCGTATGTGGCGCCGGAGCCGGAGGCGACCCATCTGCGGTTCCCCGGCAAGGCCGTCGTACTCGGCAACGGGAACTTTCTGGTGTCCGACTCCACCCGGCACCAGTTGGTCGAGATCGCCCCGGACGGGGAGAGCGTCGTACGGCGCATCGGCAGCGGGGAGCGCGGGTTCGGGCCGGAAGCGTTCAGTGAGCCGCAGGGGCTCGCGCTGCTGCCCGACGGGAAGGTCGTGGTGGCGGACACCGTCAATCACGCACTGCGGGTGTTCGACCCGGAGAGCGGGGCGGTGGAGACGGTCGCGGGCACCGGGCGGCAGTGGTGGCAGGGCTCGCCCACCGCCGGTCCCGCGCGCGAGGTGGACCTGTCCTCGCCGTGGGACGTGGCCTGGTGGCAGGACCGGGTGTGGATCGCCATGGCCGGCGTGCACCAGCTGTGGACCTGGGATCCGGCGACGGGCACCGTCGGGGTCGCGGCCGGGACCACGAACGAGGGGCTCGTGGACGGGCCCGCCGCCGAGGCCTGGTTCGCGCAGCCGTCCGGGCTCGCCGCCGCCGGGGACCGGCTGTGGATCGCCGACTCCGAGACCTCCGCGCTGCGCTGGATCGACACCGACGGGGACGTGCACACGGCCGTCGGCACCGGGCTGTTCGACTTCGGGCACCGGGACGGGGCCGCCGGGCAGGCGCTGCTCCAGCATCCGCTCGGGGTGACCGCGCTGCCGGACGGGTCCGTCGCGGTCTGCGACACGTACAACCACGCGCTGCGCCGGTTCGACCCGGCGACCGGTGAGGTCAGCACCCTCGCCACCGACCTGCGGGAGCCCAGCGCCGCGGTGCTCGACGGCGAGGAGATCGTGGTCGTCGAATCGGCCCGGCACCGGCTGACCCGGCTGCGGCTGCCCGAGGAGGCGGTACGGGTGGACGCGGTGGCGCACCGTACGCAGCGGGCCGCCACCGAGGTGGCGGGCGGGGCGCTGCGGCTGGAGGTGGTGTTCCGGGCGCCGGCCGGGCAGAAGCTGGACACCCGGTACGGGCCGTCCACCCGGCTGCTGGTGTCCTCGACCCCGCCGGAGCTGCTCGCGGAGGGGGCGGGTGCGGGGACCGAGCTGTTCCGGGAGCTCCGGCTCGCGGACGGGGCCGGTTCCGGTGTGCTGCACGTTTCGGCGATGGCCGCGTCCTGCGACGACGACCCGGAGAACGAGTACCCGGCCTGCCATGTGCACCAGCAGGACTGGGGGGTTCCGGTGACGGTCACGGCCGGCGGGGTCTCCCGGCTCGCGCTGGTGCTGGCCGGCATGGACGAGGGGGAGGGAGAGGGCGCATGACGCCGACATTGCGGACCGGGCGGCTGCTGCTGGAGGCGTACCGGCCGGAGGACGAGGACGAGTTCGTCGCGCTGTTCCAGAATCCGCTGGTCTCCCGGTGGATCGGCGAGGGCACGGACACCGAGGAGAACGACCGGGCGCTGTTCGGGCGGATCTTCAGCAAGGTCTACGCACAGGGGCTGTTCGATGTCTGGGCGGTGCGCCGGGCGGAGGGCGGGCCGGTGATCGGGCATGCCGAGATCAAGCGGACCGAGGAGGTCGGCGGGCACGAGATCGTGTACGCGCTGGCGCCGGAGGCGTGGGGGAGCGGGCTCGGCAGCGAACTGGCCCGGGCCGTCCTCGGGCACGGCTGGGACACCCTCGGCCTGGCCGAGGCATACGCGACGGTGGCCGAGCCGAACGAGGGCTCCCTGGTGCTGCTCGACCGGCTCGGGTTCCGCTGGGTACGGGACATCGCGGAGGAGGACGGCAGCACCACCCGGGTGCTGGTGCTGCCCCGTCCGGCCGGCTGATCCAAGGCTGTTGACGGCTGTTGGCGGCTGTTTGGCGGGGGATAACCCCCGTCAGCAGCCGCCGGTCAGCCGGATGTCGGCCCCTTCGCGAGCTCCGTAGCGTCATGGGCATGACGAAGAACAATCTGGTCCGCGGCGCCGCCGCAGTCGTGCTGGCAGCCGTTCTCGGCTCTCTCGCCGTGCCGGTGGCGGCGGCCACCGGCCCCGAGCGGAAGCCGGCCGCCGAGGCCCGTGGTGCGTACGCGGCGCGCGGGACCCTGCTCACAGTGACCCCGGTGGCCGCCCTCGGACGGGACGAAGTCCGGGCCTACGAGGCCGAGTCCGGGGTGGACACGGCGACCGTTCGGTACGGGGTGCGGGCCTACCGGATCGAGTACGCCACCGTCACCCCCGAGGGCCGGCCCACCACGGCGACCGGACTGCTGACCCTGCCCGAGGGCGGCCCGCGCCGCCTGGACCTGGTCTCCGACACGCACGGCACCCTCGCCTACCGCGACGGCGCGCCCTCGGGTCCGCTCGGCTGGAACCGGCTCACCTCCTACCTGCACGCTTCCGCCGGGCGGGCGGTGGCGGCGCCCGACTACCTCGGGCTCGGCGGCGGCCCGGGGCCGCACCCCTACCTGGACACCCGCTCGGCCGTGACCGCCTCCCACGACATGCTGCGGGCCGCCCGCACCGCGAGCGGCCAGCTCGGCCGGCCGCTCACCCGCGACGTGTACGTCACCGGGTTCTCCCAGGGCGGGCAGGTCGCGATGGCCCTCGGCCGGGAACTCTCCCGCCCCGGCTCCGGGTTCCGGGTGCGCGCGCTGGCGCCGATGGCGGGTCCGTACGACCTGGCGGGCCAGATGTCGGGTCTGACCGACGGCCGGACCGACCCGCGCAGCGCCGTCTTCTACCTCTCCTACTTCCTCACCGCGCAGAACCGGCTGCACCCGCTCTACCGGGACCCGGCGGAGGTGTTCCGGGCGCCGTACGCCCAGCGCGTGGAGGGGCTGTTCGACGGCAGCCACTCCGAGGAGGAGATCGGGGCCGCGCTGCCGGGCACCCTCGACGAACTCCTCACCCCCGCCTGGGCCGAGCTGGTCCGCCGCCCGGAGGGCGCGCTGCTGTCCGTGCTGCGCGCCAACTCCGGGGTCTGCGACTGGCGGCCGGGTGCCCCGGTGCGCCTGTACGCGGGGGCCGGCGACCGGGACGTGCCGATCGGCCACGCCCGCGCTTGCGCCGCGGAGCTGGCCGGGCACGGGGTGCGGGCCCGGGTGCTGGACCAGGGTCCGGCCGCGGATCACAACGGCACCGCGATCCGGTCGCTGGGCGAGGTGGCCCGCTGGTTCGACGCCCTGTCCCGCTGACCGGAGACCGAAAAGGGGGCTGTCAGCCCTCCAGGAAGGCCACGAGCGCGTTCGCGAGCAGGTACGGATCCTCCGAACCGCACAGTTCGCGGGCGCTGTGCATCGACAGGATCGCGACGCCGATGTCGACGGTCTGGATGCCGTGGCGGGCCGCCGTGATCGGGCCGATGGTCGTGCCGCAGGGCATCGAATTGTTGGACACGAAGCTCTGCCAGGGCACGCCGGCCCGCTCGCAGGCGGCGGCGAACACCGCGCGCCCGCTGCCGTCGGTGGCGTACCGCTGGTTGACGTTGACCTTGAGGATCGGGCCGCCGTTGGCGCGCGGGTGGTGGGTCGGGTCGTGCCGCTCGCCGTAGTTGGGGTGGACGGCGTGGCCGGTGTCGGAGGAGAGGCAGACCGTGCCGGCGAAGGCGCGGGCGCGGTCCTCGTAGGAGCCGCCGCGGGCGAAGACGGATCGTTCCAGCACATTGCCCAGGAGGGGGCCGTCGGCGCCGGTGTCGGACTGGGAGCCGTTCTCCTCGTGGTCGAAGGCCGCGAGGACGGGGATGTACGGGAGCTTCCCGGTGGTGGACACGGCGGCCAGTGCGGCCACGCCCGCGTGCACGGACAGCAGGTTGTCCATCCGCGGGCCGGCCAGCAGTTCGCGGTCGCGGCCGAGGTAGGCGGGTGCCTCGATGGAGTGGACCATCAGGTCCCAGCCGGCCACCGAGCCCTGGGGCAGGCCCTCTTCCTCCTCCAGGAAGGCGATCAGGTCGCCTTCCTGGACCTCGCCCAGGCCCCAGATCGGCTGCATGTGCCGCTGCTTGTCCAGCTTGAGGCCGTCGGTGTTGACCGACCGGTCGAGGTGGACGGCGAGTTGGGGGACGCGGAGCAGCGGGCGGTCCACGTTGACCAGGCGCTCGCTGCCGTCGCGCAGGGTCAGCCGGCCCGCCAGGCCGAGGTCGCGGTCCAGCCAGGTGTTGAGCAGGGTGCCGCCGTAGATCTCCACGGCGATCTGCCGCCAGCCCTGGGAGCCGGTGTCCGGCTGCGGCTTGACCCTCAGGTTCGGGGAGTCGGTGTGCGCGCCGATGATCCGGAACGGGGTGTGTGCAGCCGCGTCCTCGGGCACGTACCAGGCGATGATCGCGCCACCGCGGAGCACGAACTTGCCGCCCGCGCTCGAGTCCCAGGCGTCCGTTTCCGCGACCTGCCTGAAACCGGCCTTCTCCAGCCGCTCGGCCGAGTTGGCCACAGCGTGGTACGGCGAGGGGCTCGCCGCCAGAAAGGTCATCAGATCGTCGGTGTGGCCGCGGTCGAAGCGGGCGGGAGAGCTCATGTGGTTCACCTTAACGACGGTCGTGTTCGTCATGGCCGGACTGCGGCGGATGGCCGAAGAGTGCGGTTGCGCGCGGTGGTTGAGCGCGGTCCCGGTTCGGTCAGCCCGGCGGCCGCTCGAATCGGCGCTGCAGCCGGCGCCGCTCTCCCCGGCGGATGCGCGGGAGCATCTCGGGGGTCTGCGGAGGGCGCTGTGCGCGTCTTCTGCGTCCGGCGCAGAAGATACAGGCTTCCCCGGGCGGAGCATCGGGGTCCACCGGCGCGCCGGGATGTTCGGCGCAGCCGGAGGCGTTGCGCGGGCGGGACAGCTCGCGGGCGACGATGAACGCGCGGTGAAGATCGTCGGCAATCTGCACGAACTCCGCGTCGGGGGAGGAGAGGCCGAGGTGGAACCGGCGGTCCTCGATGGCGCGCAGGTAGGTCCGGAGCAGTTGCAGGGTGTACGGCGGCGGGGGCACCGGGTATCCGAGGCGGCGCTGTTCCACGGCCGGGGCCGCGGTGCGCCCGCCCTGGCTGCGCTGCCCGAGCCGGCGGCGGTCGTTGCAGAGCAGGCAGCGGCCCCAGCCGTCGGGGGCCTCGGGGTCGATGGCGCCGTTGGGGTGCTCGGGGCAGCCGGTGTAGCTCTTGGCCGGCGCGAGTGAGGCGGCGGTCTGGAAGGCAGCGTAGAGCGCGTCGGCGATGCCCTCGTACTCGCCGGGGTGCGCGCCCTCGTACAGATCCTTGACCTGGTCGCCGAGGGCGCCCACGTTCGACTGGAGCTCCTTGAGGGCGTACGGGCGCCCGGTCGGGACGGAGTATCCCCGGCTGTGCTGCTGCTCCTGTGGACTCATACCTATGAGCGTCCCATGGATGTCCGACAACGGTGACCGGCGGCCGGTACGACAGTGGCCGGACCCCCCGGTACGGGGAGGTCCGGCCACTGCGGTGTACGTACACCGCGTACGGATCGGGTCCGCCTGGGAAGGCGGCGCCGGCCGTCCTTAGAAGGCGGCCTCGTCGAGCTCCATCAGCGAGTTGTCGACGGCCTCGGCGAGCTGACGCGCGACCGCGACGCCCGGCAGGATCTGGGAGGCGAAGAACTTCGCCGCCGCGATCTTGCCCTGGTAGAACGGCACGTCCTTGGCGGAGGCGCCGGCCAGCTTCTCGGCGGCCACGGCCGCGCCCTTGAGCAGCAGGTAGCCGACCACGACGTCGCCGGAGGCCATCAGCAGGCGGGTGGTGTTCTGGCCCACCTTGTAGATGTTCTTGACGTCCTCGCCGGTGGCGGTGAGGTCGGTGATCATCTTGCCGACGATGCCCTCGAGGTCGACGGCGGCCTTGGCCAGCGCGTCGCGGGCGTCGGCGAGCTCCTCGCCGCCCTCGCCCTCGGCCAGGAACTTCTTGATCGTCTCGGAGAGGATGTTCAGCGCGGCGCCCTGGTCGCGGACGATCTTCCGGAAGAAGAAGTCCTGGCCCTGGATGGCCGTGGTGCCCTCGTAGAGGGTGTCGATCTTGGCGTCCCGGATGTACTGCTCGATCGGGTATTCCTGCAGGTAGCCGGAGCCGCCGAAGGTCTGCAGGGACTGCGCCAGCTGCTCGTAGGAGCGCTCCGAGCCGTAGCCCTTCACGATCGGCAGCAGCAGGTCGTTGAGGCCGACCTGGGCGGAGGCGTCCTCGCCGGCGGCCTGCTTCAGGGCGATCTCGTCCTGGACGGCGGCGGTGTAGAGGACGAGCGCGCGCATGCCCTCGGCGTACGCCTTCTGCGTCATCAGCGAGCGGCGGACGTCCGGGTGGTGCGTGATGGTGACCTTGGGCGCGGTCTTGTCCATGAAGTTCGCCAGGTCCGGACCCTGCACGCGCTCCTTGGCGTACTCCAGGGCGTTCAGGTAGCCGGTGGAGAGCGTGGCGATGGCCTTCGTGCCGACCATCATGCGGGCGAACTCGATGATCATGAACATCTGGCGGATGCCGTCGTGCTTGTCGCCGATCAGCCAGCCCTTGGCGGGGTGCTGGTCGCCGAAGGTCATCTCGCAGGTGTTGGAGGCCTTGAGGCCCATCTTGTGCTCGACGTTGGTGGCGTAGACGCCGTTGCGCTCGCCCAGCTCGCCGGTCTCCCAGTCGAAGTGGAACTTCGGGACCAGGAAGAGGGAGAGGCCCTTGGTGCCGGGGCCGTGGCCCTCGGGGCGGGCGAGGACGTAGTGGAGGATGTTCTCCTCCATGTCGTGCTCACCGGAGGTGATGAAGCGCTTCACGCCCTCGATGTGCCAGGAGCCGTCGGCCTGCTGGATCGCCTTGGTGCGGCCGGCGCCGACGTCCGAGCCGGCGTCCGGCTCGGTGAGGACCATGGTGGAGCCCCAGCGCTTCTCGACGGCGATCTGCGCGACCTTCTTCTGCGCCTCGTTGCCCTCTTCGAAGAGGATGCCGGCGAACGCCGGGCCGGAGGAGTACATCCAGATGGCCGGGTTCGAGCCGAGCAGCAGCTCCGCGTAGGCCCAGATCAGGGAGCGCGGGGAGGTGGTGCCGCCGATCTCCTCGGGCAGGCCCAGGCGCCAGTACTCGGACTCCATGAAGGCTTCGTAGCTCTTCTTGAAGGAGGCCGGGACGGGGGCGGTGTTGGTCGCCGGGTCGAAGACGGGCGGGTTGCGGTCGGCGTCCTCGAAGGAGGCGGCCAGCTCGTTCTCGGCGAGGCGGGCGATCTCGGACAGGACGCTCTTCGCGGTCTCGGTGTCCATCTCCTCGAACGGGCCGGTGCCGTACAGCTTGTCGCGGCCGAGCACCTCGAAGAGGTTGAACTCGATGTCGCGGAGATTCGACTTGTAGTGCCCCATGGCGACGGCTCCGTTAAGCGCTCGGGAGACAGGTTCCTCGTACGTACCAATCGGTAACGTAATAGTGCTACCCGTCGGTAATAAGAATCAACCCCTGGTTGTGGACTGTGACCAGCGTCGCGCGGCGGGCTCGGTAGTCTTGGCCCATGTACGGCTACGACCAGCAGCAGCAGTACGCCGCCCCGCAGCAGCAGATGCCCGGTGGCTACGCCGAGCAGCCGCTCTACCCCGAGCCCTCCCCGCCGTCGCTGGCCGACGCGGTGCGGGCCTTCACCACAGGCTCGCTGTCGGCCGAGGATTTCCAGCAGATTTTCGCCACATCGCGGGTCTACTGCCCGCGCGGTGACACCCCGGGCTTCCTGGCGCTGCACAACACGCAGCAGCCGGTGATCCCGATGTTCACCACGCTCAAGGAGCTGCGCCGGTACGCCGGCAAGGAGTCGAAGTACTTCGTGATCACCGGCGCGGAGGTCATCGACCTGCTGCCGACGGGGTACGGCTTCGTCCTCGACATGGAGGGCGACCACCGCATGGTCTTCGACGCGAAGGCGGTCGAGCAGATGGTCGACTTCGCGATGCGCCGCATGTACGGCTAGCGCGCCCTACGGCCGGGGTGCGACCGCGGGTGCGCCGGCGCGGTGGGTCCATGCGCCGTACCCGCACCAGACCGCGGCCGCGAGGACGACCGCGGCGGCGCCGGCCGCGAGGACGGGGGGCTCCGGGCGGAAGCCGAGGGCCAGCCGGGTGCCCGTCATGACCAGGACGAAGCCGACGCGGCTCGGGGCGTAGAGGGGGATCCGGGCGGCGGTCGCCCGCAGCAGCGCGGTGGCCGCCAGGCCGGTGGCTCCGCACACGGCGAGCAGCGGCCACAGTGGACCGGGCGCGGCGCTCGGGATGCCGTAGTCCTCCGGGCCCAGGCGCCACAACGAGGCGACCCAGGCGAAGCAGAGCGCGCAGGCGGTGATACCCAGGACCCAGAGCGCGTGGCGCCACAGCGGGCCGGGGCGGAGCTCGCCCTCTTCCTCGCCGTCGGCGATGTCTTGGCTGCCGATGATCTCCATCATGTCCGGTAGGACGCACGGCCACGGGCAAAGGTTGGCCCCGGGAATTCTCCCGGGGCCCTTCCTGTTTTGCGGGTGTGGCAGAAAGTTCGAGTTTCAACTAAACTCGACGCAGAAGGAGGTTCCGACCATGCCTGCAGTGACTGTGGAGAACCCGTTGACGCTCCCGCGCGTCGCCGAGCCCCAGGCGGCCGTGCCGCGCAAGGTGCTCGCCGTGACGACCGCGCCCGGCGGGTTCGAAGGCGAGGGATTCCCGGTGCGCCGCGCGTTCGCCGGGATCAACTACCAGTACCTCGACCCGTTCATCATGATGGACCAGATGGGCGAGGTGGAGTACGCGCCGGGCGAGCCCAAGGGCACCCCCTGGCACCCGCACCGCGGCTTCGAGACCGTCACGTATCTGATCGACGGAACCTTCGTCCATCAGGACAGCAACGGCGGCGGCGGTGTCATCAACGGCGGGGACACCCAGTGGATGACCGCCGGCTCCGGCCTCCTGCACATCGAGGCCCCGCCGGAGTCCCTGGTCGTGTCCGGCGGGCTGTTCCACGGCCTCCAGCTGTGGGTGAACCTGCCGGCCTCCGACAAGATGATGCCCCCGCGGTACCAGGACATCGGCGGCGGCCGGGTCCAGCTGCTCACCACCCCCGACGGCGGCGCGCTGCTCCGGGTCATCGCCGGTGAGCTGGACGGCCACCACGGCCCCGGCATCACCCACACCCCGATCACGATGATCCACGCGACGGTCACCCCGGGGGCGCAGGTCACCCTGCCCTGGCGGGAGGACTTCAACGGCCTGGTGTACGTCCTGGCCGGGCGCGGCTCGGTCGGTGCCGAGCGGCGGCCGATCCACACCGGCCAGACCGCCGTCTTCGGCGAGGGCGGTTCGATCACCGTCCGGGCGGACGAGTCCCAGGACGCGAACGCGCCGGATCTGGAAGTCGTCCTGCTGGGCGGGCGCCCGATCCGGGAGCCCATGGCGCACTACGGGCCGTTCGTGATGAACAGCCACGCCGAGCTGCAGAAGGCCTTCGAGGACTTCCAGGCGGGCCGGCTGGGCCGGATCCCGACCACCGAGCGCACCGGCCTCGGCCACCGGGGCACCGGTGCGGTGGACGAGGAACAGGCCTAGCAGCTAGGGGGTTTCCGCGGGCTCGGGCCCGGGCGCGGCGTCGGCCGCGTACCGGGTCCGCAGCTCCGAGATCACCCCGAAGGCCGCCGCCGTCAGCGGTACGGCCAGCAGCATGCCCAGGATTCCGGCCACCCCGGCGCCCGCCGTGATGGCGAGCATGACCACGGCCGGGTGCATCTGGACGGTCCGGCTCTGCACGACCGGCTGGAGCACGTTGCCCTCTATCACCTGGACCGCGAGGACCAGGCCGAGCGTCCACAGGCCGATGATCCAGCCCCGGTCGGCGAAGGCGACCAGCACCGCGATGGCGCCGGAGAGGAAGGCGCCGAGGTAGGGGATGTAGGCGGTGACGAAGACCAGGGCGCCGAGTCCCACCGCCCCCGGCACCTTGAGCACCAGCAGGCCCGCGGTGATCAGGACGGCGTCGATCAGCGCGATGAAGGTGGTGCCGCGCATAAAGCCCTCGACGGCGTCGAAGGCGCGCCGGCCCATGGCCTCGACCATGTCCCCGGAGTGGGTGGGGGCCAGCGAGCGCAGGGTGACGGCGGCGCGGTGCGAGTCCCGCAGGAAGAAGAAGATCAGCAGCAGGGCCAGCACGGCGGTCGTGAGCATCTGCCCGACCACGCTGAGTCCGGTGATCACGCCGGAGGCGGCGGTGCCGCCGAACTTCTCGAGCAGCTCCTTCGAGTTCTTGGCGAGGTCCTCGAGCGAGGTGCCGGCCGCGCCGAAGTGCTGGGCGAGGTCCCGGCCCGCCTTCCGCAGGGAGTCGACGATCTGGTCGCCGGTCTCGATCAGCGCCAGCGTCACGAGGTACGTGGCCCCGCCGACCACCGCCACGACCGCGAGGCAGGTGAGCGCGGCGGCGAGGGAACGGTTCACCCGCCACCCGACGAGCCGCCGGTGCATCGGCCCGAGCAGGGCCGTCCCGAGCAGCGCGAGCAGTGCGGGGGTGACGGCGGTCTTGAAGGTGATGCACAGCCAGACCAGCACGGCCGTCACGCCGGTGACGAGCAGGAAGACGGCGCACCAGGCGGCGAGCCGGCGGACGGGCTCGGGAAGCAGAGAGCTGATCACCGGCCCAGACTAGGGGGTGCCCGCGAGGCGCTCCTGGTCGGCCTTCGACTGCTCGTGGAGTTCGAACCAGATGGACTTGCCCTCGCCGCGCGGGTCCACGCCCCAGCGGTCGGCCAGCATCTCCATCAGCAGCACACCGCGCCCGCTGGAGGCCATCTCGCCCGGGTGGCGCTTGTGCGGCAGTTCGTCGCTGCCGTCGGCGACCTCCACCCGCAGCCGCCGGGTGCCGTGTTCCCCGACCGCCTCCGCGACCAGCAGCGCATCGCCGTCCGTGTGCATCAGGACGTTGGTGACCATCTCGGAGACCATCAGCACCGCCGAGTCGACCTGGTCCTCGTCCGCCCAGTCGTGCAGCAGCTGCCGCACCTGCTGCCGGGCTCCGGCGATGCGTTCCGGTTCGGCCTGGGCCACGGTCAGCATGGTCCGGCGGGCCGGCCGGGCCGGGAGGGCGAGCCCGGGGGTGCCGCAGCCGCAGCCGGGGCCCTCGCGGCAGAGCAGGACCAGGGCGATGTCGTCCTCGCGCCGGTCGGCCAGCGGGCCGGTGGTGTGGTGCGAGGACGGGCCGTGCACGGCGGAGACCAGCAGGTCCGCGAGTTTCTCCAGGCTCTCCGAGTCGTGCGTGCCGGTCTCCAGGATGGCCCGCAGCCGGGCCCAGCCGGTGTCCAGGTCGTGCCCGCCGGTCTCGATGAGCCCGTCCGTGCACAGCATCATCGTTTCGCCGGGCTCGAGGGTGAACCGGGTCGTCGGGTAGTCGGTGTCCGCGACGATGCCCAGCGGCAGTCCGCCCGCCGTCGGCCGCATCAGCACGGTCCCGTCGGTCATCCGGACGGCCGGGTCGGGGTGGCCCGCCCGGGCCACCTCCAGCATCCCGGTCTCCGGGTCGCACTCCACGTACAGGCAGGTCGCGAACCGGGGGCCGGCGATGCCGTCGTCCTCGTCCTCGTAGGAGTCGGTCAGCCCGGTCAGGAACCGGGAGGCCCGGGAGAGCACCGCGTCCGGCCGGTGGCCCTCCGAGGCGTAGGCCCGTACGGCGATCCGGAGCTGGCCCATCAGGCCGGCCGCCCGTACGTCGTGGCCCTGCACGTCCCCGATGACCAGCGCGAACCGCCCGCCCCCGGGGAGCGGGATCATGTCGTACCAGTCGCCGCCGACCTGGAGTCCGCCGCCGGTCGGCACATAGCGGGCCGCGACCGTCATCCCGGGGATCTCCGGCCCGAGGGTGGGCATCATCGACCGCTGCAGGCCGGTGGTGAGCTCCCGCTCGGACTCCGCCACGCCGGCC
The DNA here is from genome assembly GCF_040296685.1 of Streptomyces sp. NPDC002054. Lineage (NCBI taxonomy): Bacteria > Bacillati > Actinomycetota > Actinomycetes > Kitasatosporales > Streptomycetaceae > Streptomyces > Streptomyces sp. NPDC002054. Next base: position 149,364 of record NZ_JBEOXT010000005.1, read on the forward strand.
CGCTGGAGGGCCTGGGCCAGCATCCGGGCGACCGTGGTGAGGACGGAGCGTTCGTCGGGGGAGAAGGAGACCGGCTGCTTGAAGGCGGCCATCCAGGCGCCCATGGTCCGGCCGGCGACGATCAGCGGCAGGAAGGCCCAGGAGGTCCGGTCGAAGCGCTGGGCCAGCGGCCAGGCCGCCGGGAAGCGCCGCTTGTACTCCTCCGGGGTGGGCAGGTAGATCGCCCGCCCGGTCCGGACCACCTCGGCGGCCGGGTAGTCCGTCTCCAGCAGCATCTCGGTGAACGGGCCCTCGTCCTCCGGGTTGTGCCCGTGGTGCCCGATGACGGAGAGCCGGTCCCCGGCCACCCCGAAGACCGCCAGCCCGTCCGGGGTGAACCCGGGCATCGACAGCGAGGCGGCCACCCGCAGCACCTCGGCGGTGGACCGGGCCTCGGCCAGGGCCCGTCCCGCATCCAGCAGGAAGGCCTCCCGGGAGCGCCGCCAGTCGCCGGTGATGGCGGTGTGCGCGGCGGTGGTGCCCGGCTGCGGGGCGGCGATCTCCTGGAGGGTGCCGATCAGCTGGTAGTCCGTACGGCCGTCCGCCGTGAGGTTCTCCAGCGGTTTGGAGCGGCTGCGTACGGTGCGCAGCACCCGTCCGTCCTCGTCCATCACCCGGAGCAGCGCCTCGGCCAGGGTGCCCTCGGCGACCGCCAGGTTCACGATGCCGTTGATCTCGTTCCAGTCCACCGGGTGGAACCGGGAGCGCACCACGGCCTCGGGGAGGTCGACCTCCTCGGCGGGCAGGCCGAGCAGCCGGGCGGCCTCGCCGTCGAGGGTGACCGTCCCGGAGGCGTTGTCCCAGCGCCACAGGCCGGTCGCGATCGCGGCCAGGACGTCCTCGGTGCGCATTACGTCATCTTTACAGGTCATAGGCGTAAGACGCCCGTCAGGCCGTCGGCGGGCCGGTTGCGGGCCGGGCGGTAACCTTGGTGGGGTTGAATCCCACCTGCTATCGCGAAGAACTGGATGAATGATGCATCGGTACAGGTCCCACACCTGCGGCGAGCTCCGCGCCTCTGACGTCGGCACCGACGTCCGGCTGAGTGGCTGGCTGCACAATCGGCGAGACCTGGGCGGCATCCTCTTCATCGATCTGCGTGACCACTACGGCATCACGCAGCTCGTCGCCCGTCCGGGCACCGCAGCCGCCGAGGCCCTGGACAAGCTGTCCAAGGAGACGGTGATCCGGGTCGACGGCAAGGTCGTCTCGCGCGGCGCCGAGAACATCAACCCCGAGCTGCCGACCGGCGAGATCGAGATCGAGGCCGCCGAGGTCGAGGTGCTCGGTGCCGCCGCCCCGCTGCCGTTCACGATCAACACCGACGACGGCGTCAACGAGGAGCGCCGCCTGGAGTACCGCTTCCTCGACCTGCGCCGCGAGCGCATGCACCGCAACATCATGCTGCGCTCCGCCGTCATCGCCGCGATCCGCCACAAGATGGTGGCCCTCGGCTTCAACGAGATGGCGACCCCGATCCTCACCGCGACCTCCCCCGAGGGCGCGCGCGACTTCGTGGTCCCCTCCCGCCTGAACCCGGGCAAGTTCTACGCCCTGCCGCAGGCGCCGCAGCAGTTCAAGCAGCTGCTGATGATCTCCGGCTTCGACCGCTACTTCCAGATCGCGCCCTGCTTCCGCGACGAGGACGCCCGCGCCGACCGCTCGCCGGGCGAGTTCTACCAGCTCGACGTGGAGATGTCCTTCGTCGAGCAGGAGGACGTCTTCCAGCCGATCGAGAAGCTGATGACCGAGCTCTTCACCGAGTTCGGCGGCGGGCGCGAGGTCACCTCCCCGTTCCTGCGGATCCCGTTCCGCGAGTCGATGCTGAAGTACGGCAACGACAAGCCCGACCTGCGCGCCAAGCTGGAACTCGTCGACATCACCGATGTCTTCGAGGGCTCGGAGTTCAAGGCGTTCGCGGGCAAGCACGTCCGCGCCCTGCCGGTGCCGGACACCGCCGGCCAGCCGCGCAAGTTCTTCGACGGCCTCGGCGACTTCGCGGTCTCGCTGGGCGCGAAGGGCCTGGCCTGGGTGCGGGTCGGCGAGGACGGCAGCCTGACCGGCCCGATCGCCAAGTTCCTCACCGAGGAGAACGTCAAGGTCCTCACCGAGCGCCTGGGCCTGCTCCCCGGCCACGCGGTGTTCTTCGGCGCGGGCGAGTTCGACGAGGTCTCCAAGATCATGGGCCCGGTCCGGGTCGAGGCGGCCAAGCGGGCCGGCCAGTTCGAGGAGAACGTCTTCCGGTTCTGCTGGATCGTCGACTTCCCGATGTACGAGAAGGACGAGGACACCGGCAAGATCGACTTCTCCCACAACCCGTTCTCCATGCCGCAGGGCGGCATGAAGGACCTGGAGGAGAAGGACCCGCTGGACATCCTTGCCTGGCAGTACGACATCGTCTGCAACGGCATCGAGCTGTCCTCCGGCGCCATCCGCAACCACGAGCCCGAGGTCATGCTGAAGGCCTTCGAGATCGCGGGTTACGAGGCGGAGACCGTCGAGCGCGAGTTCGCCGGCATGCTGCGCGCGTTCCGCCTGGGCGCCCCGCCGCACGGTGGCATCGCCCCGGGCGTGGACCGCATCGTGATGCTGCTGGCGGACGAGCCGAACATCCGCGAGACCATCGCCTTCCCGCTGAACGGCAACGCGCAGGACCTGATGATGGGCGCGCCGACGGTGCTGGAGGAGGCCCGCCTGCGCGAGCTGAACATCGCGCTGCGCAAGCCGGTCGAGGTCAAGCCGGCGGACGCGAAGCCGGTGTCGGAGTCGGTCCACCCGGACGCGGCGCGCTAGTTCTGGCTGTAGCTGTACGCGAAGGGCCCGGGATCCGCATGGATCCCGGGCCCTTCGTCCGTTCTCAGGTGCCGATGGGCAGCCGCAGGTTCGCGGGGTCGTAGCCGTTGAACGAAGGGATGATGCTCAGCTCCAGCCAGGGGGTGCCCTGGGGTGCGTAGACGGTGTTCAGGCAGTCCATGCGCTGTCCGGCCGGGATCTTGTCCGGGCAGTCGGGGGTCGGGTTCAGTGCGCCGCCGGTCCGGTCGTAGAAGTGGAGCACGGGCCCGTCGAGGGGGCGGCGGTGGTCGCCGGGGCTGCTGATGCTGATCAGCACCCGGTACGCCTGCTTGCCCTCCGGGCCGGGGGTGACGGCCTGGGGGGAGTGGACGGTGATCTCGACGCCGTCCTGGTAGACGATCCGGCCGGGGTGCTGCTGCCCCGGCTTCGGGGCGGCCGACCAGGAGACCGGGGTTCGTTCCGGAGCGACGTACTCGGACGGCTTGTGGCCGTTGTCGCTGTCGCCGTCCGTGTCGTACGCCTCGTGCAGTACCCAGGCTGCGAAGGCGAGGAACAGGACCGGCACGGTGAAGGCCGTGATGCCGAGGCCGATGCCGACGTTGGCCGGGCCGGTGGTGGTGGCGAGGCTGCGCTGGGCCCGGCTGCGGGCCACTGCGCCGCACACCACGGCGGCGATCCCGAGCGGCGGGGCCGCCAGGACCGCCGGCAGCAGTACGGGCGTCAGCACCAGCGCCATCAGGCCCAGCGCGCCGAGCACCGCCGCGGCGGTGCCGATCCCCGTCGACTCGTTCCTCTCCATGCCCCGCACGCTAGGTGCCGGGCGAGCGGCCCCGCTTCGGCGCGGATACTCAGATCCGCGCTGAGTACGGGGCCGCCATGGCTCCGGTCGGAGCCGCTAGAACCGGTCGAGGATGCCCTTGAGGAGGGCGGCGGAGGCCAGTTCGCGGGGCGCGGGACCGGCGTGGAAGAAGCCGGCGTTCTCGGCGTCCAGCTTGCGGAGGAAGTCGAAGGCCTTGGCGTCGTGCTCACCGAAGGCGACGAACTGCCAGTGGATGTCGTGAGCGGCGGCATCGGCGAGGGCCTGGCGGGCGGGTACCCGGTTGTCGGGCGCGCCGTCCGTCTGGAACACGACGTAGGCAGGGCCGTCGGCGCCGTTCTTCTCGTAGTGCTCGACGACCGCCTCGACGGCACGGTGGTAGCTGGTGCGGCCCATGTGCCCGAGGGAGGTGTGGGCGGCTTCGACCCAGCCGTCGCCGTGGGTGTCGAGGGTGAGGTCGGCGGTCCCGTCGATGTCGGTGGAGAAGAACACCGTGTGGACCGTGGCCTCCTCGTCGAGGTGCGCGGCGAGGGCGAGGGCGTGGTCGGCGAGGTACTGGGCGCTGCCGTCCTTGTAGTACGGCCGCATGGACCCGGAGCGGTCCAGCACCAGGTAGACCCTGGCCCGCGCCCCCGCCCGCTGCTTGCCGCGCAGCACCTGCCCGGCGGCCTTGTACGCCCCGGCAACCCCGGGCGCCCGCCGCTTCACGGCCGCCAACGCGACGGCCGGCTCCGCCACCGGCTCCGCCTGGGCGGCAACCGGCTCCGCCTGGACGGGCTCGGGCTCAGCCTGGGCGGCGAGGGGCTCGGCCACCGGCTCCGCCGGGGCGGGCAGCGGCTCGGGCTCGGCCTCGGCGGCTACGGGCTCGGGTGCGGGTTCCGCTTCGGGCTCGGCCTGGACGGGCTCGGGCTGGGCGGCTACGGGCTCTACGGCCGGCTCCGCGGGCGCGGGCTCGGCCTCAACGACCGGCTCCGCCTGCGCGGCAACCGGCTCCGGCTCGGCAACGGGCTCCGCCTGGACGGGCAGCGGCTCGGGCTCCGCCTCGGCGGCGACCGGCTCGGGTGCGGGTTCGGCTTCGGGCTCGGCCTGGACCGGCTCGGCCTCGGCGGCTACGGGCTCCACGGTCGGCTCCGCCTGCACGGGCTCGGCCTCAGCGACCGGCTCCGCCTGGGCGGCAACCGGCTCTGCCTCGGCAACGGGCTCCGCCTGGGCGGCAACCGGCTCTGCCTCGGCAACGGGCTCCGGCTCGGCGGCAACCGGCTTCGGCTCGGCCACGGGCTCCGTGGGTGCGGGTTCCGCGGCCGGCTCGGCGGCCACAGGGGGGGTGGGGGTGGTGGCGCGGCGGGCTTCCGGGACCGTGGGGTCCGGGGCCGGGGCCGTGGCCGTGAGGAGGGTGCCGCGGTCGCGCGGGGCCGACTGCGGCGGGACCAGCGGATTGTCGAAGGACGCCGCCACAAGAGCCTCCGCCGCATCCATCGGCGTCCGCTCGGCCGCCTGCGCGGGGAGGGCGGGCTGGGTGGTGGCAGTGGGATCGGTGCTCTCCGAGACCGGCTCCGGAGACCGGCCGAACACCTTGCGCAACAAGCTCCGAATACCCATGGGCCAGGCCTTTCGCATGAGTGCGTGCGTCATTTGTCCGTGCTGTGCGGAAGATCCCTGCCCAGAGTGGACACGTAAGGTTATCGACCCCGTGGCTGGAAACACCGGCAGGGCGCCCTTTCGGGGCGCCTGCCGCACCAGCACAGGGGCCGCTCGGGTGAACTCCCGCTCTGACCGGTCGCGTTCATGAATTGTTCACCCGTGAGCCGCCGTGGTGGCGCAACGCCCTCCTACCGTCACGGCTGGATTCATTCCGACACGTTGCCGGCGCAGGGGGCGTCGCCGTGTACCTACCCGGAGGACGTCGTCGTGCGCAAGCTGCTGCCCCTTCTCTCGAACAACCATGCAGGCGGCCGGTCCGCCCTCACCTGCCGCTACCGCTGCGGTGACGCCTGTTTCCACGAGGTCCCCAACACCAGCGACAACGAGTACGCCGGCGATGTCATAGCCAAGGCCTACTCCCGCCGCTCGATGATGCGTGCCGCCGCGGTGGTCACCGTCGCCGGTACCGTCGGCACCTCCATCGCCCTGAGCCAGAGCGGTGGCACCGCCAACGCCGTCGAGGGCGCCGCCGCCGCGGCCGGCTCCGAGGGCCAGGCCGCCCGCGGTCTCCGCTTCACCCCCGTCGCCCCCAACACCGCCGACCAGGTCACCATCCCCGAGGGCTACGCCCAGAACGTCGTCATCAAGTGGGGCGACCCGATCCTCCGCGGTGCCCCGGGCTTCAACCCCGACCAGCAGACCGCCGCCGCCCAGGCCGGTCAGTTCGGCTACAACAACGACTTCCTCAGCCTGCTCCCGCTCGGCGGCAACTACGAGCGCCAGCAGCTCATGGTCGCCAACCACGAGTACACGGACGAAGTCCTGATGTTCAAGGGCTACGACGCCGCGAACCCGACCCGCGAGCAGGTCGAGATCGCCTGGGCCGCGCACGGCCTGTCCGTGGTCGTTGTCCAGGAGGACCACCGCAGCGGCAAGCTGACCGCCGTCAACCGTCACCAGCTCAACCGCCGCCTGACCGCGACCAGCGAGTTCAAGCTGACCGGCCCGGCCGCCGGCAGCGACCTGCTGAAGACCTCGGTCGACGCCACCGGCACCAAGGTGCTCGGCACCCTCAACAACTGCGCCGGCGGCACCACCCCGTGGGGCACCACCCTCCACGGCGAGGAGAACTTCAACCAGTACTTCGGCAACGGCGGCAGCGTCACCGAGCCGGTCCAGGCGGCCCGCCTGAAGCGCTACGGCATCACCGGCGCCGCCTCCGAGCGCAAGTGGGAGCGCTTCGACAAGCGCTTCGACGTCGCCCAGGAGCCCAACGAGGCGAACCGCTTCGGGTACGTGGTCGAGCTCGACCCGTACGACCCGAACTCGGTCCCGCGCAAGCGCACCGCCCTCGGCCGCTTCAAGCACGAGGCTGCTCAGCCCCGCCTCACCGAGGACGGCCGCCCGGTCATCTACATGGGCGACGACGAGCGCTTTGACTACTTCTACAAGTTCGTGTCGAGCAAGCAGATGAAGAAGGGCAACAGCCGGGCGGCGAAGGAGCACAACCTGACGCTCCTCGACGAGGGCACCCTCTACGTCGCCAAGCTCACCGGCGACTCCCCGGCCGCGGAGTTCGACGGCACCGGCAAGTACCCCAGCGACGGCCAGTTCGACGGCACCGGCGTGTGGATCCCGCTGGCCACCGGCAACGTCTCCCATGTGGAGGGCTTCACCGCCGAGGAGGTGTACGTCTTCACGCGGCAGGCCGCCGACAAGGTGGGCGCCACCAAGATGGACCGCCCCGAGGACGTCGAGCCGTCCCCGCGCACCGGCCGGGTCTACGTCGCGCTGACCAACAACACCGACCGCGGCAAGCCCGGCAAGGCGGCGGGCGCGGACGAGGCCAACCCGCGCAACCTCAACAAGCACGGCCAGATCCTGGAGCTCGCCGAGAGCTTCGACGACGCGGCCGGTGACGCCTTCGCCTGGCGCCTCTTCCTGGTCGCCGGTGACCCGAACGACCCGGCCACCTACTTCGCCGGTTTCCCGAAGGACAAGGTCAGCCCGATCTCCTGCCCGGACAACGTGGCCTTCGACCCGCACGGCAACCTGTGGATCTCCACCGACGGTTCCCAGCTCGGCTCCCACGACGGCCTGTTCGGCGTGGCCACCGCCGGTGAGCGCCGCGGTGAGCTGAAGCAGTTCCTGACCGTGCCGAAGGGCGCGGAGACCTGCGGCCCGATCATCCAGGACAAGCGGGTCCTGGTCGCCGTCCAGCACCCGGGTGAGATCGACGGCGCCTCCGTCGAGAAGCCCGCCTCCGCGTGGCCCGACGGCCCGGGCAAGATGGTCCGCCCGGCGGTCGTGAGCGTCTGGCGCAAGGACGGCCGCAACATCGGCGTCTGATCATGAAGTTGGGGCCGTGTTTCACGTGAAACGTGAGACACGGCCTTCAACTGTCCGGAAACAGCGGAATGGTGAGCTTTGTCAGTGCGCCGCCGTCCGGCGCCCGGGCGAAGCCCAGCCCGATCTTCAGGACCGCGGCCTGGCCGGCCACGATGGTGAGTCCCAGTCCGTGACCTCGCCCGCGGCCCGGGTCCCCGGTCCGGAACCGCTGCGGACCTCGCTCGATGAGGTCCGGCGGGTAGCCGGGCCCGTGGTCGCGGACCACCACCTCCGGTCCGTCCACGGTCACCTCGACCGGCGGTCGCCCGTGCTGGTGCGCGTTGGCCAGCAGGTTGGCGAGGATCCGGTCCAGCCGCCGCCGGTCGGTGAGCACCACCGCGTCCCGCACCACCGTGACCTCTGCCGCCAGCCCGCTCGCGGCGACGATCCGGCGGACCGCCGAGCCCAGTTCGAGCCGTTCCAGATCGGCCTGCTCGACGCCGGAGTCCAGCCGGGAGACCTCCAGCAGGTCCTCGGTGAGCAGGTGCAGAGCCTGCAGCCGGTCGTTGATCATTTCCTTGGGCCGGCCCTCCGGCAGCAGCGAGGCCGCGGCCAGTGAGCCGGTGAGCGGGGTGCGCAGCTCGTGCGCCACATCGGCGGTGAACCGCTTTTCCGCTTCCAGCCGGGCCTGCAGTGACCGGGCCATGGAGTCCAGGGCCACGGCCACATCGCGCACCTCGTCGTGGTGGCGCCGGCCGTCGCGGGTGTCCTCGGAGGGGAAGCCGACCCGGGCGTCGAGATCGCCGGCGCTGATCCGGCGGGCGACCGCCGCGGTGGTGGCCAGCCGACGGCTGATCCGGTTGGCGAAGAAGAGGCCGGCGAGCGCGACCACCCCCGCGGCGAGCGCCGAGGAGGCGAGGATCGCGGTGTCCACGTCCCGGAGCCGGCTGCGGGTGCTTTCGTACGGGACCCAGACGGCGAGGGCCTTGCCGTCGGCCGGGCCGGCCGCCCACATCACCGGTTTCCCCTCGTGCTCGCCGACCATGCTGCCGGTCCGGCCGCGGGCCACCAGTGCGCGGAGCTGCGGGGGCAGCGCGGGCGGGTCGATCGCGCTGTTCACATCGCCGTGCGCGGTGCCGTACGCGTAGTGGGTGAGGGCGTGTTCGAGCTCGCGGTGGACGTCCTTGCGGACCTCCCCGGCGATCTGCCGGGACACCACGTTGTGCACGAGGATCCCGAGGACGGCGGCGACGGCGCAGCACACGGCGGTGGTGGTGGCGGCGATCTTCCAGCGCAGACTGCTCGTCGCCCGCATTCCCGGCCGCCCTTCAGCTCTCGCTCGGGGCGCACACGGTGGCGGAATCCTTGGCGGGGGCGCATTCGTCGAGGGTGAGTCCGGCCAGGGCCATCACGCCGGCTTCCGGATTCCACTCATAGTCGGAGATGGACACGAGGGTGGGGGTGGAGGTGGGCTCGCGGACCGCGAGGTGGTCGGCGGCCACCTCGACGCCGGCCAGGATTCCGCGGCGGGCCAGGACGCGGGTGATCCTGCCGTTCTGTACGGAGTAGACGCGGAGCTCGCTGAGCCGGCCGTCGAGGTCCACGGCGGTGATCAGATCCTCTTTGCCGTCGCCGGTGAGGTCGTGCAGGACGGGTGGGCGGACGGGGCAGTCCGGGCCGCCGTCCACAGCCTGTGTACAGCGCGCGAGCCGCTGCACGGCGCGGGGATCCACCAGCCTGCCGGTGCCATTGTCCTTGCGGGTGGCGGAGGTGATGTCGGCGCGGACCACGGAGAGGGCGTCTACCCCGCGCATGCTGCCGCCGGGCACCGGGGGGAGGCCGGGGACGGGCGCGGCCGTGCCGGGGTTCTCGCCGGAGGCGGGGGGTGAGGGGCGGAGGCTGCTCCACAGGGTGAGCGGGGCATGCGCCTCGCCGAGGTCGCCCTCGCTCTGCAGGCCTTCGACGTCGGCGCAGGCGGTGGCGGTGGCGGTGGCCAGCAGGGCGAAGGCCAGGGCCGCGCAGCCGCGGGCGAGGGAGTGCCGCATACACCGATGCTCCCCCGCTGCGCGGAGCCGAGCCCGCAAACAGCGCCGTTCGGGGTACCCCCGCGCCCGCGCGCAGCCCTGCCGCCCGGGCCCCGCCGTTGTCGGCCCCGCTGCTCAGGGGCCGGTGGGGCCGGTGGTGGAGGTGATGGTGCGGGCTGTGGAGAGTTCCTGGTGGAGGGGGGTGAGGACGGGGGACTTTGGTGGGGGCGGGGTCGGGCGGGGCGGCAGTGGGGTGGGGTGGTGGCGGACCGCTTCGGCCAGGGCGCGCAGTTCGGCGGTGATCCCCGAGACCTCCGCGGCCGTCGGCGGCTCCGCACCGTGGTTGACCCGGACCCGGGCCGCCGTGGTCGCGTCCACGATCCGTTCCACCGCCACCACCAGCGGCCACCAGGCCGCCGCCCGCGCCCCGGTCGGCGGCGGCTCGGTCAGGGCCCGCTGGAACTCGTTGCGGACGTCCGCCAGGTCCCGGTAGATACGGCGGCGGGCATGCACCCGGGCGGTCCGGGCGGCGCGCAGGGCCTCGTCGGACTCGACCGGGGAGAAGGCCCGCTCCACGTAGCCGGCCGCATCGTCCACCGCGTCGGCCAGCCGGTCGCCGATCCGGGTGTGCCAGCTCTCCGGCCACAGCAGATAGCCGGCGACCAGCACGATCGCGCAGCCGATCAGGCTGTCCAGCAGCCGGGGCCGGATCAGGTCGAAGCCGGAGTGGCTCAGCAGGTCGGACAGCAGCAGGATGACCGGTGTGATCGCCGCGGTCTGGAAGGCGTAGCCCTTCACCGAGAAGGCGGGGATGAGCGCGCCCAGGACCATCATCACCGGGACGTCCCACCAGCCGCGCGGCACCTCGGCCAGCACGGCCGCCGCGATCACCAGTCCGGCGGCGGTGCCCAGTGCCCGCAGCACCGCCCGGGAGAACACCGAGCCGAAGTCCGGCTTGAGGACGAAGGTGACGGTCAGCGCCACCCAGTACGAGCGCTCCACCTCGACCACGGACACCAGCGCCTGGGCGAGCCCGATGCAGAGGGCGAGCCGCAGCCCGTACCGCCAGGAGGCGCCCGAGAACAGCGCGGCACGGGCGGCCCGGCGGGCCCGGATCCGCAGCGCGGCCGGGCGCCCGAGCCGGTCGTCGACGCTGTACCGGCCAGGGTCCTGCTCGTGCACGATGCCGGCCGCGTGCCGCAGCGCGGCATCGATGGCCCGCGCGGACGGCACCCCCGCCGGAGGCGCGGGCAGGGCCAGGACCAGCGGCTCGGTGCGGCCCGCCGCGACGGCATCGGCGAGCTGCCGGACGGCCGCCGGGATCTCCGGCGGCAGCGGCCGGCCGCGCAGGTGCGCGGCCGGAGCGGCCTCGACCAGCGGGATGACCGCGTTGAGCTGCGCGACCATCCGCACCAGCGAGGGGCTCCGGCCGTGCGCCCGGGCCCGCCGGCCCAGCAGCAGGTCGTAGGCCTGGTTGAGGGCCTCGGTGACGGCGTGCCGCTGCTCGTCGTACGCCGGTGCCGGTCCGCCCGCGGCGTCCAGCAGGTCGGCGACCGACCGGTAGGTGTCCGCGACCGCGGTGCGTTCCGGCTGCCGCCCGCGCAGCGGCCAGCCGAGCAGGGTGAGCAGCAGGACGAACAGGCCGCCCGCGGTGAGCAGGACCGGGGGCGTCCACCAGGGCTCGGGCAGTGCGAGCCCCGCGCCGACCACGGCGTTGAGGAGGAGCAGCAGCCCGGCGACGGAGGCCACCGAACCGATCGAGGAGATCATCCCGGAGACCAGGGCGACCAGGGTGAGGACCCCGACGGCCAGCCAGCCCCGGCCGTAGACCAGGGTGCCGAGGGCCACTCCGACCGCGCCGAAGAGCTGGGGCACGGCGATGTTCAGGATCCGCATCCGGTAGGCGTCGGCGGTGTCGCCGATCACCCCGGCCAGGGCGCCCATGGAGACCAGGGCACCGTACTCGGGCTCGTCCACGGCGAATCCGACGGCGAGCGGGGCGGCCAGCGCGATGCCGGCCCGGGCCGCAGCCGCCCAGGGGACGGGTGCGCTGCTCGGCCGCAGGCCCCGGAGCAGCCATTCGGGCGGGGTGAGCGGATGGTGCCGGTCCCGCCCGGCCCGCCCGTCCCGTTTCCCGTCCTGCTCGCCGGACGGTATCTGTTCGGTGCTCATGCCGCTTCCGTGCCGCCGCTCGCGAATCGGTTCTTCTGGGACGTTTGCCGTGTTCCGAGCTTATGGGGTGCGGCGCAGGCGGCCGGTCAGCCAGGCGCCGAGGGCTGCGGCGAGTCCGAGGGCCAGGACGATCCACGCGGTGGTGCGGAGGAAGGCGGTGAGGGCGTCGTACACGGCCTCGGCCGCCGGGCGGTCGATGTCGGCGGGCAGGTCGTCGAGGACGATCCGGCGGCAGACGAGGACGGCGGCCATCAGCAGGAGCGCCCCGGCCGCCAGGCCGAGGCCGGTCGCGACCAGCGCCCGCCGCCGGGAGACGGCGACGGCGACCGCCGCGACGGCAACCACCAGGGTCAGCAGGGGAAGCCAGATGCCGGCGATCTGGAGCATGTGGAAGACCTTCCGGAGCGCGCCGAGATCGTCGTACTCCATGACCTTGATCTCGGTGTGGGTGACGGGGATCCGGTCGGCGAAGGGGACCCCGCCGGTGACGAGTTCCCCCTTGATGCGCTCGACGACCGGGGCGAGGTCGAGGGTGACGGCGTCGCCGTGGCCGGTGGTCAGCGCCTTCAGGAAGGCGGCGTGCGCGGCGTGGTTGGCGGCGTCCCAGGCGGTCCGGTAGGCGTCCGTGCCGGTGAAGGACTCGAGGGCCTCGCCGAGCAGGGTCTCCACGCCGCCCTGGAAGGGGCCGGCGTCGATCTGCGCGGAGATGGCCCGGGTGGCCTGGGTGACCACCACCTGCTGGACGGCGGGGTCCTCGGCGAGCGGGGACATGGCGGCGGTGTAGCGGTCGACGTCGCCCAGCTCGCGGTCCGCCCAGTACGCGACCGCACTCAGTGGCACCAGGAGTACCAGGAGCGCGGCGAGGGCCGCCGAGAGGAAGGTGCGCACGTCACCAGGGAAGGCCGGGACCGCGCGCGGCGCGAGCGGTGCTGCTGCGGGCGGGTGGTTGTGGTGCCTCATTGTGGTTCATAATCTGGATATGTAATATCCAGATTATGAAGATGAGCGAGGGCGTCGAATGGGCGCTGCACAGCTGCATCAACCTGGCCTGGAGCGGCCCGGACCGTGCGGTGTCGGCAGCGCGCCTGGCAGCCTGGCACGACCTGCCCGCGGCCTACCTGAACAAGCAGCTGCAGGCGCTGGCCCGGGCCGGCATCGTCCGCTCCACCCCCGGCCCCAAGGGCGGATTCCGGCTCGCCCGGCCGCTGGAGCGCATCTCGCTCATGGACGTGGTCGCCGCCGTGGAAGGGCCGGACCAGGCCTTCCGGTGTGCGGAGATCCGGCAGCAGGGCCCGGGCGGCGGCCCGGCCGCCTCCTTCACCGCCGAGTGCGCCATCGCGCACGCCATGAGCCGGGCCGAGGTGGCCTGGCGGCGCGAACTCGCCGCCCAGACCCTCGAGGAGATCCGGCAGCAGGCGGAGAACCAGGCCCCACAGGCGCCGCAGCGGCTGCGCGCCTGGCTCGAAGCCGCCCACTGACGACCCGCCAAGCACCCGCCATCACAGACCCGAGGAGCCAGTAATGACGCGCAGCATCACCAACCCGGCAGGCCTCCACAACCCCACCGCCTTCGGCTACAGCCACATCGTCTCCGCGCCCGGCGAGCAGGTCTTCATAGCCGGCCAGTACGGCTCCGACGAGACCGGCGCCGTGGTCTCCGAGGACTTCGCCGAGCAGGTCGAGCGCACCTTCGCCAATCTGCGTACCGCCCTCGCCGCGGCCGGCCTCGGCCCGTCCGACGTGGTCCGCATCGGCACGTACATCGTCGACCACGACCAGACCCGGCTGGAGGTCCTGCTGGGGCACCTGCACGCCACCTGGGGTACCGAACTGCCCGCGCAGACCCTGATCGGCGTCGCCTCCCTCGCCCTCCCCGGCATGCTCTTCGAAATGGACGCCGTCGCCGTACGGCCCGCCGGCCGCGGCTGATCCACTTGCCGGACCGGAGTGGCGGGTGTGCCCTTGATGGACGGGGGGAGAGGGAAGGAGCCCCGTCATGGCACATGCGGCACCCACCGCCGCCCGGCGGCACCGAGCGGAGCCCCGCCACCTGAGCTGGACCGCGTACGTCGGCCCCCTGACCTGGGGCCTGGTCTACGGGGTCTACGCGGCCTTCATGAAGCGCCAGATGGGGCCCGTGGACGCGGCCAACGTGTTCTACGGCATCCTGTGCGGCCTGCTCTTCGCGGCCGGCATGTTCGCCCTCGCCCGCCTCGGCCCCAAGCTGATGCGCGAGCTCCACGCCACCGCGTACGGGGCCTTCGCCGGCATCACCTTCGGCTACCTCTACAGCCTCTCCGGCGAGAGCGTGATGCGCTCCACCTGGCTTGCCCTGGCGGTCGGCACGGGCGTGGGCCTGATCGCCTTCTATCGCTACTACACCCGCGAAGACTGAGCACTACGGCCCAACCGGGGCGGGCCGGTCACCTGCTGCTGTCTCAACCGCAGGTGACCGGCCCGCGCCGGCGTCAGTCGGAGGGTGCGGCGGCGGCAGCGGTGCCGACGGCCTCGCCCTCGGCTTCCGCCTCCGCCTCGGCCGCGGGCCGGTCCGGATCGGAGGGGGCCGTCTTCGGCGGGGGCGGGGTGAACCGGGCGGCTTCGGCGCGGATCATGGCGTTCAGGGCTGCGTACGGGTCGATGGGCATGACGGCACCTCAGGGTGTCGATGGAGCTGGGTGTGGGGGGTTCGCTCGCTGCCGCTCGGCGCGGTCAGCAGCGCAACACCACACCCCGCAGCGCCCACCGGGGCGCACCGGGTTCCAGCCGTCCGTACGAGAGGCCGCGCGCGGCCGGCACCACGGCCGCCCACGCACCCTGCGCAGGCGGACGCCGGACCGGCACCGTCCCGCGCGCCGCCCCCCGTACCGCCGCCCGCGGTTCCGGATCCAGTGCGGGATCCGACTGCCCCTCGGCCGGGGCCGAGGGTTCCGCGGGGGCGGAAGAGGCGGTCCGCGGCTCCGCCGCACCGGCCGCGGCCCAGGCCGCACCGGGGGCGAAGAGGGCGAGCAGCACCACGCAGCCCACCGTCAGGGCCCTCGTCAGGGCATACCGCGTCCCGCTCATGCGGCCCATGTGCCCCGACACGCCGGGCCGCACCCCGCAGGGTGCGCAGAACCCCCCGAGTGGCGGAGGAAAACACCCCTCTCGGCCGACAGCCGGCCGGGCCCGGCCGACGGCGGGTTACACCGGCACTCGGGTCACACCAGCACTAACGCCACCGCCGCCGCACCCATCAGTGCGGCGGCGAGGTGGACGGCGGGGTGCCCGTAGTCCCCGAACCAGAGCTGGCGGATCAGGCCGCCCAGGGCGGCCAGCGCCGTGATGACGGCGATCTGGGCGGGGAGGGGGCCGGAGGTGAAGGGGATCAGGGCCAGCAGGACCGCGTTCAGCCAGAGCGGTGCTGCTCCCGTCCAGCCCCGCCACTCCCAGATCGCCGTCTGTGACATCCCGGCCCCCCGCCGTCATACGCGTCAACCAGTAGGCTGCACCGCCTCCTTGCCAGCTTCCCGGGGCGCGGCCGTGGGGACAAGCAGACGTTCGGCAAGAGCTCCGAAGACCAGGCCGAAACTCGCCCACAGGGCGGTCTGGATGGCCAGGGAGGAGAGCCGGAACTCCCAGATGAGGGTGGCAGGGAAGTCCGCGGGGACCTCGTCGATGCCGGGCAGCAGGGCGTACGACAGGGCGATGGCCGCGATGAAGAAGGCGCCGCCCGCCACGCTCGCGTTCCAGTTGCCGAGCGCCGGTGCCAGACGCCGGCCCAGGATCACCGCGCCCGCGGCCAGCAGCACGCTCAGCACGATCATCAGCAGGTAGAGGGCGGTGCGCCGGCCCGCCGTCTCCGGGTCACCGACCGCCGGGGGATTGGCCGGGTACTTGAAGAAGGGGACCAGGGTCACCGTGACGAACAGGGCCAGGGTGGTGAGGGCGGCGGTGGTGCGCGGCGAGAAGCGCCCGATGCGTCCCAGGGCGAAGCAGAAGACGAGCGCGGCGATGCCGCCGAGCGCGACCCCGTAGAGCAGGACGCCGGTGCCGAGGCCGGCGGTGGCCTGGAGGGTCCGGCTGACCGGGGCTTCCTCGCCGTGGTCGTGACCGTGGCCGTCGGCCGCGGCGGCTGCTTCCTCGATGGCGATGGCCGCGTCGACCTTCGGCTCACCGAGGAAGTAGGCGACCAGGAGGGCGAGCGCACCGGCCACGAGGCCGGCGAGCATGCCGCGCACGAGCAGCGCGCGGACAGAGGGGGAGTTCATGGTTCGGTTCCCTCGCGTTGTGGAGCGATGTCTGCGTCTGTGGGGGTACGTCAGTGGCAGGGGAAGCCGAGCAGGTGGCGGCCGTCGTGCAGCCACTCGTGGATGGTCTCGCCCTCGAAGACCGCGGTGGCGCCTTGTTCCGCGCCGATGAAGTAGAGCAGGACCAGCAGCAGGATGCCGGTGAAGACCGCCCAAGGGGTCAGGGTCTTCAGGGAGATGGGGGTGATGGGGGCGACGGAGCCCGTCGCCGTGGGCATGGCGGACTGAGCCATGGCAGTACCTCCAGGGGAACACGCGTCCCGGTCAGTGGTGCACTAGGGCGACGGAGGCGGGTCTGACTTTCACAGTGGCGCGACCGTGCCGGATTCTCACCGGTACTTCCGCCCTGCCGTCGTCATGTCGCGGAGACCGTACCGCGTTTATGCTCCGCTTATGAATCCCCCCGTCGTACGAGTTCACCTGGTCACTCCGGCCATTGACGAGGGCATGCGGAAGCACCGGTTCGGCCCGGAATACGGGGCCTGGGCCGGCCGGACGCTCGACGAGGTGGCCGCCGAAGACCCGGAGGCCGTACGGCGCTGGCTGACCGATCCCGAGTACGCGCCGCCCGGCGGGGAGTCCGTGGCGGCGCTCGTCGCCCGCGCCGGAGCGTGGCTCGACGGCCTGGCCCCGGGCACCCACCGGATCGAGGCCGACCAGGCCTTCGTCCGGGCGGCGGTGGTGCACGCGCTGGCGCTGCCGGCCGGAACCTTCTGGCGGCTGGACGCGAAACCCCGCACGCTCACCGAACTCAGCGGGCGTGCGGGGCGGTGGAACCTGCGGCTGGGCGGGCCCTGCGGGGAGGCAGCGGATCCCGGGCAGCAGCCGCCGGATACCCCTGGCTAGGCCACGATCCAGTCGCTGGTGGCGATGACCGGCGTGACGCCGTCGCGGTGGATGGTGCCCTCGATCAGGCCGTACATCCGGTCCGCGGCGAAGTAGACCTCGTTGTCGTTCTTGAGGCCGAAGGGCTCCAGGTCCACCAGGAAGTGGTGCTTGTTGGGCAGGTTCAGCCGGACCTCGTTGACCTTCGGGCAGTTGTCCAGCACCCGCTCGGCCATCTGGTTCAGGGTCTGCTGGAGCGAGTACGAGTAGGTCTCGGCGAAGGCCTCCAGCAGGTGCTTGCGGACCTTCTTGTACGACCGGTCCCAGTCGAACTCCGGGTCGTCCGCGGCCAGCGCCGAGTGCGCCCAGCGCGAGGTGACCTTGGTCGCGAGGATGCGGTCGTACGCTTCCTTCAGGGTCGTGTACGTGTCCTTGATGTAGCCGTGGAACTCGGAGTTGGTCGAGTTCATCACGGTCAGGTCCTTCAGCCCCGAGATCACCTGGAGGCCGGTGGTCTCGCTGTAGGTGATCTGCGCGGTGCGCACCTCCTGGCCCTTGAGGGCGAAGGAGTGCTGCTCCTTGCGGGTCGGGACCGGGATCCGCTCCCAGGCGTACTCCTCGATCCGGATCTGCGCCTCGCGGATCGGGGTCTGCGAGGAGACGAAGTGCTTGGCCAGCAGGATGCCGAAGGCCTCCGGGGAGGCGATGCCGTGCTCCTTGCCGAAGGCGTACACCGTGTTCTTGGTGGTGTCGGTCGGCAGGCAGTTGGTGTTGTCGCCGGTCAGGTGGACATCGCGGAACTCGCCGCGGAGCGCGACCGAGACGTTCAGGTCGCGGATCTCGTGCCAGGAACCGTCCGCTCCTTTGCGGGTGACCTTGACGATGCGGTTCTCGGCCTTGCCGTACTGGTTCTGCGCCAGGACGTGCTTGCTCATGCGCTGTCTTCCTTCGGGTACTCGGGTACACGGAGTCCGGATCAGTGGATCCCGTACGCCCGGCGTCCGGCGGCCCCGTCCCGGAAACCGTCCGGGCGGTGCCGCCCCCCGCCGTTCGGCCCCGGAGGACCGCCCCGGGACTGACGTGCATCCCGGTCCGTAGGTGCTTCTTCGGATTGCAGCATGGTTGCGTCCCGCTGGGAACGGGACGAATCCTCCGAGAAGGAGCACCCGCGGACTGGACGAATCACCGGCTCATGTCATGCCGTTCATGCCGTTCATGCCATGTGGGCGTCCGCGACGGACAGGGCCCCGTCGAGGATCTCCAGGCCCTTGGCCACGTCCGCCGCCGCGATGTTGCAGGCGGGGGCGAGGTGGATCCGGTTCCCGGCGGTCAGCGGCCACAGCCCGCCCTTCTTGCAGGCCGCGGCGAACTCGGCCATGGGCGCGTTGTCGGCCCCCGAGGCGGCGTAGGGGACGAGCGGCTCGCGCGTCTGCCTGTCCCGTACGAGCTCCAGCGCCCAGAAGGTGCCCAGGCCCCGGACCTCGCCCACCGACGGGTGGCGCTCGGCCAGCTCCCGCAGGCCCGGGCCCAGCAGCTCGGCGCCGGTGCGGGCGGACTGCTCGACGATGCCCTCCTCGGCCATGGTGGTGAGGGTGGCCACCGAGGCGGCGCAGGCGAGCGGGTGGCCGGAGTAGGTGAGCCCGCCCGGGTAGGGGCGGCGGGCGAAGGTCGCGGCGATCGCCGCGGAGATCGCCACACCGCCGAGGGGCACGTAACCGCTGTTCACGCCCTTGGCGAAGCAGAGCAGGTCGGGGGTGACCCCCCAGTGGTCGGCCGCGAACCATGTGCCGATGCGGCCGAAGCCGACCATGACCTCGTCGAGGATGAAGACGATGCCGTACCGGTCGCAGAGCTCGCGGACCCCGGCCAGATAGCCCGGCGGGGGCACCAGCACGCCCGCGGCTCCGACCACCGGCTCCAGGATGAGCGCCGCGATGGACTGCGGGCCCTCGAAGGCAATGGTGTCGGCGAGGTGGCGCAGGGCGCGCTCGCACTCCTCGGCCTCAGTGGTCGCGTGGAACGGGGAGCGGTAGGCGAACGGGCCCCAGAAGCGGACGACCCCGGCGGTGGCGGAGTCGTTGCCGAAGCGCCGGGAGTCGCCGGTCAGGTTGATCGCGCCGGTGGTGGCGCCGTGGTACGAGCGGTAGGCGCTGAGCACCTTGGGGCGGCCGGTGTGCAGCCGGGCCATCCGTACCGCGTTCTCGACGGCCTCGGCACCGCCGT
Source organism: Streptomyces sp. NPDC002054 (assembly GCF_040296685.1). NCBI lineage: Bacteria > Bacillati > Actinomycetota > Actinomycetes > Kitasatosporales > Streptomycetaceae > Streptomyces > Streptomyces sp. NPDC002054. Next base: position 168,512 of record NZ_JBEOXT010000005.1, read on the forward strand.
TGGTGAAGAAGATCTTGTCCAGGTCGCCGGGGGTGCGCTCGGCGATGAGGCGCGCGGCCTCGGACCGCACGTCCACCGCGAAGCCGGGCGCGATGGTGCACAGCTTCGCCGCCTGCTCCTGGATCGCGGCGACCACCTTGGGGTGCTGGTAGCCGATGTTGGTGTAGACGAGGGAGCTGCTGAAGTCCAGGTAGCGGGTGCCCTCGTAGTCCCAGAAGTACGAGCCCTCGGCCCCGGCCACGGGGAGCGGGTCGATGAGCTCCTGCGCGGACCAGGAGTGGAAGACGTGCTTCCGGTCCGCCGTTCTGACGGTCTCGACATCTGCGTTCATGGATCGAGCGTATGCGTCCGGGATGTGGACACCCGGCGAATGTGATTGGAGGTCCGGCGCCCGGGTAGGCGCGCATCGACAGAGCGGGAGCGACGCATCCGGGGGCTGGAGGCTCTCATGGGTACGGATGTCTGGGGTTACGCGAAGAGCACCGGCCATGTCGCGGGCGCGGATCTCACCGGGTTCCGGGTGGACGCGGCGGACGGACACATCGGCCGGATCGACAAGCACTCCGCGGATGTGGGCCGCTCGTACATCGTGGTCGACACCGGACTGTGGATCCTGGGCCGGCACGGCCGGCATGTGCTGGTCCCGGCGGGACTGGTGCGGCTGGTGGACCTGGAGAGCGAGACGGTGCACTTGTCGGCGACCAAGCAGCAGATCAAGTCGAGCCCGGACTTCGAGCGCGGGCAGCAGGACGACGAGGTCTTCATCCGCCTCACCGAGCAGCACAACATCGAGGGACACTCCTGAAGGGGGAGGCGGCCTGACGATGTCAGGAAACTTCTCCGTGGTGGCCATGGAGCTGAACGCCGGCACCGTCCTGGCGCTGTCCGGGGACCTCGACCGCGACACGGCCGCGCCGCTGCGTGAGGCCCTCGAGGCCGTCCTCGGCGGGGCTGACGCCCCGGCGACGGGGCGGCTGCTGGTGGACTGCGGCGGGCTCCGCTTCTGCGATTCCACCGGGCTGAACCTCCTGCTCCGGGCCCGGCAGACCGCCGAGGACTCGGGCGGTGCGCTGGAACTGGCCGCACTGCAGCAGCCGGTGGCCCGGATGTTCGAGATCACCGGCGCGGGCGGGGTCTTCACCGTCCACCGGGACCTGGCCGCCGCGTTCGCGCACGGCGACGGCGGGGGCGGTACGCCATGATCGACGTACCGGAACAGACACGACGGATGGTGCTCGGCGGCCAGGGCGGCCGGTTTGACGGGGTGGTGGGCCGCTGCCGCGACTTCACCCGGCGGGCCTTGGTGGACTGGCAGTGGACCGGCCACGCCGCCGCCCTGGACGAGCGAGACGAGGCTGCCGAGGACGTCCTGCTGATGGTCTCCGAGGTCGTGACCAACGCCTGTATGCACGCCGGCGGCCCGCGGGAGCTCGTCCTGCGGCGTACGGCGGACCGACTGCGGATCGAGGTCAGCGACGGGAACCCGGAGCCCCCGCGGCGCTGCCCGCGCGACGACCCCGCCGTGCCGGGAGGGCACGGCCTGCTCGTGCTGGAGCTGCTCGCCCGGAGCTGGGGCTCGGCACCGTCCGCGGACGGGCGGGGCGGTAAGACGGTGTGGCTGGAGGTGCCGTGTCCACCGGTTCCACCGGTTCCACCGGTTCCGTCCCCGGACGGTCACCGTGTGCGGGATCGGTCAGCAGCCCCGTCCGGAGCCGCGCCAGGGTCCGGGTGAGCAGGCGGGACACGTGCATCTGGGACAGCCCCAGGACGTCGCCGATCTCGGACTGGGTCAGCTCCCCGCCGAAGCGCAGCGACAACAGCGTCCGCTCGCGTTCGGGCAGCTCGGCCAGGAGCGGCTTCAGGGACTCCACGCACTCGATCCGGTCGTACGCCGCTTCCTCCTCGCCGAGACCGGGGGTGGTGGCGTACGCGTCGCCGTCCTCCTGCACCGGTGCGTCCAGGGAGCGCGTGGAATACGCGTGCGCGGCCTTGCGGCCCTCGGCGATCTCCTCCTCCGGCACCCCGAGGCGCTCGGCGAGCTCCGCGTCGCTGGGCCCGCGGCCCAGGGTCTGCTCCAGCGCGTCGTAGGCCTTGGCGGTGTCGATGCGGAGTTCCTGGAGGTGGCGGGGGACCTTCACGGCCCAGCTGGTGTCCCGGAAGAACCGTTTGATCTCACCGGTCACGGTGGGCATGGCGAAGGTGGTGAACTCCACCCCGCGCTCGGGGTCGAACCGGTTGATCGCCTTGATCAGGCCGATCGTGCCGACCTGGATGATGTCCTCGACCGGCTCGCTCCGGTTGCGGAACCGCCGGGCGGCGTACTTCACCAGGCTGAGGTTGAGCTCGACGAGGGTGTTGCGGACGTACGAGTACTCCGCGCTGCCCTCCTCCAGGGCCCTCAGCCGGCGGAACAGGGCCACCGACAGGGTCCGGGCCTCCGCCGTGCTCGTCCGGAGCGGCTCCTCGGGGATTTCCGGCATTCCGGCGGTGTCGTGCGCGCTGATCCTGGGGATACGGTCCACACGGTCCATGCGATCGCTCCTCCGGCGGCGGGTGGGTCGCGCCGCGCGCTGCGCGCGGCGAGGCCGTCGTGAGCTGTTCCTTCTGGGTATACCCGGCCGGTTGTCCGCATACCCGTGCGCGACTCCGGGCCCGGAACACCCATACCACCCATTACATGGGAAAACAGACGTCCGCGCCTGATTTCGGCCCGGCCCTGCTCAGCCGGGCGGCAGAGCGCGCAGGATCTGGGCCGTCGTACGGACGCGCCCCAGCCGGGGAAAGATCTTTGCGAACGAATGCGCGTGCGACTCCGCGTCCAGGTCCGCCGTCGCGTCCTCGGCGAAGACCAGCCGGTATCCGTGTTCCCACGCGCTCCGCGCCGTGGACTCGACCCCGGCGCTGGTCGAGATCCCCGCGAGCACGATCCGCTCGACGCCCCGCCGCCGCAGCTGGAGGTCGAGCTCCGTACCGGTGAACGCGCCCCAGTGCCGCTTCGTCACCACGATGTCGCCCTCGACTGCGAGCCCCGCCGGGAACTCGGCGAACCCGGCCGGCGGCGCGGCCACCGGCCCCGGCCGGTCGGTCTCGGCCGGCGGGCGGTCGCCGCCGTCCGCGGACCAGTCGACCCGGACCAGCACCACCGGCAGCCCGGCGGCCCGGAACGCCTCGGCCAGTTCGATCCCCTTCGCGAGGATCCGGTCCGCGGGGCGCGCCGTGGGCAGCGCGAGGATGCCCTGTTGCAGGTCGACGAGGACGAGCGCGGTCCGCCGATCCAGGCCCTCCAGGCCGTCCGGCTGCTGTGCTGCGTCTGCCATGACACGACCATAGATCGTTCCTGCCCGGCGTTCTCAGAGCGCCACGGCGGTCAGCGCGAGGGCCGAGGCGGCGAAGACCACGGTGTGGCGGAGGTTCTGCAGCGCGCCGACCCAGGCGGGGAAGGCGTTCTCGGCGGCCTTCAGCAGGGCCGGCACGTCGATGCGCTTCAGTACCGGGTCGCCCTTGCGCTCGAACGCGGTCGTCACGGCGGTGGCGGCGGTCAGCTGGCTGTGCAGGATCAGCACGTTCCCGAGGATCACGATCGACTGGAAGGCCCAGGTCAGCGGCTCGGCCCAGGAGTTACCGGTCAGGTTGAGCCCGGCCAGGGTCGCCATCACCGCGGCGACCGCGAGCGGTGCGTACGTCTCGTGGCCGCCGGCGTCGAAGCGGAGCCCGTTCGCCTCCAGTACGCCGGCGGGCACGCCTTGGCGCTCCAGTTCCGCCTCAGCGGTCGCCTTCGCGTCCGCGCCGTAGCGGTGGCGGACCAGCGGGATGCTCAGGAAGGCGACGGCGACGAGCAGCTGCAGGATCGCGGCACAGGTGTTCACGGGGGGCTCCTTCGGCGGGTTCCGAGTGACTTGCACTGTGTTCAAGTCGACGGTAGCCCCCACTTGAACGCTGTGCAAGTCATTCCTTGCACAATGTTCAAGTGGGGGGTGTGCGCCCTATCGTGTGTGCATGACGCGCGACACCCTCACCCGGGACCAGATCGTCCGGACCGCCATCGAGCTGCTGGACGAGGGAGGGCTGGAAGGCCTGAACATGCGCAGCCTCGGCCGCCGGCTCAACTCGGCCGCCACGGCTGTCTACTGGCATGTGAAGAACAAGGACGACCTCGTCACGCTCGCCGGTGACCGGGTGTGGGACGAGATCGGGCTGCCGGACCTGGACACGGTCGACTGGCGGACGGCGGCCACGGCCATGGCCACCGACCTGTACGCCATGTTCAACCGGCACCCCTGGCTCGTACAGGCCTTCGCCTCGCACCTCTTCTACGGAGCCGGCAAGGCCCGCCACGACGACCACAGCCTCGCCGTCTACGAGGCGGCCGGATTCGTCGGCGAGGAGGCGGACCAGGCCGCGGCCACCGTCTTCACCTTCGTCCTCGGCAATGCCCTCGGAACGTCCGCCACGGCCTCCCTGACCCGGAAGATCAGCCGCAGCGGCGGGGACGCGGACGAGGTGCTCCGCGACACCGTGAAGCGGGCCGGCGAGGTCGCGATGCGGTTCCCGCGGCTGCGCAGCCGGATCGAGGCGGCCGAAGGCTCCGGTGTCGAGGCCGGCGCCGCCGACTATGCCGCGGCGCCGACCAGCAGTTTCGAGTTCGGCCTCCGGGCGCTGCTCGCCGGGCTCGAAGCCGAGCACGCCGCCCGCCGCCCGCCTGCGGAGGCTTGACCGCTGCCCTATTCGCCTATTCGCCGATGCGTACCAGCGCCAGCGTGATGTTGTCGGGGCCGCCCGCCTCGATGGCGGCCTTCCACAGCTCGAAGGCGGCCCTGCCGTCGTCGTGCACCCGCAGCACCTCGTCGATGGCCTCGTCCGGCACCGGATCGGTCAGCCCGTCGCTGCACAGCAGGTAGCGGTCCGCTCCACCCAGCGCGGTGACGGTGACGTGCGGTTCGACGTCCCGGAACAGCCTGCTGCCGCCGAGGGTCTGCGTCACGGCCGAGGTGGTGCGCCGGCCGGGGGGCGGCGGCGGGCTGTCGTCCACGCTCACCTGCTGCAGCCCCGCCCCGCCCGCCGCGTAGACCTTGCTGTCGCCGACGTTGAACGTCACCCACGACTCGGGCAGGACCAGCGCCCCGGCCACCGTGGTGCCCATGGTGGCCAGCCCGGGCTCGCTGTCGGCCGCCGCGTACAGCTCCCGGTTGCAGAGGTCCAGGGCGTCGCGGATGCGCTCCTCGCCGTCCAGCGAGGTACCGAGCGAGGCGAGCCGCCGTACGACCAGGGCGCTGGCCACCTCGCCGGCCGGCTGTCCGCCGAGCCCGTCGGCCACCGCGACGACCAGCGGCCGGCCGAGGGGGAACAGCAGCGTCTGGGGATTGTCGGTGACGGTCCCGCACAGCGTCCACGGGCCGATGACCAGGCTGTCCTCGTTGTGCTCGCGGACCAGCCCGACATGGCTCAGTGCGGTCACGGAGATGTACGGCACCTGGGCCCTCCTGTCCCCGCAGCGGACGCCGTGCCCTCACCCCCATTGTCGCCCCGCGGGCCCCCGGGGCGCGGGGCGACGGGCGACTCGGCATGCGGCGGCCGGCCGGCCGGAGCACGCTGGACCTGGGGCTGACCGTCTCCACGGCCGGGCCGGCAGCGCGGCCAGGAAGGAGCGCCGGCGATGTTCGCGAGGCTGAGCACTTACCAGGGTTCACCGGTTCCTGCGGAGGGAGACCTGAGCGCGAAATCGGAAGCGATCGTCCAGCAGGTCAGGGATGCTCCCGGATTCCGGGGCGTCTACTACCTCGTCGACCGGGCCTCGGGAATGGCCGCCTCCCTGACCCTGTGGGAGGACGAAGCGGCGATGCAGGCGAGCGAGGACCAGGCCGCCCGCATCCGCGAGGAAGCTGCCCAGCGCGAGGGTCAGCAGATCCTCTCGGTCGAACACTTCGAGGTGGCCTTCACCTTCGCGCCACCGACCCTGTGACCCGGATCACTCCGGAGGTCCGATGAGTCCGGCCTTCCGTTCCGGTCCTCCCTGCAACAGAGCAGTCGGATCCGAACGGAAGGCGCAGGACATGACCAACACCCAGACCCCGAAGGGCCCGGCCTCCTACTTCCCCTCCATCGAGAAGAAGTACGGCCGCCCGATCGCGGAATGGAAGGACCTGATCCGTTCCGCCCCGCAGACCAGGCACATGGAGCTCGTCTCCTGGCTGAAGACCGAACACGGCCTGGGCCACGGCCACGCCAACGCCCTGGTCGCGCACACCCTGGCGGAGGACAACGCGGCCTGAGCCGGCCGGCCCTCAGCGGCCGGCCGTGGGGGTGATCACTGGTCGGGCGTGGCCCATTCGACGAGCTGGATGACGACCCCGTTGGGGTCGGTCAGCTGGAACAGGCGCTCGCCCCAGGGCTCTTCGCGCAGCGGCATGGTGATGGGGGCACCCGCCGCGCGCAACCTGGCCTCCTCGGCGTCGAGGTCGGTGACCGTGAACGCGAGGATCAGGCCGGCCGCCTCCCGGTCCCGCTGCTCGGCGGGGAGGACTTCGGTGCCCCTGCGGAGCAGAACGATGTCGACGGCGGCGTCCTCGCGGGTCAGGGAGGCGAAGCCGTCGGTGGCCATGGCCACCTGGTAGCCGAGGTGGGTGCAGAGGAACGCGCGGGAGGCGTCGACGTCGGCAACGGTCAGGGAGAGGGTGGAGGTGGCGACGTTCACTGCGGCTCCTTGGAGAAGGTGGTGATGGTGAGGCCGGAGTCGAAGGACCGGGTGCCGGCCGGGGTGAAGTGCGTCAGGGTGAAGGGGCCGTCGAACAGGGGGATGCCGGCTCCGATGACAACGGGGTGGCACTTGATGACCAGTTCGTCGATCTCGTCGCGCAGGGCGCCGGCCAGCTTGCCGCCCCCGCACAGCCAGATCCCCATGCCCTCCTGCGCCTTCAGCTCGCGGACCAGGGCGACCGGGTCGCCGACGACGGTCACCGCCGGATCCGGGCTGGTGAGCGTGCGGGAGACGACGTACTGCTTCAGGTGGGCGTACGGGCTGGTGAGGCCCACCTTCAGGCCCGGCTCGTACGCTCCGCGGCCCATGATGACGGTGTCGAACCGCTCGGCGGGCCGGTCGGCGATGCCCAGCGGCGCGCGGGCGGGGGTGGGCATGGTTTCGGGGAAGTCGGCGAGGATCGCCGCGGCTTCCGCACCCTCGAAGGGGAAGAAGTCGTACTGCCCGTCGGGACCGGCGATGTAGCCGTCGAGGGTGGTGTGGACGAAGTAGGTCAGCTTGCGCAAGCGAGTGCTCGTTTCTTCGGTGTGGAATTCGGTGTGGATCAGGCTGTGGGCAGGTCGAGTTGGAACTCGCGGGTGCGTCGGTAGGAGCGGAAGCCCAGCTCTCGGTTGACCGCGAGCATGTGGACGTTGTCCTCGGCGTTGTCGGTCTCGACCTCGACGACCGAGGGGTGCTCGGCGCGCAGCCGGCGCACCATCGCCGCCTTGATCCACAGCCCCAGGCCATGGCCGCGGTGCGCGGGCACGACCGCGGTGTCGTACTGCTGGGCCCGCGACGACGCGCCCTGAGGGAGCACGATCTCGGTGTAGCCGGCCATCGTGCCGTCCTCGTGGACGGCCGCGATGGTCAGCAGGGTGTCGCCACGATCGGCGACCACCTGTGCCATGGCCCGCACGCGGTCGGCGTCCCAGTCCACGCTGCCGTAGTCCAGGTCTCCGACGGGCATGTCGTTCATCGCGTTCTTGGCCGTCGCGAAGGCGTCGGCGAGCTCGTCGGGCACCGTGCCGGTCCAGCCGGTCAGCCGGTAGCCGAGGTGCTCGGCATCGCTATCGCCGACCTTGAGGATCCTGTTCTCGTCGACCTGGTCGAGGTCCAGGATCAGATGGTCCAGGCTCAGGGCCCGGCGGAAGCTCCACCGCTCGAGGAAGGCTTCGCCCGGGCTGTCGGCCGAGGCTTCGACGATCAGGCTGCGCCGGCTCTCGGTGCGGCAGGCCGCCACGACCTCCGACAGCAGGAGCGAGCCCGTCCCGTGGCGCCGGTGTGCGGGGACGACATGGAGTTCCAGTTCGGCCAGGTGATCCCGCCCCGGGGAGGTGAACAGCCGCAGGCCCGCGACCCCGACCGGGACGCCGTCCGCCCCGGTGGCCGTCCAGGTCAGCCGGTGGCTGTCCAGGGTGGGCTTGGTGAGCTGGGCATGGACCTGCCCGGGACCGGGTGGTGGTACGTCCGGCAGGTCATGGGCCATCGAGGCGGCGACGACCTGATGCCATGCGGCGGCGTCGGTGACGGAGATGCGGCGGAGCGGAGTGATGTGGACGTGCTCGGACAAGGCGGGGACCCCCGAAGTCGAATCGAACGAACTCCCCAGAAGGTAGGGGGGTCTGAGGATCCGGCACATCGGTCGGCATGACGTAACGCGATGATCGAAGACGTGCGGGCGTTAGGTAGGTTTACGCCATGCTGTACGGGCGGGGGACCGAGCAGGACCGGATACACCAGTTGCTTTCGCAGGCCCAGGAGGGTGCGAGCAGCGCGCTGTTGATCCACGGTGAGGCCGGAATCGGCAAGACGGCACTCCTGGAGTACGCCGCTGCCGCGGCCCCGGGGCGGGTGCTGCGGACTGTGGGCATCGAGTCGGAGATGGAGCTGGCCTTCGGCGGCCTGCACCAGCTGCTGCGACCCGTGACCGATCGACTGGACCGGTTGCCCGAGCCGCAGGCCGCTGCGCTGAAGGCGGCGTTCGGGCTGTCCGGCGAGGCGGTGCGGGACCGGCTCGCCCTGGGGACGGCGGTGCTGACGAGCCTGGCACAGGCTGCGGACGGCAGCCCGCTGCTGTGCGTGATCGACGACTTCCAGTGGCTGGACCAGGCATCCCTGGACGCCTTGGCGTTCGCCGCCCGCCGGCTCCACACCGAGGGTGTGGTGATGCTGTTCGCCCGCCGTGACGGTGTTCCGGGCGGGCAGATCACCGGCCTGCCGCAGCTGAGGCTGCAGGGCATCGACTCCGCGGCCGTCGACGCTCTCCTCACCGACCACGTCGCCGACCTGTCGCCCTACGCACGGGACCAGATCGTCGAGCAGGCGCAGGGCAACCCGCTGGCGCTGCTGGAACTGCCCGCGGCGCTCACCGTAGAACAGCGGGCCGGCCAGCTGAACCCCGTCACCCTTCCCGCCGGGCTGTCCTCGCCCTCCAGCCGGATCCAGGAGACCTTCCAGGAACAGGTCCGCCGGCTGCCCGATGCCACCCGGGCGATGCTGCTGGTGGCCGCCGCCGACGACTCCGGCGACCTCGACCTCGTCCTGCGGGCGTCGACCCGGTTCGGCGCGACGCTGGAAGACCTGGAGCCGGCCGAACACGCCACGCTCGTCCTGCTGACCGAGCACACCCTGTCCTTCCGCCACCCCCTCATCAGGTCGGCCACCTACCAGGACGCCGCCCTGACCCGGCGCCTCGCAGCCCACCGGGCGCTGGCCGAGGAGCTGGCCGCCGAGCTGGACGGTGGGAGGAGCGGCGAGCAGCATGCCGACCGCCGGGCCTGGCACCTGGCAGCCGCCACGACCGGAACCAACGAAGACGTCGCCGACGAGATGGTGGGCGTCGCGCAGCGGGCCGGCGGCCGGCAGGGCACGGCCTCGGCTTCAGCCGCCTACGAGCGGGCGGCGCAGCTCACCGCGGACCCGGCCAGGCGCGCCCGGCTGCTGGCCGCCGCGGCCTTCACCTCGGCCGAAGCCGGGCAGTTCCACCGCACAGCGGCCCTCACCGACCTCATCAATGGGCTCGCCCTGGACCCGGCGATGCTCGCCGACTTCGCCCGCGTCCGGGCCATCGTCGAGCTGGACCGGGGGTCGCCGCGCCAGGCCACCCGGATCCTGCTCGAATGCGCGGACCGGATCGGCCCGTCCGCCGATCTGGCCCCGGTGCTGGCCGAGGCCGCTTCGACGGCGCAGTCCTCGGGCGACCGGACGCTGATGGCCGAGGTCGAGGCCCGGATTCCCGCCTTGCCGGAGGATTCGACGATGCGGACGATGCGGACGATGGCGGGCCCGCTCGCCACGGCCGGAAACGCCGGATCCGCCGGATTCGCCGAGCGGATCCTGGCCGGGACGCACGCCCAGCTCTCCGCCGATCACCGCACCGCTCTCGAGATCGCCGCCGCCTGCGTACGCGACTGCCGGGCGCAGGACGTGATCGGCTGGCTGCACACCGCGCTGCACCTCCTCGCCGAAGCCCAGATCTCCCTGGGGCGCTACGAAGAGGCCGAGTCCGCCGCCGCGGAAGGGCTCGCCATCGCCGAGCAGTTCGGTCGGAACCACCGGGCGGTGTACCTGCGCGGAACCCTGGCGACCCTGGCCGCTCTCCGGGGGCAGCAGGAACGATGCACCCGCCTGAGCGCCGCGGCTCTGGACTACGCGGATGCCCACGGCATCGAGCTGGCCGCCGCCCACGCGCACCGGGCCCTCGGCCTGCTCGACCTCGGCCTGGGCCAGGCCGAGAGCGCGCTCACCCACCTGGAGGCGGCGCGGGCCCGCGTGGGGCACCCCGTACTGTCGGCCTTCCTCCTGCCCGATCTGGTGGAGGCCGCGATACGCGCCGGGCAGCGGGACCGCGCGGCGGAGTCGGCGAGGGCGCTGGCGGAATGGGCAGAGACCGCACACCACCCCGCGGCCCTCGCTCTCGCCCGCCGCTGCCAGGCACTGACCGGGCCGGACGACGAGACCGACCAGCACTTCACCACGGCCCTGCACCTGCACCTGCCCGTGCCCGTGCCCGTGCACGACGAAGGCGGCGCGACCGGCGCGACCCAGCCGTTCGAACGGGCCCGCACCGAGCTGCTGTACGGGGAATGGCTCCGCCGCGAACGACGTCGCACCGACGCCCGCCATCACCTGCGCACCGCACTGGAGACGTTCGAGACCCTCGACGCCCAGCCGTGGGCGTCCCGGGCCCGCACCGAACTCCAGGCCGTCGGCGGGACCGTCGACCCCGACAGTCAATCGAACGCGCTGCTGGGCCGGCTCAGCCCGCAGGAAAGGGAAGTCGTACGGCTCGCCGCCACAGGGGCCACCAACCGCGAGATCGCGGCCCAGCTCTTCCTGAGCCCCCGTACGGTCGGCCACCACCTCTACCGCGCCTTCCCCAAGCTCGGCATCACCTCCCGCACCGAGCTCCCCCTGGTCCTCGCCGAAGCCGAAGCCCACTGACGGAGCCGGTCCGGGCACCTCGGGCGGGACGTGACAGAGCCCGGCCGGGGCGACTGCGGACCGGCCGGGCTCTGGGTGTGCGGGCGAGCGGCGCTCTGGGTCAGAGCCTCTCGTCGTGCAGGTCCTCTTCGCGCAGCAGATCGTCATCGCGGCGGCGCGAGGTTTCCTGCTGGCCCTGCTTCTGGCCCTCTTTCTGGCCCTGCTTCTGTCCCCGCTCGCGGGACGCCTTGCCCGGCTGGGGGTGCGCGGGGTCTCCGGGGCGATGGTGCTCCTGCCCCGCGCGGCCCTTGCCCGGTTCCTGCTGCTTGTTCTGCTTAGCGTCCATGACGGCGACTCCTCTTGGTACGTGGTGGGGGACGGATTCCTCCCGGATCAAGCTGACACGCACCGTGATGATCTGCATCATTTCGACTGCGAAGTGAGGCACGCGGGTGACGCGAGGGCGGTCCACGGACGGAGTTTCTCCGGATTGCGGACCGCCCAGATGCGAGCGATGCGGCCGGCCGCGAGGCTGAACGCCGCCACGGTCACGGTGACGCCGGCGTGCTGGGCGACCAGGCCGGGCCGGCCGTTGACCGTCCGCTCCAGGAGCGTCAGCCCGGGGGCCTTGTCGGCGATGTGGATCAGGTACTGGGCGATGCGCTCGCTGCCCTCGACCGGGCGGAGGACGGTGCCGACCAGGCCGCCGCCGTCGGCGGTCATCGTGGCGTCGGGGTCGAGGAGGCCGACGAGGGCCTTGATGTCCTTGGCCTCCCACGCCTGCTTGAAATCCCGCACCAGACCGGCCTGCCCGGCCGCCGGAACCGTCGGAGCCGCCGGATCCGCCGGAACCTCCGCGGCGCGAATACGCCGACGGGCCGAGGACGCCAGCTGCCTGCAGGCCGCGGGCGTCCGGCCGACGACCTCGGCAATTTCGGCGAAGGGGTACCGGAAGACGTCGTGCAGGATGAACGCCACGCGTTCGGCGGGCGTCATCGACTCCAGTACGACGAGGAAGGCCATGTTCACCGACTCGTCCAGGGTGACCCGGTCGGCGGGGTCGGCCTGCTCGGCCCCGCCGCCGCCCACCCGCCCGCTGAACCACTCCGTATGGTCGGGCAGCGGCTCGGGCAGCCACGCGCCGACGTAGCGCTCGCGCCGGACCCGCGCCGAGCCGAGCATGTCCAGGCAGATGCGGCCGGCCACCGCCGTCAGCCAGGCGCCGGGCGACTCGATGGCCTCCTGCCGCTGCCGCGACATCGCGTACCAGCGGGTGTAGGTCTCCTGCACGGCATCCTCGGCCTCGGCCAGCGAACCGAGCAGCCGGTAGGCGAGATTGATCAGCCGGCGCCGCTCGCCGACGATCGCGCTCAGGTCCGGCTCGGATGGCGTGCTCATGGTCGCGACGCTCCCTGGTTCATCCCTCACCTCACATTTCGCGGGCCTGCGTCGTCGGACTACCGAGACCCGAGACCCGAGACCGTACCGATCCACCGCCGCGAGGCAGAAGACGAGGACCGCATCATGGCCACACAGACCACGGCAGTACCCGGCAGACGCACCACGTTCCTGCAGGTCGCGATCGCCCTGCAGACCCTGTCCCTGTTCTTCCAGGCGGTCACCGCCGGAATGCTGCTGTCCTCGTCCCACGGCGCAGTGCTGCACGACGCCGGATCGCGGGTGATGTACGGCGCGTCGATGCTGTACGTGCTCGCCGCGATCCTGGCGTGGCGCCCGGGCGGCGGATCGCCCCGCCCCATCCTGTACGCGTCCGGATTCCTCGTACTCGCCTCGGTGCAGGTGGTGCTGGGCATCGCGCACATACCGTCGCTCCATGTCCCCCTGGGCATCCTGATGTTCGCCCTGAGCCTGCTGGCACTGGTGGGCCAGGTGCTGAGGGCCCGGGAGTAAGGGCGGCATTTGCGGCGCGTCAAAATACCGCGAAGCATTCGTTACGAAACGGCCAGAACGCTCCAGGGCATCGAGGATCGACCCCCAAGGGAGTTGATGTTCGGTGATGACACAGGTCATGGAATCGGTGACCGGGAGCGAAGCGACGGCGCCCACCCGCTGGTACTCGGCCAATGGAGCCCCGCCACCCAGGCGCATCGTCACCGCCGACGACACCATCGGCGCCGCCGAGGCGTACCGGCTGATCGGCGAGGGCACCGCCCTGCTCTGGCGCGGCGACTACCCGTCCGCGCGCCGCCTCCTCGCCGCCCTGGGCCGTCGCATCGACCGCAGACACTCGCCCTCCCCCCTGCCCCCGACCCTGGCCGATGCGTACCGGCTGCACCGCAGCGAACAGGCGCGCCGCGCACGACTGCTGGGCATGCTGCTCATCCCGTACGAGGCCGGCTGGGCGATCCCGCTGCGCCGCGCCCCCCTGGTGGCGGAGGCCTGCATCCAGGCACACGGCCCGTTCGCGGGACCCGGCGTCGGCTCGCTGCGTGAGCTGCTCGGCGTGATCGGCGCGTACGAATGGCGTCGGAAGGGTGTGGTGATCCCGGCGCTCGGCGGCGATCGGATCCACCCGCACTACGGGGTCTTCTCCCCGGTCCGGGGGGAGTACCTGGACCTGGTCGCCGAAGCGGAACTCCCCGCGGGATACACGGCCTTCGACATCGGCACGGGTACGGGCGTACTGTCCGCCGTCCTCGCCCGCCGCGGCCTGCGCCACATCGTTGCCACCGACCAGGCAGCCCGCGCCGTCGACTGCGCCCGTGACAACATCGCCCGCCTCGGCCTGGCCCACAGGATCGCCGTACGGCATGCCGACCTGTTCCCGGCAGGCCGCGCCCACCTGATCGTCTGCAACCCGCCCTGGCTGCCGGGCCGTCCCCGTACGCCGCTCGATCAGGCGGTGTACGACCCGGACAGCCGGATGCTGCGGGGCTTCCTCACCGGACTCCCGGATCATCTGGAGCCGGGCGGCGAAGGCTGGCTGATCCTCTCCGACCTCGCGGAACGCCTCGGGTTGCGCAGCCGTACGGAACTGGGCGACGCGATCGCGGCGGCGGGGCTGCGTGTGGTGTCCCGCACGGTCACGAAGCCGCGTCACGCACGCTCGACGGACGCATCGGACCCCCTGCACAGCGCCCGCGCGGCCGAGGTCACCTCACTGTGGCGCCTCCGGGCCGACTGAGGCCCAGGTTTCACTCAGCGGATTCCGGAGTTGGGATGCTCGGCATCCCACTCCCGGCGCGCCCGGGCTATGGGGTCACGGTGCAATGTGGGCAAGGAGCTGCGTTCGCTGAAGGTCGTGGCGACGCTGTATCGGACGCTGGCCTCCCTCACGGCGCTCGCAACCATCGTCGGAGCCCGTCGCTGGGGTACACCGCTCGACGGAATGGTGATCGGCCGGGCGCGGGCCGCTCGCCTGACCTGGTGACGGCCGGCCAATAGGGCGACGTACGACCGCTACTCCCGGCCGGGGGCACCCGGGGCGCGGGTCATGTTGAAGGTGAGGCTGGAGAAGTCCCGGCCCTGGAGCACCGGGCCGTTCTGGGTCCCGCCGCTGATGCTGTTGTGGACCTCGCCGCCCGACGAGGCCTGGGTCTGTTGCCACCACTCTTCCAGGAGCGGGCGGAACTCCCCGTCGAGGGCGGCCCGTACCCCCAGAGCAGTGGCCAGTGCCTGGGCGCGCAGCGGATCGGCGGGTTCGGCCTCAAGTGCGGCGACTTCCAGTTCGCCGGAGCTGATCTGGGACGTTCCGCCCGCTTCATCCCCCTGCGCTGCTCCCCGCTGGAAGGGACGTCGTACCAGTGCGGTGAGTCCTTGCCACGCTTGGCGTCCCGCCTCACTGCCGAGGCCGCCGGCCAAGGCCGCGAGGGCCGCTGCGGTGATCGGGTCCATGCGGGACTCCCTCGGTTGACGTCGGATCGCCCTACCCTAGGTCTTTCCCGGCGGACGAAGGAGGGAATCCGTCGCTTCCGTCACCCGTCCGGTTGTGGTGTCCGGTCCGATGTGTCCGCATCGTCATGTCGCGCTCCAGCCCCTACTGTTGGCGCATGGCCGAGGAGACGCGGAACAGTCTGGACGGGCGTGCGGAGGTGGTCGTCCAAGCCGGCCGTATCGGGGAGCTTCACCAGCATCTGCACGGCGCGGAGGCGACCTTCCGTCCCGTCCCTGTTCAACTTCCGCCTGCACTCGTGTGGTTCGAGAACAGGCACGATGAGCAGCAGCGCATCAGTCGCGCGATCGATGACCACGAGGCTGACCGAGGGCCCCTGGTCGTCACACTGTCCGGTATCGGCGGCATCGGCAAGACGGCTCTGGGCTTCCACGTGGCCCGTGGCCTTGCCGACCGGTACCCCGATGGCGTGCTCTACGTCGACCTGGACGACCTGAGGCGGGACGGTGTCGTCGAGGTCTCCGATGCCGTCGGGGACCTTCTGACGGGCCTGGGTGTGGCTCCGGAATGGCTGGAGAGGTCCTTCGGCAGTCGCACGAAGCAGCTGTGGCACATGACTCGGGACAAGCGGATCCTGGTGGTCGTCGACAACGCCCGCTACGGGTCCGAGGTGACCCCGCTCCTTCCCTCGTCGGACGGCAGCCTCGTGATCGTCACCAGTCAGGGCACTCTGTACGACCTTGACGGCGCCGCTGCGGTCGAGGTGCCGGTGGGCCCGCTGGCCGAGGACGACGCCGTGCGGCTGCTGGGTCACTTGGTGGCCGACCCCCGGCTGTCGGAGGACCCGGACGCGGTGATCGACCTCGCGCGGGGCTGTGGCGGGTTGCCGGCGGCCCTCCAAGTGGCCGGGCAGTGGGTGCGCAAGTACCGCAGACGCAGCCTGTCCCGGCTCGTCGCGGAACTGACGGCAGAGTTGCACGGGAAGGGCATTCCCATGGTCGAAGCCGTGTGGGACGCCGCGTACACGGGCCTGGTGCCGGAGGTGGCTCGCTTGTACCGTCTGCTGCCCCAGCTTCCGGGGCCCAGGATCGAGGAGTCGGCCGCTGCCGCTCTGCTCGGGTGCGGTCCCGCTCTCGCGGGTGATGCCTTGGAGGAGCTGGAGTCCGCGGGACTGCTGGAATGCCTGGCCGAGGGCTGGCGCCTGCACGACCTCTTGCGGGGGCATGCCGAGCGCCGAGCGCAGCAGGAAGACCCGGACGGGGCGGAGCGCAGGCGGGCCCGCCGTTCACTGATCGCCTGGTACAGGCGCCAGGCCGCCCGCGCGGATCTGCTGGCAGCCGGCTCGCGGATGACCTTCGCGGAGATCCCGGAGCCTGTGTCCGCCGACGTTCCCGACGTCGAGTTCACGGGCAAACCGGAAGCGCTGAGGTGGCTGGAGTCCCACCGGCTGGCCCTGTACGGGGGTGTCCGGTTGGCTTACGAGGACGGGTTGTACGAGGACGCGTGGGCGCTGTGCGAGCCGTTGTGGACCCACTTCCTCGACCATCCGCACTACGCGGACGTCACGGATGCGTTCCGTACGGGGGTGGCCGCCGCCGACCGTGCGGAGCACCTGCCCGCCATGGTGCGGATGAGGTGTCAGCTGGCCCGCCCGTTGTGGGAGCAGGGGCTGTACGAGGAGGCAGCCGAGCAGTTGCGACATGCTCTCAACGCCTCCGAGGCGTTGGGGGAGTCGGTCTCGGAGCGCAAGCTGAGGGCCTCGACGGTGGAGTTCCGGGGGCTGCTCAAGGCCGAGACAAGGGACTGGTCCGGGGCCGCCGCGGACTTCGAGGCGTCGAAGGCGGCCCACGCGGAGATCGGCAACGCGTACGGAGTGCTGCTGCAGACCTATCTGCTGGGACGGACCGCGCTTCGCAGCGGGCAGCACCAGGAGGCTGTCACGTTTCTGCGGGAGGCCCACCGGATGGCCCGGGCGCAGGAGCGGGAACGCATGGCGGCCCGGACCGGGTTCGAACTGGGCCGCGCGCTGCGCTTGGTGGGCCGACCGGAGGAATCCCAGGCGCTGGTCCGTGCCGCCCTCGACGGTGCCCGGGAGCGGGGTTCGCGCACGGACGAGGCCCGCGTCCTGGAGGAGCTCGCGAACCTCGCGGAGGACCGCGGAGAGGCGCAGACGGCAGAAGAACACCGTACTGCCGCGCGTCGCATTGCGATCCTGCACGGGGGTGCCCCCTCCGACGGTCAGAGCACGTAGTCGAGGTCGACCGCGTCCGCGGGGTCCAGGTGTACGCGTACGGTGATCGGTCCCGTATCGCACAGGAGCGACACGGGTGGAACGCGTGTCGCGTCGTCGCCCAGCCAGGCGTGAACCGCGGACGCGACGGCTGCCGGATCGGCGTAGGAGACGCGGCCTGCGTCGTGATGGGGTTCCAGGCGGAGGCTGAGCAGCCCTGCCGTACGGTGCCGTACCAGGCTTCGCAGGGGTGTCAGTATCGCAACGGCCGTCCGGCAAGCCGGTGCCTCGGCCAGGACATGTGCGGTCCACCCGGCCGCCGTCCACGCGGTGGGCTGTCCGCGAAGGGGGTTCTCTGCGCGCCGCCACAGTACGGCGGCACTCTGCACGGCCCGCGGTCCGGCCGCGGGGTACTCGGCTGCCAGATGGTGCATGGGTCCCTGCGTCTGCACGGGGAAGCGCTGAAGGGCAATCCGCTGCCCCGATACCTCGGCCCGTACCGCGAAAGCCCGCGGCTGTGTGGGCGCTGTCGAGGGCCGAGGGAACGCCCGTGCCTCCAGCGGACCGTCCGGAGGGCGCAGCCCGAGGAGCCGGTAGAGGTGGTGCCGCAGCTGTGGGAGCGCTCGGCTCTGCTGAGCGAAGGCGACGGCCGCGTGGCCGCGAGTGTCCACTGCCAGGGCGTCCGGGAGCACGTCCGGCAGATCGGAGGCCGCCGAGAGCTTGGGCGTGGCGGCCAGCAACCGCGCCATCGGACTGTCGGGGATCATCTCGTGGCCGCCGTCGTAGGCGTCGATCACGGGGCGGCCGAGGGCTGCGGCATAGAGAGCTGTGGAACCGTGGTCGGTGACCACGGCGTCGGCGGCGACCAGCAGGGCGGCCCATTCCTCGTAGGGACGGGCGAGCACCAGGCCTGCGGAGAGGGCCGGAGCGAGGTGCCGGTTCAGGTCGAACATCCCTGTGCCGCTGTGCTCGTTGGGATGCAGGACCAAGGCGATCTGGAAGGCGTCGTGGGGCAGCAGACCGTTCAGGTCGGCCGGGAGTCCGGGCCGGCGTGCGATCAGTGACTCAGGTCCCCATGTGGACGTCAGGACGATGAGTCTGCGATGCCCGGTCCCCAGCGCAGCGCGGAAGTCGGCGCGGTGGGGGACCGACGCGAGGAGCCGGTCCAGGGTGGGGTCGCCGACCACGGCGGCCCGGTCCGCTGCGACGGGGCAGTGACGTGCGAGGCGGGACACCTGCTCCTCGTGCGCCAGGCCGTGCAGATCCGCCCAGGGTTTGCCGTCGGCCAACAGGTAGTGGGGGTCGAGGCCCGATGGGACATCGGCCGATCCGTCGTCGGTGACCGTCTTGTTGAATCCGGCTCCGTGGGGCAGCAGCGCACGCAGCCCCGACAGCCGTCGGAGGTCGCCCTTCGGGCTTGCCGCCAGGACCAGGTCGTGCCTGACGCGCAGGGCCTCGTCCCAGGGCAGGGTGCGGGCACCGGCGTGACTCAAGGCTGCAAGGGCGTCGATGTCGAAGCGCGAGCCCGGGACCAGCGTGAACCGGGTGATGATTCGGCTGTCCCCGTCGAAGGCAGGCAGTACATCGAGGAGTCGGTGCAGAGCTCCTGCGGAGCGCACGGCGACCAGCACGGCCCGCTGCCCGCTGCCCGCTGCCCGCTGCCCGCTGCCCGCTGCCCGCTGCCCGCTGCCCGCTGCCCGCTGCCCGCTGCCCGCTGCCCGCTGAATTGTCGATTCTACCGGTGGCAGGCGCTCGGCGGGCAGCAGACCGGCGGGATGGTTCAGGGGCGTCGTCGGGAGCCTGGTGCGGCATGCACCTGATCGTAGCGGCCGTGGAACGCCCCCCTCCTCGCCCGTGAGGCGGCCGAGCGCCCGTGACCTGGTTGTCGTCGTGGTGGTGTCGCAAAAATCGAAGTAGAGCTGGTAGACCCGGCCGGCTTCGGCCTCGACACCTCCGCCGACCTCAGCCCACCACAGGGTGCGGCGCCCCGCGGCGGGTGTGGTCCGGGTGGAGCTGTCCGCCTGGGCCGTTCGGGTGGGTTCGCTGGGGCGGGGGGCCGGTGTGGTGGGAGAGGATGCCTGCGATGTTGGCCGGGGAGAAGAACTCCGCCGGTGGCATGGCGCCGGCGTACAACCGGGCGAATCCGTCCATGGCCTCCTGGTTGCCTTGCATGGCTTCCAGCAGCTGAACGAGCTCGGCCGGGAGCGGGCCGCAGCGGGCCAGCTCGCAGGTGAAGTCGTACATGGGCAGAACCCGTGCGTCACGGGCGGAATGCCAGGCTTTCATGGCGTCGCCGTACGAGCGCCTCCCCGACAGTGCCTCGTCGACGGCCGTGGCACACATCTCGGCGTCCTGGAACGCGTCGGAAATGCCCTGGGCGGTGACGGCGTCCCGGGTGTACCCCGCGTCACCCACCAGCGCCCATCCCGGACCGTAGGGTTTGCGGAAGAAGTTGGGGATGGCGGCGCCGACGAAGCGTGCCTCCCGCGTGGCGGCCCTCACCCGTTCGGCGAAGGATGGCACCGCGTCGAACATCGCGCTGAAGGTGCTCTCGACGTTCGTCCTGTGGACCTGGAACTCCGCGTAAGGCCAGCAGCCCACGACCAACGTCAGGTCGTCGTGGGTGGGAAACGCGGTGAACGCCCGTCCAGGGCGGACGTACGTCTCCACCCGGCCGCTCATCGGCAGGCCGCTCCAGTAGCTGTAGTAGGCGGCCTCCAGACGTGGCCTCTCGTGGTACTGCTCCGCCTCCACGGCACGGGCGACGGACGAGTGCAGACCGTCGGCTCCGATGACCAGACGGGCCCGTTCCAGAACAGTGGTTCCACCCTTCCCGCCGCCTCGGATTCCGGCGACCCGGTCACGTTCGAAGTGGAGCCCCGTCACGCTGAATCCCTCGCGCACCTCCACCCCGGCCTCCGACGCGGCGTCCACGAGCAGCTTGTCCAGCACCGTCCGGCGTGGGGCGTAGGCGACAGGTGCGTGCTCCAGCCCAGGAGAGCCGGCGATGGCGGCACTGCCGAAGTCGAAGGCGTAGGTGGAGATCGGAGGGCATCCCGTCGCCCGCAACCGGTCCAGCAGGCCCCATCTCTGCAGAGCCGCGACGCCCGGCGTGTGGACGGCGTGCGTCGAGACCGTGTCACTCGGGAACGTCGCCCGGTCGACCAGGAGGACGTCATACCCCTTTCCGGCGAGAAGGGCCGCGGTCGGTGATCCGGCGCAGCGCGCGCCGACAACGATCACGTCGTACTGGTTCCTGGACATGGGGACTCCTCCTTGACGTTCCGGATGTTCCCCGCGGACATGCGCGTGCTCCGAGCGTCCTGTTCCGCTCGGAGCACGGATGGGCATGCCTGGCGGGCTTCAGTTCAGAAGCGAGACCTTCAGCCTGCCTTCGCCGTACGCCTCGACCGCGGCGTTCAGTTCGTCCATCGAGAGGTGCCCGTGGTTGTTCGTGTCGATCTGCCTGAACGCGTCAGCGGAGTCGTGCGTGCTGCCGACGGCCTTGAGCCACTTCGCGAACTCTTCCTGGCTGATCTTCCCGTCCCCGTCGGTGTCGCAGAGCTGCGCCACCGCGGCGATGTGAGGGCGCACCACGGAGGCCCAACCGGTGGCTCCCCGGCCGATGACGTCCTCACCGATCTGTTCGAACTGCTCGCGGGACACGCCCTGCGTGGAGCCGGCCTTCTCCGCGATGTAGTTCCACAGGCCCATGTACGTGCTCAGCACCGCGTGCCCACGGGGGGTGCTTTCTTTCTCGCCGAACGCCTTGAGAACCTTGCGCGCTTCCGCTTCGAAGTCGCTGCGCTCGAGCATGCCGTTGCCGTCGTTGTCCCACAGGTCGAACCGCTCGGTGAGCCGGCCCCGGACAGTTGGCGCTGTTGTCATGCGGTCACTCCTTCTACGAGGGGGGAGGCGACTGCTACTCGCGCCGATAGCGCAAAGTCGCAAGTCGACTACTTTGCGTGATCGGTCGCAGGTTAGCGCAGACCTCGCCGGTGGCGCAGCGATGGCGTGGGGTATCGGTGGCCGTCCGTCGGTCCGTATCGCCTGATCGTCGGCGTGCTTCACCTTGGCGAGTGAATCGGGCGTGGGTTCGTTCGTGTCACCCGTGCGGGTCACCCGCGTTCGGCGGAGGGGCTTGGGCCGAAGGGGGTGCCCCGCGGCAACCCCGGCCCACCGTCACTCACTGCATATGCTCGGCGACGTTGAGCGAGCACTTCTCGCGGGTGGACGACCAGCGGCACCGGCGCGTGCCGGTTCGCGTGCCGGTTCGGGGCCCGTGGCGCTCACAGCCCAGATCCATCCCGGACGGAGTGATCGACCGTGCAAGAGGTAATGGTCCTGCGGGACAGCCGGCAGGCGGACATCGGCAAGCATCCGTTCTTCGACTGGCTGCACGGGGACTCCGTGCATCTCGAAGACCGGTTGAAGTTCGCCCCCATGGCGGCCTTCTTCATCATGCAGTTCAGGGACATGAATCGCTGGGTGCTGCGCTTCCCCGAGCCGCGCGACGAGTTCGAGTGGGTCATCAACCTGGGTACGCAGGAGGACGAGCGGCACTCCCGCATGTTCCTGGAGGACTGGCGCGAGCAGGACCTCGACGGTCATCTGGGGTGGCGGGCCAGCGACACGCTCTGGTGGCTGTTCCTCTCCCCGGAGCAGGAGGTCTTCCGCCGCAGTGGGGTCGAGTTCGTGTCGCTGGCGGTCGACGACGGCGACGACGCGCTCGTCCGCTTCGGCCACTCCGAGGCAGGCGAGGCGACCGGCCACGTGATGCTCAGCAACACGGCGGCGATCGCCTCCGAGCTCGCCGAGCGGAACGGTCGGAAATACCGGTACTTCGGCCCCTACCACCTTGGCCTGGAATCCGGGCATGTCGCGAACACCGAGGGCGTGTTCGAGGAGGTCTGTCTCGATGCCGGCCGTCGAGAGCAGTCCAAAGAACTGTGTCATCGCATGTTCGACATCTTCGAGCGGCTCTTCGACGGATTCCACGAGTACGCGCAGAAGTACGTGGACTCGGCCACGGTGCCGCGACGCGTGGTGGAACCCTCCCGCGCGACGACCGAGTGGACCGCGCCGCCCATGCCGATCAAGCCGGGGAGCCGACGGGAAGAGGACGTGGCGCGCCGGCTCGCGCAGCGGAAGGCCCAGGTCGCCGCTCATCCCTTCTACGCGTGGCTGCGCGAGGACAACGGTCTCTCGGCGGAACGGAAGCTCAAGCGCTTCATCCCCATGTGGGTGATGGACATCCTGGGGTACCGCGATC
Source organism: Streptomyces sp. NPDC002054 (assembly GCF_040296685.1). NCBI lineage: Bacteria > Bacillati > Actinomycetota > Actinomycetes > Kitasatosporales > Streptomycetaceae > Streptomyces > Streptomyces sp. NPDC002054. The sequence goes on from NZ_JBEOXT010000005.1 coordinate 191,025, forward strand.
TGAACCGGTACGCCATGACGTACGCGGCGCCGCAGAACGACGCCGAGCGCGCCGTCAACGCCTGGGCCGGCCGCCTGTCCGGGCACAGCGACCTGTTCCTGTCCGACTGGGCCGCCCTCGACATCGACACGCTGTTGGGCCACTCCGCCAGTGACACCCTGGAGTTCCTCTTCCTCGATCAGGACATGGACCTTCACCGGGAGAACATGATCGAGTTCATCAAGCTCGCCCTGCGCCACCGTGACCCGGCCGTGCGCTGGTGGATGATGGCCGCGCTCGAGTCGACAGGGGAAGAGTTCTTCGCGCACACCCAGCGGCTCGCCGCCGACGTCGAGAGGGAAACCGGCCTGAGGCTCGACTACCTCAGCGGCCGGCACGACCCGCCGGAGGCGGGCCTCAACACGGGGGGCGTGGTGGACGGCGTTCCCGTGGCCCCGCTCTCCGCCGACGGGGCGGACATCGCCCTCAAGCTGGTGGATCACGTCTTCGACGCGATGGAGCGCCAGCTCTGGCGTTCGCTGGCCGTGGCCCGCGCCAACAAGTTCAACGTCGCCTGAGGTGACGTGACAGGTGACGTGACAGGGGTGTGGTTCCGGCATTGCGCCGTAACCACACCCGGTCGGGAGAATTCATCCGGCGGGTATACCCTGCTGGCTGGCCTCTGTCCCGCGCGTACCGAAAGGAAGGTGAGATCCACGATGTGTGGTGAACCTCCCAGTCGCACGCCGCGGGACGCTGCCCCGACGACCGGACCCTAGCCCGGTCCGCAGGCTGCGTCTGCGGCGTGCCCTCGTGCATCCCGAACGCCTTCTCACCGCCTGCCTGCGGAAGGACTACGCCGTGTCCGAGCGTCGTCTGCGTGCCCTGCGCGCATTCAAAAACCCGGCCAAGCGCCCCGCTCAGCCCCGCCCCGCCGATGACCGGCCGAGCACGGCTGTAGCGGTCGAGCAGCAGCTGCCCCGTACCGACAGTGTGATCACCGCCGCGCTGTACCACGACGGCGTCCGCACCAGCACCCACGACTCACTCGCCGAGACCTTCGCCAAGCTGCGCGAGGCGGAAGGCGGCATGGCCTGGATCGGCCTGCACCGTCCTACCGAAGCCGAGCTGCTGTCCGTCGCGGAGGAGTTCGACCTGCACCCCCTCGCGGTCGAGGACGCCCTGGAGGCGCACCAGCGGCCCAAGCTGGAACGCTACGGCGACACCCTGTTCGTGGTGCTCCGCGCCGCCCGCTACCTGGACGCGGCCGAGGAGGTCGACTTCGGCGAGCTGCACGTCTTCGTCGGACCCGACTTCGTGATCACCGTCCGCCACGGAGCCGCCCCGGATCTGGCGGCGGTCCGGCGCCGTATGGAGAACACCCCGGATCTCCTCAAGCGCGGCCCCGAGGCCGTGTTGTACGCGATCCTCGACGCGGTCGTCGACGGCTACGCGCCCGTGGTGGCCGGCGTGGAGAACGACGTCGACGAGATCGAGACCGAGGTCTTCCGGGGCGACCCGAAGGTCTCGCGCCGCATCTACGAGCTCTCCCGGGAAGTGGTGGAGTTCGCCCGCGCGACCCGCCCCCTGGCACGGATCCTGGACGGGCTGACCGCGGGATTCGAGAAGTACGGCATCGACGAGGAGCTGCGCCGCTACCTGCGTGACGTGGCCGACCACGCCACCCACGTCACCGAACGCGTCGACGGATTCCGCCTGGCACTCCAGGACATCCTCGCCGTCAACGCCACCCTGGTCACCCAGCAGCAGAACGAGGAGATGAAGCAGCTGGCCCACGCCGGCCACGCCCAGAACGAGGAGATCAAGAAAATCTCCGCCTGGGCGGCGATCCTCTTCGCCCCGACCCTGGTGGGCACGATCTACGGCATGAACTTCGAGACCATGCCCGAGCTCGGCTGGGTCCTCGGATATCCCTTCGCCCTGTCGCTGATGGGTGTCGTGTGCCTGAGCCTGTACGTGGTCTTCAAGCGCCGGGACTGGCTCTAGACCGGGACTGGCTCTAGACGTCGATGTGCGAGCCCATGATCACCGTCTGGTCGCGGGGCAGGCCGAAGTACTCGGCGGCGTCGGCGGTGATGTAGGACGTCGCGATGAACAGCCGTTTGCGCCATGGCGCCATCGTGGGCGCCTTTCCTCGGCGGAGCTCGATCTTCGACAGGAAGTAGGAGGCCTCGTCGAGTCGGAGCCGCCCCTCGGTCGTGGCGGGGTCGAGCATCGCCAGAGCGCCGGGCACGTCCGGTGTCTCCATATAGCCGAACCGGGCGGTGACGTGGATGATCCCGTCGTCGGCGTAGCCGAGGTCGTCGACGACGCTCCGCCGGTCGTCCGGGACCCGGGGCACCGGCTCCGTCTCGAGTGACATGATCACGACCTGGTCGTGCCGTACGTGGTTGTGCTCGACGTTGGCCCGCATGGCCAGGGGCGCGGTCTGCTTGCCGCGATTGAGGAAGACGGCCGTGCCGGGGACACGGCTCGTTGCCGCCGTTCCGCTGCGCAGTTGCTCGATGAACTCGCGCAGCGAGCCCTCGTGCCGTTCCCGCTCCGCGGTGACGAGCTCGCGGCCTCGCCGCCAGGTGGTCATGACGGTGAATGCGATGACGCCGATCAGCAGCGGCAGCCACGCGCCGTGGACGAGCTTGGTCAGGTTGGCGGCCACGAACAGCAGGTCCACGAAGAGCAGTACGGACGCGCCGATGGCGAGCACCCACACCGGTGTGCCCCACTTCACCCGGGCGACGTAGAAGTACAGCAGGGTGGTGATGGTGATGGTCCCGGTCACCGCCATGCCGAAGGCGAAGGCCAGCGCCGTGGAGGTGCGGAAGGCGAAGACCAGGGTGAGGACCGAGACCATCAGCAGCCAGTTGATCCAGGGAACGTAGACCTGGCCCATGGTGGACTCGGAGGTGTACGCGATCCGCAGCCTCGGCAGGTAGCCGAGCTGAGCGGCCTGGGACGCGACCGAGTACGCGCCGGTGATCACCGCCTGGGAGGCGATCACCGTCGCCGCCGTGGCCAGAAAGACCATCGGCCATCGTCCCCAGTCGGGCACGAGCAGGAAGAACGGGCTGCTCGTGTTGGCCGGATCGGCGAGGATCAGCGCGCCCTGGCCGAAGTAGCTCAGCACGCACGCGGGGAAGACCAGGAACAGCCAGCCACGGGTGATCGACCGGCGGCCGAAGTGCCCCATGTCGGCGTACAGCGCCTCGGCGCCGGTGACCGCGAGCACGACCGCGGCCAGGGCGAAGAAGGCGGTACCGAAATGGCCGAACAGAAAGCCCAGGGCATAGGTCGGCGACAGCGCCCTGAGGATCTCCGGATGGTCGGCGATGCCGACCGCGCCGACCGCGCCGATGGCGAGGAACCACACGATCATCACCGGCCCGAACACCCGGCCCACCACCGCGGTTCCCCTGCGCTGCACCACGAACAGCAACACGATGATCACCGCGGTGACCGGCACGACCACGCTTTCCAGCGACGGCTCGACGACCTTGAGCCCCTCGACCGCGGACAGTACCGAGATCGCCGGGGTGATCATGCTGTCACCGAAGAACAGCGCCGCGCCGAAGATACCCAGCGCGACCAGCGTGCCCGTGGCCCGCCGGCCCTGCTGTGAGCCCCACCGCCGAAGCAGGGTGATCAGCGCCATGATGCCGCCCTCGCCGTCGTTGTCGGCGCGCATCGCCAGCAGCACATAGGTGACCAGGACGATGATGACCACCGACCAGAACACGAGCGAGACCACCCCGTACACGTTTTCCGTGGTGACCGGGACCGGGTGCGGGTCGCTCGGGTTGAACACGGTCTGAAGGGTGTAGATCGGGCTGGTTCCGATGTCGCCGAAGACCACGCCGAGAGCACCGACCACCAACGCGAGACGCACCGCCTCCCGCCCGCTCGGACCACTGCCCTCCGGCAGCCGCGATGCGGCCTCACCACCCGACTCCGTCCCGTGCCGGCGATCGGCCATGGTGCTCCTCCTCGGCGCGGGCGGCTGTGCCGCAGGCCAGATGCATTGCGGCGGACCCTACCGATCCCTGCGCAACCACCCGCAGATACGCGCCGCACCATTCGAGCGGCGGCGTCAAGGGCTACGCCCGCTACGTCCCCTGAACCGCCCACCCAGCACTGCCCGAGGAGCCCAACCGTGGACCCGTCCCAGCTCGCCGAACTCCGCACCATGTACGTCTTCACGCCCATCGAGGGACAGTCATGGGGCCTGACGTACGAATCACTGCGGGACCGGCTGCTGGAGCGGGATCCCGACGAGTTCATTCGCATCGACAACCACGGGCAGATCCGTGGCTCCGCCATGCACTACGGCATCACCCTCGACGACGAGGAACTGGAAGGGTTCGCCCGGCTGCAGCCGGAAGGCATTTCCGTCCTGGACTGCACCGCACAGTCCGCCGCGAACTTCGTTGGCTGGCTGCGGGAGCACGTCGTCCCCGACGGCATGGCGATGACCTTCAATACGGCCTGGGGGCTGGAGGAGGACCTGCCCGACGCCACGGTCCCCGACGTCACGCGCCCTCGGCTGGTCGCGGTCTTCCTCGCTCACCTCGAAGCCCTTGGCCTGGACTGAACCCACAGGCTGGGCGACCTGGAGATCGGGGGTGCCCACGGCGCAGCCCGCCGGGGCCGCCGTGGCTGGGTCCGGCGCCGCGACAGGCGCATGATAGGTGTTGGCTCCTCACCGGGATGAGTCGCTGAGGAGTCGGCCGTCCGTCCGCCGCGCGAGAACAGGCAGGTGCCATGAACTGCGCCGAGTTCGTTGAGCTGGTGACCGAGTTTCTCGACGGCGCCATGGGGGAGCCGACCGAGCTGCGTTGTCTCGTGCACCTGGCGCGGTGCGAGGGCTGCGAGACGTACCTCGGCCAGTTCCGGCAGACCGTCGCGGCTGTCGGCGCCCAGCCCGGCCCGGGCCTCGCCCCTGCGGCGCGCGATCGACTCCTCGGGGCGTTCCGCAGCCTGCCGCGCGACTGACCTCGGCTGCCGCCCGCAGTGAAGGTTCTTACTGAGAGGTGAACGAACGCACCCTGCGGATGTCCGCACGTGCCCTGCTGCCCTAGGCTGGCGCTTCCAGTTGACGTCCGGCAAGGAGAGACCAATGGCGGGCCCACGCGAACTGCCCCCGGACGAGGTCCTGGTGCAGCGCCTCCGCGCCGGCGACGAGGAGGCGTTCGCCCTGGTCCTGGATTCCTGGTCGGGCGGCATGCTCCGGCTCGCCATGTCGTTCGTGTCGACCAAGGACTCCGCCGAGGAGGCCGTCCAGGACACCTGGCTGGCGGTCATCAGGGGCATCAACGGTTTCGAGGGCCGCGCGTCCCTGAAGACGTGGGTGTACCGGATCCTCGTCAACACCGCCAAGGCGCGCGGCACGAAGGAGAGCAGGACCGTCCCCTTCGCCAGCCTGCTGCCGGAGGAGGAGGAAGGGCCGACGGTCGACGCCGAGCGCTTCCGCGCCCCCGGCGAGAGGTACGCCGGGCACTGGGTCGCCGGGCAGGAACCGCGCCCCTGGCACATTCCCGAGGACCACGTGCTGCGCGGCGAGGTCCGCGAGGTGATCGCGGAGGCCATCGACGAGCTCCCGCCCCGCCTCCGTACCGTGATCACCCTGCGCGACGTCGCCGGGTACGGATCCGAGGAGGTGTGCTCGCTCCTTGAGATCTCGCCGGGGAACCAGCGTGTCCTCCTCCACCGGGGCAGGGCCCTGCTGCGCCGTAAGCTGGAGTCGTACTTGTTCAGTGCCCATGGCGTCGAGGGCGGGAGGGGACACGCGTGAACTGCAACGACTTCGTTGAGCTGGTGACCGAGTTCCTCGACGGCGCGTTGTCCGAAGGGGACGAGCGGCGCTTCATCGAGCACCTGGCGGAGTGCTCCGGGTGCGAGAACTACCTCGACCAGTTCCGTCAGACGATCGCCACCACGGGCGAACTGACCCCGGACGGCATCTCGTCGGACGCCAGGCAGCACCTCCTCTCCGCCTTCCGGGACTGGCAGCGGGACGTGTAACGCTCGTGCGGCGCGCCCGCACTGAACGTGCATGACTCTGCTCAGAAGACTCTTGTTCGGCGTTGTCGCCGGACTGCCCGGTGGCGTGGTCGTCGCGCTCGCGACGGACCCGCCGTGGATCCAGTGGGCCGGGCACACGGTGGTGCTGGGTGCCGTACTCGGCCTCCTCTTCGGCGAGCACCGGCAGAGCAACGGCTCGGCCTTCTCCGTCGGTCTGCTCATCGGCCTGCTCGACTGGGTGACCTGGACCCTCACCCTCGCCCCCGTCCTTGAGGGGCACACACCGTCGTGGTCGATCGCGGTGGCCGTGGCGCGCTTCCCCGAGCTCGTCGGCGCCGCTCTGTTCGGCGCGATCACCGGGCTCCTGTTCCACGCCCTGTCGGCCTGGTTCCCGCCGCGCCCGGCACCCCAGCGGGCCAAACCCCATGTGGTGATCGTCGGTGGTGGCTTCGGCGGGGTCGGGGCCGCGCGGGAACTGGACCGGCGGATCGGCCGTGGGCTCGACGCCCATGTGACGCTGATCAGCGACTCGAATTCCCTCCTCTTCACCCCGCTCCTCGTCGGCGTCGCCTCCAGCACGGTGGAGGCCAGACATGTCAGCGCCCCGGTGCGGGTCGGGCTCGACCACGCCTCCTTCCTGCACGGGCGGGTGGCCTCCATCGATACGCGGGCGCGCAGCGCGTACGTCTCCGTCGGCAAGGAGGGGATGCTCCGGGTCCCGTACGACCATCTGGTCCTCGCGGTCGGCGGGGTGCCGCACTTCTTCGACCTGCCGGGAGTGGGCGAGCACGCCTTCCCGATCAAGTCCGTGGAGGATGCGACGGCGCTGCGCAACCAGGTCCTGGGCGCGCTGGAGCGGGCCGATCTGGAGCCGGACCCGGCCGAGCAGGCCCGGTTGCTGACATTCGTGGTCGCGGGCGGCGGATTCGCCGGTACGGAGCTGGTGGCCGAACTGTTCGACCTCGTCCATGACGTGCTCCACCTCTACCCGCGCCTGCACGGGCTGCGGCCCAGGTTCGTGATCGTGCACGCGGGAGAGCGGCTGCTGCCGGAGCTGTCACCCGAGCTCGGCCTCTACACGCAGCGCAAACTCGGCGGGCGGGGCATCGAGTTCCGTCTCGGCGCGCGGGTGAGCAGGGCCACCGCCGAGGAGATCACGCTGAACTCCGGCGAGACCATCCCCACCCGGACCCTGGCCTGGACGGCGGGCAACCGGCCGAACCCGCTGGTGCGGCAGATCGCGCAGGGGACCGAGGGGCCGGTCGCGGTGGAACCCACCTTGCAGGTCCCCGGCGCACCCGGGCTGTGGGCGCTGGGCGACTGCGCGCGGATCCCCGACCCGGCGGGCGGCTTCTACCCGCCGACCGCGCAGCACGCGATCCGCGAGGGCAAGGCGGTGGCGCGGAACATCGCTGCGGTCCTCGGTGGCCGCCGTCCCGCCCCGTTCCGCTTCGGCGGGCTCGGCGTGCTGGTCTCGCTGGGGCACCGTACGGCCGTCGGCGAGATCGGCGGGCGTCGGGTCTCCGGGTTCCTCGCCTGGGTCCTGTGGCGCGGGGTCTATCTGAGCAAGCTGCCCGGTGTGGAGAAGCGGCTGCGGGTCCTCGCCGACTGGACCCTCGACCTCGTCTTCCCCAGAGACATCGCCCTCTCGACCACCGCGACCACCGCGACCACCGCGACCGCCCCGACCGTTTCGACCGTTTCGAAGAAGGAGGACCGTCATGCGTAACGCCGGATTCGGAGCCCTGGCCGGCCTCGCGGGAGGACTGGTCTTCGGCGCGGTGATGGTGCAGATCGGCTTCCTGCCCACCGTCGCAGCCCTCGTCAGAACCGACTCGTCCGTCGTGGGCTTCGCCGTCCACCTGCTGATCGCCGCGATCGTCGGGGGCATCTTCGGGCTCCTCGTGGCGCGCCAGCGCGAGCTGCTGTTCTGGGGGCTTGCGTACGGTGTGCTGTGGTGGTTCCTCGGGCCGCTGACGCTGCTACCGCTCCTGCTCGGCAGGCCGGTGGCCTGGGACGTGGCGACGGCGCAGGCGTTGATCCCCAGCCTGCTCGGCCACCTGGCGTACGGAGCGGTCACGGCCGCCGTCCTCGCCCTGATGGCAGGCGGGGGGCGCCGGATCGGGCCCGGAATCCTGGTGCGCGCGTCGGTCGCCGGGCTGGTCGTCGCCCCGGTGCTGGGGCTCGGCTGGAACGGGCTGATCGTCGGGGTGGTGCTCGGCGCCTCGTACGCGGTGATGTTCGGCGACCCCGGCGAGGGCGGTGGCCCGGCGCTGGTGCGCGGCGCCTGCTTCGGCTTCGCGTGGTGGGTGCTCGCGGCCGTGACGGTCGCGCCCCTGCTGGCCGGCCGGGGCCTTCAGTGGACGCCGGACGCGGTGCGTACCGCGGTGGTGTCCCTGCCCGGTTTCCTGCTGCTGGGCGCCGGTACCGCCCTGCTCACCGGCTGGCTGGGCGGCCTGTCGCGGGCGGTGTTCTCGGACGACGTACGGCACGCGCTGGAAGGACGCCTGGCCGGTGGGCGAGTGATCTCGGTCTGGCACGGCGTCGTCGCCGGCCTGGCCGGCGGTGCGATCTTCACCGGGGTCATGGTCGCCGTGGGCTTCCTGCCGACCGTCGCCACCCTGGTCGGCTCGGAGTCCCAGGCCGTGGGCCTCGTCATCCATCTGCTGATCTCTCAGGTCGTGGGCGTCACGTACGCGGTCTTCTTCCGCCGACGCAGCTTCGACCCGGCCTCGGGAACCGGCTGGGGGGTGTCGTACGGCTTCCTCTGGTGGATCCTGGGCAACCTGACGCTGCTTCCCGTACTGCTCGGCGAGGCACCCCGGTGGGGCGCCGCCGCGCTGGCCGAGTCCTTCCCTTCGCTGGTCGGCCACCTCGCCTACGGCGCCGTACTCGGCCTGGTGTACCAGCGGTTGGAGGAGCGGGTCGGCCCGTGGCACCAGTCCCGCAGCGAGGCGGTTGCGGCGCGGGCGGCGGCGCGTCACGAGCAGACGCTGAGCACGGCGCCCGCGCTGTGGAGCCTGACGGCGTGCGTGGCGCTGCTCATCCCGATCCTGGTGTCGTAGGGGCTGTTGGTCCGGGAGGATCCGGAAAGCCGAGGAGCGGGTGGCATGTCGCCACCCGCTCCTCGGCTTTTCCGTGCGACCCGACTGACCCGACTCCGTCAGGCGCGCTGCTTCAGCTCGGCCGCGCCGAAGGAGACGCTGAAGCGCTCGCACCAGATGGTCACCGTGGAGAACTTGTTCAGGTCGGTGCCGGCGGGGATCGCGTAGTTCTGGTTGCCCTCGTTGCCCTTGAGGTCGCCGAGGTCGATGTGCTTGCCGTCGTCGAGGTTGCCGCCGCCGCCCTTGTTGACCGGCTGGTCGCTGAGCCACACGTGCAGGGCCGGACCGTCGGAGGTGCGCAGGTTCGTCAGGCGCAGGTTCGCCTTCCCGTCGGCGAGCTGCTGGATCTCGACCGAGCCGCTGGTCTCGTGCTCGTGCGAGATGAACGCCCCGTTCGCCACCTGCTTGACCGTGCCCGCCTGCTGGCCGGCTGCCGCGGGAGGCGCCTCGTCCACACGGTCCGTGGTGAACAGCTTCCAGGGCTGGAAGAGGTACAGCCCGACGGCTGCCACGATGACGACGGCGGCGGTGGTGATCCAGAGGGCGTTGCGGCGCTTGCTACGGCACATGAGGTTTTCCGCTTCTTCTCGGGTGTTCGTGGGCGCGGAGGCGGCATCGGCAACTGCCCCGGCGCCCTGGGCACTGGGCATTCAGAGACGGAAAGAGCGGCGAACGTTACAGATGAACGTCCGCCGCTCCGGTCCGTCTACGACGTTCAGCAGCCCGCGGCGGGCTGCGCCTGCTCGGCAGGGGTGCCCGGGGAGCTCGCGGCTGCGGGAGTGGCCACGCGGGCGCGGCGCAGCTCGTCGGCCTCGTCGCGGACGGCGTCGAGGCGGACTTCGAGCATGGCGACGCGCTCGCGGTAGCGCTCCAGCTCGGCCCGGACGAACTCGGCGTCGGCGACCTTGTGCGCGGCCTCCTCGCGGATCGCGGTGGTCTCCTGGGCGAACTTGTCGGCCGCGGTGTCGAGCGCGGTGACGGCCATGTCGGCCGCCTCCTCGGCGAGCGTGGCGCGCTCCTCGGCGGCGAGGATGCGCTGCGCGGAGGCGCGGGTGACCGTCTCGATGCGCGCCTCGGCCGCCGCGGAGTCGGTGATGATCGCCAACTCCTCGATGTAGGCGGGGAGATCGGCGGAGAGCTGCTTGATGAGCGCGACGACGGTGTCGCGGGACTGGGCGCCGTCGCCACAATCGGCCATCGCCATGGAAGCCACGGCCTCCATCGCCTCCATGGCCTCCTCCGTCGAGCCCATCTCACTGTGCACGGCTTCCGCCGGGGCCAGGGCCGGGGCCGGGGCGGGCTCGGACGTCTCGGCGGCGGGGGCGTGTCCGTGCTCCTGGGACACGACCTCGGCCCCGGGTACGGAGGAGGTGGGCCACGACTGCCCGGCGACCGGTGCCGCCTGAGCGGCTCCCTTCGCCTCCTCCTTGGCCGCCTTGGCGGCCTCGGCCGCCGCGCGCTTGTCCTCCTTGCGCTGCTGCCGCTTGGCGCGGAACTTCCTGAACGCGCCCAGCGCGTTGTGGTCGGGGTGGTCGCAGTAGCGGGAGGCCGGCCCCTCCGCGCCGGGCGCCTTCGGCTCGGGCGCGTGGGTGCAGCCCGGGTAGGCGCAGGTGGGAACGGTCTCGACGCTCTCAACAGTCATGATTCTCAGCCTTTCGCTGCAGGTCGTCATGGCTCATACCTGTCAGTGCCGCGAAACGGCCGAGCGTTACAAGCGGGTTCGGCGGAAGCACGACCGGGCAGTTCAGCCGGCCGGTGTGAGCTGTGCGGCGGGCGGACCCGACGGCGGTAGCGGCAGTCGACGACCTTCGTGTCACACCGGGCACACGCGACAGATCAGGCCGGACAGGTCTCCCCGCTGTGTTGCTCGTCGTAACCGGAGTGTGCCGCTCGGTACTCGATGATGGATGTGTCGCGTCGGCGCCTGGCCGGCGCGACTGGCATCGACTGTACGGACCCGGTCCACTACACGACCGGGCGCACCGCGGGATGTGGCAGCGGGCCGCGGCCGTGCATCGCCTCCGTCGACCGGGAGAGAAGTATGACCATCAAGGACATCGGGCCGGAACCTCAAAGCTTCGACCTCGAGAGGGCGACGCTTGAGAACACGAACTACCGTGCGGTCGCCTGGTCCGGGAAGTACCTTCAGCTGACCCTCATGTCGATCCCCGTGGGTGAGGACATCGGCCTGGAGGCGCACCCGGAGACCGATCAGTTTCTCCGGCTCGACGCGGGCCGGGGACGGGTCCAGATGGGCCAAACGAAGGACCGCCTCGACTTCGACCAGGAGGTCGAGGACGGCTGGGCGGTCTTCGTGCCCGCTGGCACTTGGCACAACGTCACCAACATCGGGGACGAGACGCTGCAGCTCTACGCCGTGTACGCGCCGGTCCACCACGCGCCGAACAAGGTTCAGGCGACGGCCGCCGACGCGGAGCGCGATGAAGAGTCGGGCAACGACGAGCCGCCAAGCTGGTCGGTCCAGCCTCCCCGCCAGCCGTCGGACGAGCACGCCTGACCAGCGAGGGCTTGTCGAGACAGCGGCCCTGTCCCCAGACGCCGGGGCGTGCGGCAGCCGGCCGCACGCCCCAGCAGGGCGGAACTCGTCGATGGAGAGGGCTACTTCGAGGCCGAAGCCTTGTCGGGGTACTGGTCGTAGCGGACGCTGTTCTTTCCCCTGAACTGCAGGGGCGAGCCGACGAGTGTGTGGTCCGCGCGCACTACCTGGAGGCTGTTCGAGCCGACCCAGACCGCCAGGGACGTGTCGGGCAGGACGTCCTTCTCCACGGTGACGGTCTTGGACTCCAGCTCCTTGACGGATGTCGACTGGGAGAAGCCGAGCTCCAGGCTGTACGTGGTGCTGACGGACGCGCTCGCCACAACGCCACTGACTCCCGCGGTCGCGTTGACCGAGATGCCCGTGGAGAGTTGGAAGGCGTGCGCGCTCTCCTTTTCCACGCCCGTCGTGATGGCCCTGGAGAGCTTGGCCGGTGATTCGGTGTTGTTGTCGATGTGGTCGACCAGCTCCCAGCTCACCTTCCGTTCGATCCGGTAGAACGGCGAGTGCTGGAGCTTCCAGGGAACCGACCGTTCGGAGTCGCTGACGGCGGTGAACGGAATCCACAGGGCGTTGGCGGTGACCGGATCCGTCCTTTCGGCCGGCCGTGACCTGCCGGACAGCTCGGGTGCGGGCGGCCAGGGTTCCTTCACGGTCGGCATGGGCAGACAGAGAACCCGCATGTCCGGCAGCGACTTGGGCTTGCCGTAGGCGGCGTGGGAGGTGAACGTGTTGGCGCTGATCAGGGCGCGCGTGTCGCCGCTCGTGTTGTCGACGTAGGCCGGCGGGACGTCGTTCCGCCAGGCGCTCACGGCCTCCTTTCCGCCGGTGCCCTTGTCGTTGTAGACCAGGGTCGCCGTGGACTGGTCGGTGAGGTCGGCGCGCACGCACGTCACGGCGTCCAGCGAGGGCTCCTCGTAGCTGTCCTTGGGCACCACGCACCCCATGGCCACGTAGCCCTCGGGCGGGATGGGACGCCACAGGGAGCCCTTGTACTTGCCGCCCGTGCCGACGTCCCTCCAGATCTTCTCGTAGGCGATCGGGGCGGCGAGCGGCGGCGCCATGTCCTTCGCGGTCGTGCCGCTCTCCTTCACGCAGAGGGCCACCACATGGTCCGTGACCTTCTTGGCCCCGGTCGTGGGGTTCAGATTTGCCGACCCCCAGGCCGGGATGGCCATGGTGCCCAGGGGCAGGAACCCCTTGGGGGCTTCGGGGTGCCAGAAGCTGACCCAGTGCTCCCCGCCGGTGTCCTCGTCGTCCCAGCACCACGAGAACTTGTCTGTGAAGGCCAGTTCGAGTTCACCGAACGCCATCGTCTTCGTAGCCATGTCCACCTCTCTCGCCGTCCTCCGACCGACGAGGGGCCTTGATCGCGAGGACGTACCGTATCGACGTGGTTACAAATAGCAGTGTTAACGTCGCTCTGTGTAGTGGCCGATCGGGTTGTCCACTGCGGCCCTCAGGAGGTCTGGGCAACGACGAAGGCCCTGGTCTCTGACCAGGGCCTTCGTTCAAGAGCGGATGACGGGAATCGAACCCGCGCTATAAGCTTGGGAACCACTCGGTACTTGACCGCCCGCAAGCTTCTGACCTGCTGGAATGCCTGCCGAGAGGTGCGCGCTGGAGGTCGGTTCAGGCCCTCTGGTGACCGCTGAGGACCGCTCCTACTGGCACGTAGTGGCACGGTCCCTGGCCACCGTCAGGATAGTCCGCTCTCCCGGCGGTCTCTTCGTCCTGCTGAGCGCACGTTGGCCTCAGCGCAGTTGGGCGAATGCTCCACTACCGCACCTGCCACGCGGTGACCCCCGGCATGATCGAACGCCGCTGGGGGCGGATCGTGAACATCGGCAGCGTCCACGCCCGCGGGGTCTGCGTCAACACGGTCATGCCCGGCGCCATCCAGGTCGAGGCGGAGAACACCATCCCCGCCCAGCACCGTGCACGTCCGGAGGACCAGATCAAGCGCCAGTGCGTCCCCCGCCGTGGACGGCCCGAGGATGTCGCGGCCCTGGTCGCGTTCCTCGGGGGTCCCTCCGCGTCGTTCATCACTGGGCAATCCGTCCACGTCGACGGCGGCTGGCTGCTGCACTGAAGACGCCAACAAGCAAGGAGACAGACCGAAATGAAGGAACGAGTCCGCGCCGTCCTCGTCACCGCTGACGACACGATGCTGGTCATCCGCCGTACGAAGCCCGACATCCCCGAGTACTGGGTTCTCCCCGGCGGCGGCGTCGAGCCCAGCGACGAGTCCCGGGAGGCCGCCCTCCACAGGGAGATCCACGAGGAGATCGCGGGGAAGGCTGACATCATCCGCCTCCTCCACACGATGGAGTCCGACGACGAGCGTCAGCTCTTCTATCTCGCCCGCATCACGACCTGGTCCTTCGACGACCGCACCGGTCCGGAGTTCAGCGCCGAGGGCCGCGGCGAATACGCGCTGGAGGAGATCTCGCTGACCGTGGAGGGGCTCGACGGCATCGACCTCAAGCCCGAGGAGATCGCCCACGTCCTGCGGGGCGCCATCAGCGCCGGAAGCCTCGGAGGCGAGGCAACGCGCTGAGCCTTCGACGCGTCAACACATCGCTGGGGCCGGCACTGAGATGAGCCGGCCCTGGTGGCATGCCCATCGTGGGCATGAGCGGGAGTTGGGGCACGCGGAGGGCGCGGCGAGGGGTTGACAGGTCTAGACAACGACGAAGGCCCAGGTCTGTGACCTGGGCCTTCGTTCAAGAGCGGATGACGGGAATCGAACCCGCGCTATAAGCTTGGGAAGCTCATGTTCTACCATTAAACTACATCCGCACAGCGGCTCGTTGCTTGATGCCGCATCGTTGCACACTTTACCCCATGCTCGACCCCCGGCGTGCGCGCCGGGGGTCGTTGTGTTGTCCGGGTCGCAGGAGCGGGTGTGGCGGCGGGAGTTGGGGCGTACCGTGGGGGGTCGGAGCGGCGGGTGGAGCGAGGTCCCGATCATCCCCTAATGTGGCGATTCGTCGCAGTACGGTTCATGGGGAAAGGGACTCGATGGAGCACACCGTCGTCCGTTGTGCCGAAGGGCACGTTTTCAGCACCGCTTCGTTCCCGCTGCGTCAGCTCGGCGCCGCCCGGCTCGGGCCCGGGCGGCTCATCCGGTGTCCTCGGTGCGCGCGGCTGCGGCATGCCGTGCCCGTCGGGGCCGTGAAGCGGTAGCAGCGGCGGGGTGGGGACGCGCGCGGCGGCTCTCGATTGGGGGTGGCCCGCGCGCTCTGCGTATCCTCGGGGCGTGCTTCTCTCAGACAAGGACATCCGGGCCGAGATCGACAGCGGACGGGTTCGCATCGACCCGTTCGACGAGTCGATGGTGCAGCCCTCCAGCATCGACGTGCGGCTCGACCGGTTTTTCCGGGTGTTCGAGAACCACCGTTACGCACACATCGACCCTGCCATCGAGCAGCCGGATCTGACCAGGATGGTCGAGCCGGAGGGGGACGAGGCCTTCATCCTCCACCCCGGGGAATTCGTGCTCGCCTCGACGTACGAGGTCATCTCGCTGCCCGAGGACATTGCCTCCAGACTGGAGGGGAAGTCGAGTCTCGGTCGGCTGGGGCTGGTCACGCACTCCACGGCCGGTTTCATCGATCCGGGTTTCTCCGGGCACGTGACCTTGGAGCTGTCGAACCTCGCGACGCTCCCGATCAAGCTGTGGCCCGGGATGAAGATCGGACAGCTGTGCATGTTCCGGCTCAGCTCGCCCGCGGAGTTCCCGTACGGAAGTGAGCGGTACGGGTCGAGGTACCAGGGCCAGCGCGGTCCGACCGCCTCGCGTTCCTTCCAGAACTTCCATCGCACCCAGGTAGGCGACCGGCATGAGTGACGTGGTACCCGAGAACCTCGACTACACGGCTTTCGGGCAGGCCGTACAGGAGCTCGCGCAGACCATTGCCGACGACGGCTACGAGCCCGACATCATTCTGAGCATTGCCCGCGGCGGCGTTTTCGTCGCCGGCGGGCTGGCCTACGCGCTCGACTGCAAGAACATCCACCTGGTGAATGTGGAGTTCTACACCGGCGTGGGGACCACCCTGGAAATGCCCGTCATGCTGGCGCCGGTGCCGGACGCGATCGACTTCTCCGACAAGAAGGTGCTGATCGCCGACGATGTCGCCGATACCGGCAAGACGCTGAAGCTGGTCCACGACTTCTGCCTCGGCACGGTGGCCGAGGTCCGTTCCGCGGTCATCTACGAGAAGTCGCACTCCCTCGTGAAGTGCGAATACGTGTGGAAGAAGACCGACGACTGGATCAACTTCCCGTGGAGCGTCCTCCCGCCGGTACGCAAGGCGGGCCAGGCGATCACGCCTTCCAAGGACGCGCTGTAGTCGACCGCACGGCGGGTCGTGGAATCGGGTAATTGGGACATCTGGGACGATGTGCCAATGAATTCCGGGGCAGGCTCAGTTGGCCGCGCGGCGACGGCGACGACGGCGGCAGCGGGATTCGTCCTGCTGACCCTCGCGTCCGGCCAGTTCCTGATGGCGCTCGACAGCTCCGTCATGAACGTCTCGATCGCGACGGTGGCCGACGACATCGGCACCACCGTGACGGGCATCCAGGGCGCCATCACGGCCTACACGCTGGTGATGGCCATGTTCATGATCCCCGGTGGCAAGATCGGGGGGCTGATCGGCCGCAAGCGTGCCTTCATGATCGGCTGCTGCATCTACGGAGCCGGTTCGCTGACCACGGCGCTCGCCCCGAACCTGACCGTGCTCATGCTCGGCTGGTCGCTCCTCGAAGGGCTCGGAGCCTCACTCATCCTGCCCTCCATCGTGGCGCTCGTGGCCGGCAACTTCACCACCGAGCGCCGCCCGGCCGCCTATGGACTCGTCGCGGCGGCGGGGGCCATCGCGATCGGGCTCGGGCCGCTCGTGGGCGGGATCGCGACCACGTACTTCTCCTGGCGCTGGGTGTTCGCCGGCGAGGTCGTGATGGTGCTCGGCATCCTCGTCCTCGCCCGCCGCATCGCCGACGCCGAGCTCGGCGCCCGCCCGCGCATCGACCTCTTCGGCGTCCTGCTCTCCGCCCTGGGCCTCGGGATCTTCGTCTACGGCCTGCTCCGCTCGGACGAATGGGGCTGGTTCCAGCCGAAGCCCGACGCGCCCGCCTGGCTCGGGATCTCGCTGGTCGTGTGGCTGTTGCTGGCCGGTCTGCTGCTCCTCTGGCTCTTCCTCCGCTGGGAGGCCCGCGTGGTGGAGCGGGGCCGGGAGCCGCTCCTGGACCCGGCCATACTGGAGAACCGGCAGCTCACCGGTGGCCTGACGATGTTCTTCTTCCAGTACCTCGTGATGATGGGCGTGTTCTTCGTCCTGCCGCTGTACCTGTCCGTCGCCCTGGGCCTCACCGCGATCGAGACCGGGGTGCGCATCCTGCCCCTCTCCCTTTCCCTGCTCGCAGCCGCGGCCCTGATCCCGCGCTTCCGCCCGGACGCCTCGCCGCGGCGGGTGGTGCGGCTCGGGCTGCTGGCGCTGCTCGCGGGAGCGGTGGCCCTGATGGCGGCGCTCGACCTGGGCGCCGGCCCGGAAGTGGTCACCGTCCCCCTGCTGTTCGTCGGGCTGGGCATGGGCGCGCTCGCCTCTCAGCTCGGGTCGGTCACCGTGTCCGCCGTACCGGACGAGCAGAGCACGGAGGTCGGCGGCGTACAGAACGCCGTCACCAACCTCGGTGCCTCGGTCGGCACGGCGCTCGCCGGGTCGATCCTGATCGCCGCGCTCACCGCCTCCTTCCTGGCCGGCATCGAGCAGAATCCGGCGGTCCCGGCCGAGGTCAAGAGCCAGGCGACCGTGCAGCTGCAGAGCGGTGTGCCGTTCCTCTCGGACGCGGACCTGACGGAGGCCTTCGAAGCTGCGGGGGTGAGCGAGGAGATGACCCAGGCCGCCCTCGACGCGAACGCCGAAGCGCGGCTCGACGGCCTGCGCGCCGCGCTCGCCATCCTCGCGCTCGCCTCGCTCGTCGCGCTGTTCTTCCTCCAGCGCATCCCGACCACCCAGCCCCAGTCGACGACCACGTAGCGGAAGGGGCGGCACGCGTTTCGCGTGCCGCCCCTTCCGGTAATCCGTCAGGTCCGTCAGAGGGTGCCGAGCTTGATGAGGGAGAGCAGGGCGATCAGCTGGATCGCCGACGCGCCCAGCGCCTTCAGCCAGGGCAGATCGTGCGACTTCGCGATCAGCGTGGTGAAGAGGAAGCCGGCCGCCAGCCAGGTCAGCCAGCCCAGGCCCTGGACCAGGGTGTGGTTACCGCCCAGGAACATGGCGAAGAGCAGGCGCGGCGCGTCCGTCACCGACATGATCAGCATGGACAGGCCCACCGTCGGCTGCCAGGACCCGTCGCCGCCCAGCTGGCGGGCCAGCGTGTGGGTGACGGCTCCCAGGATCAGGCCGCAGATCACGAAGGCCACACCGGCCGACAGGACGATCGGGACGGCGTTGGTGAGGGTCGCGTTGATCGCGTCCTCGCGTGCCTTGTCGAAGCCGAAGACGGCGAGCAGGCCGTAGAGGAAGGTGACGATCAGCGCCGGCGCCCAGACGGCGTGGTCCCGCATCCGCAGGAAGGTGTGCCCGGGCTGCGTCACGATGCCCCGGAGCAGGTCCTTCCAGCCCAGCCTGGGCCCGGCCGGCGGGGCTGCGTTCCCGCCCGCCTGGTAGGTCGCGCCCTGGCTGTACGGGTCCTCGCCGATGGCGAAGGCCTGGGTGTGACCGGGGTTGTTCGCGTACGACGCCGCGGGCGCGGGCCCCGGCCCGGGCTGGTAGCCGTACGCCGGGCCGCCGCCGGGGCCGCCCGGGCCCGGGTGGGCGTGCGGGTCGAAGTACTCCGGCTCGCCGTGACCCCCGGTCGGCTGCTGCCACGCCTGCTGAGGCGGCGGGGCAGCCTGCGGGTACGGCTGTCCGCCGTACGGCGCCTGCGGGTGCTGCTGACCGTACGGCTGCTGCCGCGGGGGTTGTTGAGGGCCGCGGTTGTTGTCCCGGCCGCGCCCGATCCTGAATCCAGCCACGTGATCGAACGTACCTGGTCTGACGGGCCGTTGCGTACGGGCGGCCCGAACCCGCGCCCTTTGCGGCTGAGCTGTGACATCCCTTAGGGGAACCCTGGGGGGATTTCCCCCGGTACGCTCTGTCCCGGTATGGGCCTTTATGTGTGAGCCCGTACGAAGGCGGCCGGCCCCCTCTCGCCGAGGGGGCCGGCCGCCTTCACGTACGTACGGAACGGAACGGAACTACTTCGCGGGCTCCGGCTCCGCCGGTGCCGCCTCCGGGGCGTCCGCCACCGGGGTCTTCACCGACTCCAGCAGCAGCTGCGCCACATCCACGACCTGCACCGACTCCTTCGCCTCGCCGTCGTTCTTCTTGCCGTTGACCGAGTCGGTCAGCATGACCAGGC
Organism: Streptomyces sp. NPDC002054; assembly: GCF_040296685.1. Classification (NCBI taxonomy): domain Bacteria; kingdom Bacillati; phylum Actinomycetota; class Actinomycetes; order Kitasatosporales; family Streptomycetaceae; genus Streptomyces; species Streptomyces sp. NPDC002054. The sequence goes on from NZ_JBEOXT010000005.1 coordinate 210,114, forward strand.
AGAACGGGCAGGCGGTGGACACGATGTCCGGGTTGAGGGACAGGGCCTCGTCGACGCGCTCGTTGTTGATGCGCTTGCCGATCCGCTCCTCCATCCACATCCGCGCGCCACCGGCGCCACAGCAGAAGCCGCGCTCCTTGTGGCGGTGCATCTCCTGCTGGCGCAGGCCCGGGACGGCGGACATGATCTCGCGCGGCGGCGTATAGACCTTGTTGTGGCGGCCCAGGTAGCACGGGTCGTGGTACGTGATGAGCCCGTCGACCGGGGTCACCGGGATCAGCTTGCCCTCGTCGATGAGGTGCTGGAGCAGCTGCGTGTGGTGGATGACCTCGTACTCGCCGCCCAGCTGCGGGTACTCGTTGGCGATCGTGTTGAAGCAGTGCGGGCAGGTCGAGACGATCTTCTTCGCCGACTTCGGCTTCTTCGTCGACTCGTCCTCGTCGTCCTCGCCGAACGCCATGTTCAGCATCGCGACGTTCTCCTGGCCGAGCTGCTGGAACAGCGGCTCGTTGCCCAGGCGGCGCGGCGAGTCACCGGTGCACTTCTCCTCGCCGCCCATGATCGCGAACTTGACGCCCGCCATGTGCAGCAGCTCCGCGAAGGCCTTGGTGGTCTTCTTGGCGCGGTCCTCGAGGGCGCCGGCGCAGCCGACCCAGTAGAGGTAGTCGACCTCGGACAGGTCCTCGACGTCCTTGCCTACGATCGGGACCTCGAAGTCGACCTCCTTGGTCCACTCCACCCGCTGCTTCTTAGCCAGACCCCAGGGGTTGCCCTTCTTCTCCAGGTTCTTGAGCATCGTGCCCGCCTCGGACGGGAACGCGGACTCGATCATCACCTGGTAGCGGCGCATGTCGACGATGTGGTCGATGTGCTCGATGTCGACCGGGCACTGCTCCACGCACGCACCGCAGGTGGTGCAGGACCACAGCACGTCCGGGTCGATGACGCCGTTCTCTTCGGCGGTGCCGATCAGCGGGCGCTCGGCCTCGGCGAGGGCCGCGGCCGGGACACCGGCGAGCTGCTCCTCGGAGGCCTTCTCCTCGCCCTCCATGGTCTTGCCGCCGCCGGCCAGCAGGTACGGGGCCTTGGCGTGCGCGTGGTCGCGCAGCGACATGATCAGGAGCTTCGGGGAGAGCGGCTTGCCGGTGTTCCAGGCAGGGCACTGGGACTGGCAGCGACCGCACTCGGTGCAGGTGGAGAAGTCGAGGATGCCCTTCCAGGAGAACTGCTCGACCTGGGAGACGCCGAAGACGTCGTCCTCGCCCGGGTCCTCGAAGTCGATCTCCTTGCCGCCGCTGGTCATCGGCTGGAGCGCGCCCAGCGCGGTGGAGCCGTCGGCGTTCCGCTTGAACCAGATGTTCGGGAAGCCGAGGAAGCGGTGCCAGGCCACACCCATGTTCGTGTTCAGCGAGACCACGATCATCCAGGTGAAGGACGTGGCGATCTTGAGCGCTGCGAAGAAGTAGGTGAGGTGCTGGATGGTGCTCGGGTCCAGGCCGTCGAGCAGCGCGATCAGCGGGTACGAGGCGAAGAAGCCGGGCTCCCAGCTCGTCACGTGGTGCTGGACGCCTTCGAGGGCGCGCAGCGTCATGATGCAGACGCCGACGATCAGGATGACGGTTTCGACGAAGTACGCCTGGCCGGTCTTGGAGCCGGTGAAGCGGGACTTGCGGCCCGCCGCGCCCGGCCGGCTCAGCTGCCGGATCACGATCAGGGTCAGGATGCCGAGGACGGTCATCAGGCCGAGGAACTCGGTGAAGACCTCGTACGGCAGGAAGTCGCCGATGATCGGGATCAGCCAGTCGGCCTGGAAGAGCTGGCCGAAGGCGTTGACGATCGTGAGGAGCAGCGAGAAGAAGCCGATCGCCACGAACCAGTGCGCCACGCCGATGACGCCCCAGCGGTTCATGCGGGTGTGGCCGAAGAATTCCTTGGCCAGCGTGATGGTGCGCTGTTTGGGGTCGCCGGTGCGCGTGCCCGCGGGCACGGGCTGGCCGAGCTTCACGAAGCGGTAGATCTGCGCGATGGCACGGCCGAACAGCGCGACGGCTACCACCGTGATGACCAGCGACACGATGATCGCGGCGAGTTGCATGAGGGGCTCCTCGGGCGGGCCTGCGAGGCGGAGCGCCGACACAGTCCAGTATGGCGCTACTAAGCGGTAACTTATTCAGTCAAAAGCTGAGGTTACCCAGTTCTAGGGCCGCACTGTAGTTGTGCGGCCGGTGATCTGTGTCGCTCAGGGGACCCTTCGCGGGCCGACGGCGGCGCGCGGGGTCCGCGCGAGGATGCGCAGGTCCATGCCGAGCCAGTGGTGCTCGACGTAGTGGCGGTCGAGGAGTTCCATCTCCTCCCAGGGCATCCCGGTCCGGTCGCCGACCTGCCAGAGCCCGGTGATTCCGGGCCGTACGAACAGCCGGTCGGCGGAACAGATGCCTCCGGCGGCGCCGGGCGGCTGCGGGCGCGGCCCGACCAGCGACATCTCCCCCCGCACCACATTGATCAGCTGGGGCAGGCGGTCCAGTGCATGCCGGCGCAGCAGGCCATCCGGCGCCGTACGGAACCTCCAGGTCCGGAACGGCCGGCCACCGAGGCCCGCGGCCGGCTCGCGTACGAAGACCCGGCCGCGGTGGGCGGCGTACAGGGCGGCGCAGATCGCGAGCAGGGGGAGGGCGAGCGCACCCAGCAGCGCCAGGGCGCCGAGCAGGTCGAAGACCCGCTTGGCCGGGGGCGGGGTGAGCGGGAGCCGCATGCCAGCAGCCTGCCGCGCGCCCGGCCCGCCCGGTGTCCGGCGCGCGGCACCGTCCCCCGCTCGGCCGTATGGCCCAGCCGCCCGGTCCGGGCCCCGCCACACGGCCCAGCCGCCCGGCTTGCGCGTAAGGGGAGCCTAAAGGTTGAGCCCCCAAGACTCAGGTCTGTTGACGGCTGCGCGGCGATGAGGCATGGTTGAGTCTGTTCCACTCAAGTCAGCTGGAGGAATCAAAATGGCTCGTGCGGTCGGCATCGACCTGGGCACCACCAACTCCGTCGTCAGCGTTCTCGAAGGCGGCGAGCCCACCGTCATCACCAACGCCGAGGGCGCCAGGACCACGCCGTCCGTCGTCGCCTTCGCCAAGAACGGCGAGGTCCTCGTCGGCGAGGTCGCCAAGCGTCAGGCGGTCACGAACGTGGACCGCACCATCCGGTCGGTCAAGCGCCACATGGGCACCGACTGGAAGATCGAGATCGACGGCAAGAGCTTCAACCCGCAGCAGATGAGCGCCTTCATCCTGCAGAAGCTCAAGCGCGACGCCGAGGCGTACCTGGGCGAGAAGGTCACCGACGCGGTCATCACCGTCCCGGCGTACTTCAACGACTCCGAGCGCCAGGCCACCAAGGAGGCCGGCGAGATCGCGGGCCTGAACGTCCTGCGCATCGTCAACGAGCCGACCGCCGCCGCCCTGGCCTACGGCCTCGACAAGGACGACCAGACCATCCTCGTCTTCGACCTCGGTGGCGGCACCTTCGACGTGTCCCTCCTGGAGATCGGCGACGGCGTCGTCGAGGTGAAGGCCACCAACGGTGACAACCACCTCGGTGGTGACGACTGGGACCAGCGCGTCGTCGACTACCTGGTCAAGCAGTTCCTGAACGGCCACGGCGTCGACCTGGCCAAGGACAAGATGGCCCTGCAGCGTCTGCGCGAGGCCGCCGAGAAGGCGAAGATCGAGCTGTCCTCCTCCACGGAGACCACGATCAACCTGCCGTACATCACGGCGTCCGCCGAGGGCCCGCTGCACCTGGACGAGAAGCTCACCCGCGCCCAGTTCCAGCAGCTGACCGCGGACCTCCTGGACCGCTGCAAGACCCCGTTCCACAACGTCATCAAGGACGCCGGCATCGCGCTGTCCGAGATCGACCACGTGGTCCTGGTCGGCGGTTCCACCCGCATGCCCGCCGTCGCCGAGCTCGTCAAGGAGCTGACCGGCGGCAAGGAGGCCAACAAGGGTGTGAACCCGGACGAGGTCGTCGCCATCGGCGCCACCCTCCAGGCCGGTGTGCTCAAGGGTGAGGTCAAGGACGTCCTGCTCCTCGACGTGACCCCGCTGTCCCTCGGTATCGAGACCAAGGGCGGCATCATGACCAAGCTCATCGAGCGCAACACGACCATCCCGACCAAGCGGTCGGAGATCTTCACCACGGCCGAGGACAACCAGCCGTCCGTGCAGATCCAGGTCTACCAGGGCGAGCGCGAGATCGCGGCGTACAACAAGAAGCTCGGCATGTTCGAGCTGACCGGTCTGCCGCCGGCCCCGCGCGGTGTCCCGCAGATCGAGGTCTCCTTCGACATCGACGCCAACGGGATCATGCACGTGACCGCGAAGGACCTCGGCACGGGCAAGGAGCAGAAGATGACCGTCACCGGCGGTTCTTCGCTCGCCAAGGACGAGGTCGACCGGATGCGCCAGGAGGCCGAGCAGTACGCGGAGGAGGACACCCGCCGCCGCGAGGCCGCCGAGACCCGCAACCAGGCCGAGCAGCTCGTGTACCAGACGGAGAAGTTCGTCAAGGACAACGAGGACAAGGTCCCGGCCGAGGTCAAGACCGAGGTCGAGAGCGCCGTCGCCGAGCTGAAGGAGAAGCTCAAGGGCGAGGACACCGCCGAGATCCGCACCGCCACCGAGAAGGTCGCGGCCGTCTCGCAGAAGCTGGGCCAGGCGATCTACGCCGACGCCCAGGCCGCCCAGGGTGCGGCGGGCGCCGAGGCCGGCGAGGCCAAGGCCGACGACGACGTCGTCGACGCCGAGATCGTCGACGAGGACAAGCCGAAGGGCGGCGCTGTCTGATGTCGGAGGAGACCCCGGGCTTTGAAGAGAAGCCCGAAGTCCCCGCCGACGGCACGCCCGAGGAGCCGAAGGCCGCCGACTCCGCCGACACGGCGGAGGGGGCGGCCCCGGCCGGGGACAGCGCAGCGGCTGCAGGCCGCGAAACCGCTCTGCTGGCGCAGCTGGACCAGGCCCGTACGGCGCTCAACGAGCGCACCGCGGACCTCCAGCGGCTCCAGGCCGAGTACCAGAACTACCGTCGCCGGGTCGACCGGGACCGGGTCACGGTCAAGGAGATCGCCGTCGCGAGCCTCCTGACCGAGCTCCTCCCGACGCTGGACGACATCGGCCGCGCCCGGGAACACGGGGAGCTGGTCGGCGGGTTCAAGTCGGTGGCCGAATCGGTGGAGACGGTCGCCGCCAAGATGGGGCTGCAGCAGTTCGGCAAGGAGGGCGAGCCCTTCGACCCGACGATCCACGAGGCCCTGATGCACTCGTACGCGCCGGACGTCACCGAGACGACCTGCGTGGCGATCCTGCAGCCGGGGTACCGGATCGGCGAGCGCACGATCCGCCCCGCGCGGGTCGCGGTGGCCGAGCCCCAGCCCGGGGCGGCGGCCCCCAAGTCGGAGGACTCCGAGGAGTCCGCCGACAAGAAGGACAGTGAGTAGGAACAGCGGCAGGGCCGGCAGTACCTGGGAGGAGGGACGTCGATGAGCACGAAGGACTTCGTGGAGAAGGACTACTACAAGGTTCTCGGCGTCCCCAAGGACGCCACCGAGGCCGAGATCAAGAAGGCGTACCGGAAGCTCGCCCGCGAGTTCCACCCGGACGCCAACAAGGGCGACGCCTCGGCGGAGGAACGCTTCAAGGAGATCTCCGAGGCGAACGACATCCTCGGCGACCCCAAGAAGCGCAAGGAGTACGACGAGGCGCGCGCCCTCTTCGGCAACGGCGGCTTCCGCCCCGGGCCGGGCGCCGGCGGCGGCACGTTCAACTTCGACCTGGGTGACCTCTTCGGAGGCACCCAGGGCGGGGCGGGCGGCGGTTTCGGCGGCGGCGGCATCGGCGACATGTTCGGCGGGCTGTTCAACCGGGGCGGCGCCGGGACGGGGACCCGTACCCAGCCGCGCCGCGGCCAGGACATCGAGTCCGAGGTGACGCTCAGCTTCACCGAGGCGGTGGAAGGGGCCACGGTCCCGCTCCGGATGTCCTCCCAGGCCCCCTGCAAGGCCTGCTCCGGCACCGGCGACAAGAACGGCACGCCCCGGGTGTGCCCGACCTGCGTCGGCACCGGCCAGGTGTCCCGGGGCAGCGGCGGCGGCTTCTCGCTGACCGACCCGTGCGCGGACTGCAAGGGCCGCGGCCTGATCGCCGAAACCCCCTGCGAGATCTGCAAGGGCAGCGGCCGGGCCAAGTCCTCCCGCACCATGCAGGTGCGGATCCCGGCGGGCGTCACCGACGCCCAGCGGATCCGGCTGCGCGGCAAGGGCGGTCCGGGCGAGCGCGGCGGCCCGGCCGGCGACCTGTACGTGGTGGTCCATGTGGACTCGCACCCCGTGTTCGGCCGCCGGGACGACAACCTGACGGTGACCGTTCCGGTGACCTTCACCGAGGCCGCTCTGGGCGGCGAGATCCGGGTGCCCACCCTGGGCGGGCCGCCGGTCACGCTGAAGCTGCCCCCGGGCACGCCCAACGGCCGTACCATGCGCGCACGCGGCAAGGGGGCGGTCCGCAAGGACGGCACCCGCGGCGACCTGCTCGTGACGGTGGAGGTGGCGGTGCCCACCGCCCTGCCCGACAAGGCCCGCGAGGCGCTGGAGACGTACCGGGCGGCCACGCTGGACGAGGACCCCCGGGGCGCCCTGTTCGAGGCAGCGAAGGGAGCATGAGATGGACGGCCGACGACGCCAGTCGAAGTTCGGCAGCGGTGCCTACCAACTGACGGACGAGACTCCGGTCTACGTCATCTCGGTCGCCGCTCAGCTCTCCGGTCTGCACCCGCAGACCCTCCGCCAGTACGACCGGCTCGGCCTGGTCTCCCCGGACCGGACGGCCGGCCGTGGCCGCCGCTACTCGGCCCGCGACATCGAACTGCTCCGCACGGTGCAGGCGCTGTCCCAGGACGAGGGCATCAACCTGGCCGGCATCAAGCGCATCATCGAGCTGGAGAACCAGGTCGCCGCACTTCAGCAGCGGGTCGGCGAGCTGTCGGCGGCCGTGGACGGTGCGGCCGTGGCCATGCAGCAGCGCGAGGCGCAGGTCCATGCCTCGTACCGGCGCGACCTGGTTCCGTACCAGGACGTGCAGCAGACCAGCGCGCTGGTCGTGTGGCGGCCCAAGCGGCCACAGGACTGACCGCGCCGCAGCGTACGTAGTGCGTTCAGAAGGCCCCTGCCCGTTCGTCGGGCAGGGGCCTTCTCTGTTGCTACGGCTATTTCTCCGGGCCGTTGAGGATCCCGGACCGGGCGATGAGGAAGCCGAGTTGGGCCCGGCTGCCGCTGCCGAGGGTGATGGCCAGCTTGGCGATGTGCGCCCGGCAGGTCCGTACGTTCATGCCGAGGCGGCGCGCGATGGCCTCGTCCACGTGCCCCTCGACCAGGAGCTGGGCGATGGAGCGCTGCACCCCGGTGATGCCCTCCGGGGTGGGCCCGTAGCTGACTTCCTCGCGCAGCGGCACGGCCCGGTGCCAGAGCTGCTCGAACACCTTGATGAGGTAGCGGACCAGGGCGGGGTGCCGCAGTTCCAGGGCGACCTGCTGGTCGTCCCGGGCCGGGATGAAGGCGACCGACTCGTCGCAGATGATGAGGCGCTCGACCAGCTCCTCCAGGGTGCGGAACTCGACCTTCCCGCCCGCGATGCGGTCGATGTAGGCCATGGTGCCGCGGCTGTGCCGGACGGTGTGCTGGTAGAGGGTGCGCATGCTGACGCCCCGCCGGATCAGCGGTTGATCGCGTTCGATCGCCTGGTTGAGGATGTGTTCGGCACGGCCCCCACCGGGCTGGATGGTCAGCATTTCGGTGTGGCACTCGGCGGTCGCGACGTTGAGGGCGGCGTTGATCCGGTTGAATCCCTCCAACACGGTGATCGCGTGGGTGGGCGCGGGGCTGAGCGCGCTGATGGCCATGAATGGCTCAAAAGCTTCGGTGAGCTCGATGGATGCCCGCCTGCTCTGCAGGATCTCCCGTTCGAGCGGGTGCAGCCGCTGTGCCAGGGCCACCGAAGGGGGAACCGGACGGAGCCAGTTGGCGTCGTCCGGGTCGGGGTGCAGCAGCGCGAATTCCAGCAGGCAGGGCGTCTGCTCGACTTCCGCGCGGGCGAGTCGGCCCGAGCTCAGCGCGCTGGCGTAGAGCTCCGCACCCAGGTCGCAGAGTTCGGTGACCGGGTGGGGATGTGTCTGATTAGCACTCTTTACCACCTAATCTCCCACCCCCAGGGTCCTGCATCTACAGGAACATGATGCATCGCCACAGTGGCATCGACGTGGCTCGATAAGTCATCGTCTGTCATGCGGGGGAGAGGAATCCATCCAGTGAGGACGAAGTCGACCATGTACAAGAAATTGCTTCGCTCGGTGGTTGCCGTTGCTCTCTCCACGGTTGTGGCCTATGGGGTGGCGGGGGGCGACCTCGGAACGACCGACTCCGGCTGGGGCAGCGGGCCGGCCGACAGTGGTTGGGGCAGTGCCCCGCTGGACGGCTGGGACAGCGGCTGGGGCAGCGCTCCGCTGGACGGGAAGTTCGACGCATGACCCCCGACGACCGCGACTTCCGGCGGGAAATGGCCTCCGCCTACCGTTCCGGGTGGCAGTTCATCGATCTTGTCACGGCGATCCCCCACGCCGGCGACTCCTTGATGGTCACTCTCTTCGGCCAGCCCATCGTCATCGTTCGCGAGGAGGACGAAGACGTCCGCGCCTACCGCTGCCTGCGCCGCCCCCGAGGCGCCCCGCAACCCGTTCGTTGCGAGGTCCGGTACGGCATGGTCTTCGTCAATCTGGATCAGCGTGACCACCAGCTCTTCGAGCCCGATATCACCACCGCCACCCCCCGCAGTGCCTGAAGCGATTCCCCCGTCGTTGAAGATCGCTCAGGCGCTTCCCCCACACAACGGCGCCATCGTGGACCTGAACACGATGGCGCCGTTGTGATGTCCGCGTCCAGTACCGGAACCGGACAAGCCGCAACGTATAACTTCAGGCCCGGCCCATGGCCCGGTCCAGCGCGATCTCGATGACCACCCGGTCCGGGTTGGGCGACGGGGTCCGCCCGTAGCGCTCCGCGTAGCGCGCCACCGCCTCGGCGACCGAGGCCTCGTCCGTGCGGATCGTCGCGTGCCCCTCCAGCGTGGCCCAGCGGCGCCCCTCCATCTGGCAGACCGCCACCCGGGCAGCCCGGCCCGGCTGCGCCGCCAGCACGTTGCGGACCTTCTTGCTGTGCTTGTTGCTGATCACCCGTGCCAGTCCGGCCTCGGGGTCGTAGGTCACGCCCACCGGGACCACGTGCGGGGTGCCGTCCGGCCGGGGGGTGGTCAGGGTGCACACATGCCGCTCCCGCCAGAAGGCGAGGTACTCCGGCGTCGGGTTGAGTACGTCGTGGGACATGCGCCGAGCGTACGTCCCACTGCCTTGAGTGGAATAGACTCAACTTTGTGCACGTTGACCTTGTCAGTATCTGTACGGAGACGGAGAGGAGAAGCCGCACGTGGACGCCGAGCTGACCAACAGGAGCCGCGACGCACTGAACGCCGCCACCAGCAGGGCCGTGAAGGACGGCCACCCGGACCTGACCCCGGCGCACCTGCTGCTGGCCCTGCTCGCCGGCCAGGACAACGAGAACATCACCGACCTGCTGGCCGCCGTCGACGCCGACCAGGCAGCCGTACGCTCCGGAGCGGAGCGGATCCTCGCCGGCCTGCCCAGCGTCACCGGCTCCACCGTCGCGCCCCCGCAGCCCAGCCGCGACCTGCTCGCCGTCCTCGCCGAGGCCGACGCCCAGGCCGGCCGCCTCGGCGACGAGTACCTCTCCACCGAACACCTCCTCATCGCCGTCGCCGCCAAGGGCGGCGCCGCCGGGGAGGTCCTGGACCAGCAGGGCGCGAGCGCGAAGAAGCTGCTCGCGGCCTTCGAGAACGTACGAGGAGGACGGCGGGTGACCACCCCCGACCCCGAGGGCCAGTACAAGGCCCTCGAGAAGTTCGGCACCGACTTCACGGCCGCCGCCCGCGAAGGCAAGCTCGACCCGGTGATCGGCCGCGACCAGGAGATCCGGCGCGTGGTCCAGGTCCTCTCGCGCCGTACGAAGAACAACCCGGTGCTCATCGGCGAGCCCGGCGTCGGCAAGACCGCCGTGGTCGAGGGCCTGGCCCAGCGCATCGTCAAGGGCGACGTCCCGGAGTCCCTGAAGAACAAGCGCCTGGTCTCCCTGGACCTCGGCGCGATGGTGGCCGGCGCCAAGTACCGGGGCGAGTTCGAGGAGCGCCTGAAGACCGTCCTCGCCGAGATCAAGGGCAGCGACGGCCAGATCATCACCTTTATCGACGAGCTGCACACGGTCGTGGGCGCGGGCGCCGGCGGCGACTCCGCCATGGACGCCGGCAACATGCTCAAGCCCATGCTGGCCCGCGGCGAACTCCGGATGGTCGGCGCGACCACCCTCGACGAGTACCGAGAGCGGATCGAGAAGGACCCCGCACTGGAACGGCGCTTCCAGCAGGTGCTGGTCGCCGAGCCGAGTGTGGAGGACACCATCGCGATCCTCCGCGGCCTCAAGGGCCGCTACGAGGCCCACCACAAGGTCGTCATCAACGACAGCGCGCTGGTCGCCGCCGCCACCCTCTCCGACCGCTACATCACCTCCCGGTTCCTCCCCGACAAGGCGATCGACCTGGTCGACGAGGCCGCCTCCCGGCTGCGCATGGAGATCGACTCCTCCCCGGTGGAGATCGACGAGCTGCAGCGCGTGGTGGACCGGCTCCGGATGGAGGAGCTGGCGCTCAAGAACGAGTCCGACCCGGCCTCGAAGGAACGCCTGGAGAAGCTGCGCAAGGACCTCGCCGACAAGGAGGAGGAGCTGCGCGGGCTGACCGCCCGCTGGGAGAAGGAGAAGCAGGGCCTCAACCGGGTCGGCGAGCTCAAGGAACGGCTGGACGAGCTGCGCGGCCAGGCCGAGCGCGCCCAGCGCGACGGCGATTTCGACACCGCGTCCAAGCTGCTCTACGGGGAGATCCCCGCGCTGGAGCGCGAGCTGGCCGCCGCCACCGAGGCGGAGCAGGAGGCCGCCAAGGACACCGCGGCCAAGGACACCATGGTCAAGGAGGAGGTCGGCCCGGACGACATCGCCGAGGTCGTCGGCTCCTGGACCGGCATCCCGGCCGGCCGGCTGCTGGAGGGCGAGACCCAGAAGCTGCTGCGTATGGAGCAGGAGCTGGGCCGCCGGCTGATCGGCCAGTCGGAGGCGGTGCGCGCCGTGTCGGACGCGGTCCGCCGCACCCGCGCGGGCATCGCCGACCCGGACCGCCCGACCGGCTCCTTCCTGTTCCTGGGCCCGACCGGCGTCGGCAAGACCGAGCTGGCCAAGGCGCTGGCCGACTTCCTCTTCGACGACGAGCGGGCCATGGTCCGGATCGACATGTCGGAGTACGGGGAGAAGCACAGCGTGGCCCGGCTGGTCGGTGCCCCGCCCGGGTACGTGGGCTACGAGGAGGGCGGCCAGCTCACCGAGGCGGTCCGCCGGCGCCCGTACAGCGTGGTGCTGCTGGACGAGGTCGAGAAGGCCCATCCCGAGGTCTTCGACGTCCTGCTGCAGGTGCTGGACGACGGCCGGCTCACCGACGGCCAGGGCCGGACGGTGGATTTCCGGAACGCCATCCTGATCCTGACCTCGAACCTGGGATCCCAGTTCCTGGTGGATCCGGTGACCTCCGAGGAGCAGAAGAAGCAGCAGGTCATGGAGGTGGTCCGGGCGAGCTTCAAGCCGGAGTTCCTCAACCGGCTGGATGACATCGTGGTCTTCTCCGCGCTGGACCGGGCGGAGCTGGGCCGGATCGCCGAGCTCCAGATCGGCCGGCTGGCGAAGCGGCTGGCGGAGCGCCGACTGACCCTGGACGTCACCCCGGAGGCCCTGGCCTGGCTGGCGGAGAAGGGCAACGACCCGGCGTACGGTGCCCGCCCGCTGCGGCGGCTGATCCAGACGGCCGTGGGCGACCGACTGGCCCGGGAGATCCTGGCCGGCGAGGTCAAGGACGGCGACACCGTCCGGGTGGATGTGGCCGGGGACGACCTGCTGGTCGGCAGGGCAATGTGACGGGGCGGCCCCGGTACTCGGCCCCGCTGCATCCTTCCGCATCCTTTCCGCCGGGAGCGGATAGCGGTGCCGGGGCTTGCCACGGGGTAGGCGCGATGGGGGAGGATGACAACATCCGCACGAAGGGAAATACACGGTGAGCATCGACCCGGCCTCGATTCCGAATTTCGGGGGACAGCCCGAACCGCAGGCCTCAGGACCGGCGGGCCCCGTCGTCCCTGACCAGGATCTGGTCAAGCAGCTGCTGGAGCAGATGGAGCTCAAGTACGTCGTCGACGACGAGGGTGACCTCGCGGCGCCGTGGGAGGAGTTCCGTACCTACTTCATGTTCCGCGGAGAGGGCGAGCAGCAGGTCTTCTCGGTGCGGACGTTCTACGACCGCCCGCACGCGATCGACGAGAAGCCCCAGCTTCTCGAGTCGATCGACGACTGGAACCGCCGCACCCTCTGGCCCAAGGTGTACAGCCACACCCACGATGACGGCTCGGTCCGCCTGATCGGTGAGGCGCAGATGCTGATCGGCACCGGCGTCTCCCTGGAGCACTTCGTGTCCTCCACGGTCAGCTGGGTCCGCGCCTCCATCGAGTTCGACAAGTGGCTCGTGGAGCAGCTCGGCCTGGAGCAGGAGATCGACTCCGCCGACGGCGAGGACAAGGGCGAAGACGAGAACTAGGCAGTGATCACCCAGGCGGTGATCACAGCGGCAGTGGGGCGCTGATCAGCAGATACGTCCCGTAGCCGTACGAGAGCCCGGCCAGGGCGACGGTCACCGCGACCGCCGTCCGCGGCCGGGCTCGCGCCATTGCGGCTGCGACGGGCAGCAGCAGGGGGAAGGCCGGCAGCAGGAACCGGGGTTTCGACTCGAAGAACCCGGCCCCGCCGAGCGTGATCACCAGCAGGGTGCCGCAGTACACCAGCAGCGGCAGGGGCGCCCAGCCGCGCGCCAGCAGTACTGCCAGCACCAGGGCCACCACGATCACCACCGGCACCACCGCGGTGACCAGCTGGGTCCGGCCGGCCAGCACCCGCGCCACCGACCCCGCGACCCCGCGGCCGAAGTCGAAGTACGACCCCCAGTCGCGCTGCACCGCGAAATAGCCGCCGAGCGGATCCCCGCGCCGGATCCCCACCGCCAGCAGATGGGCCGCCCAGCCCGCGGGGGCCAGCAGCCCGGCCGCCCACACCCGCAGCGGGGCCCTCGGCTTCAGCAGCAGCTCGTAGAGCGCGGCCACCGAGACGGCAGCCGCGACGGCTATGCCGGTCGGCCGGGTCAGCCCGGCGAGCACCGCCAGCGCCGCCGCCCACAGCCAGCGCTCGCGCAGCACCGCGTAGAGCGCCCAGGCGGCGAGGGCGGCCAGCAGGGCCTCGGTGTAGGCGATGCCGAGCACCACCGAATGCGGCAGCACCCCCCACACCACCACCAGCAGCAGCCCGGCCCGAGCCCCGGCCACCAGCTCCCCGACCCGGTACACCCCGACCGCACCCGCCACCGCGGCCCCCCAGGCCACCAGCAGCCCGGCCCCGGCCGGCCCCACCCACGGCAGGAGCGCGCAGACGGCCCGCATCAGCCCGGGATACAGCGGAAAGAACGCGAGGTCGCTCTGCACGGAACCGATCTCCGGCCACACCTGCGTCCGGCCGTACCCCTGCTCGGCTATCCCGATGTACCAGACGGAGTCCCAGGACGCGCCGAGCACGGCGACGGGATCCTTCCCGCTCCACCAGGCGCAGACGGCCACCACGACCACCCCGACGGCCCGCACCGCCACGAACACGCCAACGGCCACCACCCCAACCGGCACCCCACCCCGGGCACCCCCGTCCCCGCCCGTCTCCCCGCTCTGTTTTACGGCAGCGGTCACACTGCTTGCGGCCATCTCCCGGATTCCCCCCGGCCTCACACATCCAACGGATGAGCCTTCCCTCGTTCAAGGTCACCAGATGAACGTGCCCGAAGCCCGAAGCGTTTCCGAATACCCGTACGCATCCCGTATACGGGCCGCGCGAGCCGGGCGGCGGCTTCCTCGAGGACGTCCGTGGCTGGCACTCAGAATGTAATCTGAGTACAGTCTGAGTATGAGCCTTGCTTACCTGGGAGCTGAGCCCGAGTCGGTCTCGTTCACCGACCTGTCGAGAAACCCGAAGGCTGTCGCCGCCCGGGCTGCCGCCCTCGGTGCTCTGCGCGTCACGCATCGGGACGCACCCGACATGGTGCTGACGACCGCCCTTCACGCGGAGCGCACCGAGGAGAACCTCACGACGGCGTCCCGGCTCTTCCTCGCTCTGATGAAGCACGACGACGGAGCCCGGTCGCTCCTGCTGGCGCTGCCGGAGGTCTTCCCCTGGGTGCGGCATCTGGATGACGAAGAGATACGCGCGTTCACCGTGGAACTCCTGGAAGCGCTTTCCGATGCGGCAGAGCTGGGTGCCAGGGAAGCCGTGCACCGCGCGCTCGTCTCCTGGAGGGCGACGGCTCGCATCAATGCTGATCCTCAGCAGCTCAAGGAAGCGCTGCGTCCGCTCGACGGGGATGACCTGGGTCCGGTCGAGGTGCGTGGGTGAGTCCGAAGAAGGGCGATCGTGTCAGCGTCCCACCCCTGAGCGGGTGGAATGTGGTCTTCGGGACCACGGAGGCGGTGACGGGTTGGGAGGAACTGTGCCGCGCGGCGCTGCCCAGTGCCCACCGATGCCTGGAGGTGTTGCGCACCGACCCGCTGTCGCGTGAGAACTGGAATCGCCAGCATCAGCTCCGCGGAAAACTCGCCACGAAGGAATGGAAGGGATCTGCACTGGAGCAGTGGGAGTTCGAGGTCACGAGCGGTGGACGAGTGCGCTACCTGGTCAGTCCCGAGACTGAGACCGTCATCCTGGTCTACGCGTCTACTCAGCACCCCAAGGACACTGAGTAGCTCGTCGTACCCGTGCAGGACGGGGCCCGGTTGAAAGGCTGGGCCTTGCGTCCACACGTCCATCCGGCTCGCGCTCAGCGAGTCAGCCGACTGAGGCGCTCAACCGCCTCGTGCAACACGTCCGTGCGCTTGCAGAAGGCCCAGCGGACCTGGGTGTGGCCGGCTTCCTTGTCGTCGTAGAAGACCGAGTTGGGGATGGCGACGACTCCGCAGCGCTCCGGGAGGGCGCGGCAGAAGGACAGGCCGTCCTTTTCGCCGAGGGGGGCGATGTCGGTGGTGATGAAGTACGTGCCCTGGGGGCGGTAGACCTCGAAGCCGGCCGCGGTGAGGCCGGCCGTGAGGATGTTCCGCTTGTGGGCCAGGTCGGCGCGGAAGGATGCGTAGTAGTCGTCCGGGAGGGCGAGTGCCTCGGCGATTGCGTACTGGAACGGGCCCGAGGAGACGTAGGTCAGGAACTGCTTCGCCGAGCGGACCGCCGAGACCAGGGCGGGGGAGGAGGTCACCCAGCCGACCTTCCAGCCGGTGAAGGAGAAGGTCTTGCCGGCGGAGGAGATGGTGACCGTGCGCTCGCGCATGCCGGGCAGGCCCGCCAGCGGGATGTGGCTCCCCTCGAAGACCAGGTGCTCGTAGACCTCGTCGGTGACCACCAGGAGGTCGCGGGCGACGGCGAGTTCCGCGATCGCGGCGAGTTCGGTGCCGGTCAGGACGGCGCCGGTGGGGTTGTGCGGGGTGTTCAGGAGCAGCAGCCGGGTGCGCGGGGTGACGGCCTTGCGGAGTTCGTCCAGGTCGAGGGCGAAGACCCCGTCGGCCGTGGGGCGGAGGGTGACCGGGACCCGGGTGGCGCCGGCCATCGCGATGCAGGCGGCGTAGGAGTCGTAGAAGGGTTCGAGGGCGATGACCTCGTCGCCCGGTTCGAGCAGGGCGAGCAGGGAGGCCGCGATGGCCTCGGTGGCGCCTGCGGTGACCAGCACCTCGGTGTCCGGGTCGTAGCCCAGGCCGTAGAAGCGCTGCTGGTGGGCCGCGATCGCGGTGCGGAGCTCGGGGATGCCGGGGCCGGGCGGGTACTGGTTGCCGCGGCCCGCGAGCACCGCCCGCGAGGCGGCCTCGGCGATCTCCGCCGGGCCGTCGGTGTCGGGGAAGCCCTGGCCCAGGTTGATCGATCCGGTCCGGGCCGCCAGCGCGGACATCTCCGCGAAGATCGTCGTACCGAAGGCGGCCAGACGGCGGTTCAGGAAGGGGCGGCTGCCGCCCACGGGTGCGCTCATGACCGCCATCCTGCGGGCAACCTCTGGACTTGCTCAAGTGTGCTTTGGGCCCGTCGTGGTGCGGGCATTTCACCGGCACGCGGGACGCGGGGATCCCGCACCCCCGGGGGACCGGGGGCGACCGAAGGAGGGCGAGGACCGTGTTCGAGGCCATCGTCTTTGGCGGGTTCATGATCGTAGTGGTGGGCGGGGCCATCGCGCTCGGGGTTCGTTCCGTGAACCGGGAGCGGTACTCCAAGAGGCCGGGTTCGCGGCGCAGCCGCTGGGCTTCCACGGACAGCAGCGGCGGGGGAAGCTCCTGCGGCAGCGCCGGAGGAGGGTTCTGGTCCTCCTGCGGCGGCTCCTCGTCCTCCTGTGGCGGCGGTGGCGGCGGTGGCGGGGGCTGCGGCGGCGGCAGCTGACACGGGGCAGCGTGCCACCGCGCATGCAGGGGCGCCCGGCGGATCAACTTCCGTCGGGCGCCCCTGCGTTGGCCCCGTCTGTTGAACACGTGAACCGGGTAGCCCCCGGAGGGATGTAAACCCCGTCAAGTTGGGTAAAAACGCGGTGAGTGCCGTGCCCTTCATGATTCCCTCGGTTGAGTAGACCAGTCCCCGGGCCTCCCGGGACTTCCTGTGGACCAGAGCCGGTGTCCCGCCCACCTCCCACCCACGCGTTTCCGGCTGGGACGGGGACCGGCCCCTCTCCCTCGCGCGTTTGCGGAGCCGACTCATGCTCACGACCCTCCAGACCACCTACACCGACACGCGTGCCGCCGACCTCGCCTGGGCCCTGGGCCGTGACCCGCTGCCCGCCCTGGCCGTACTGAACCTCGAACTGGCGTGCGCGAAGGTGGAGTTGCGCCTGCTCGGGGCCTCCCACCAGGTGCTGCTCGAGGAAGGCGAGGTGCTCTGCTCGGAGACGGTCGCCTGTATGCCCGGCAGCAGTACGCCGCTGCCGCTCGGCGTCGCCAAGCGGGTGGGCGACTGGGAGTACGAGTTCGCGGCGCGGGTGGAAACCCTGTCGCGGGGCTCGTTCGCGGGACGGGCGCAGGAATTGCTCGCGCTGGTGGCCGATCACCCGAACGGGTTGGCCGGCACCTTTCCGGGCAGTCCGCACGCCTTCACCGCGATGCTCGCCCAGCGCCACGAGGGCCAGGTGCGTTGGCGCACCTGGCACGCGTACCCGCAGGAAGGCCAGTTGGTGGCCACCCGCACCCGGGTGGGCGTGCGGATGGCCGCCGCAGCGCCGCTCTAGGAAGTGCCCGGCGGTGCCCCGCCGCCGGGGGCGCGCACGCCCGCGATCGTTTCTGCACCATTACGCCAACTGCCCTAACGGGTACTCCAGTTACACCCATGTGGGTGACCGGGTGTGGGCGTGCAGTGACGTACCGTTCGCTCCATGATCGACCGTTCCGTCCCCGGCGGGGTGCTCCCGGCAGCGCCGGAACCGCATGCGCCGGAGCCACAGGCGGCGCAGACGAACCCGGTGGCCGGCCCGGCCGCCCTGCCTGTTCAACCCGGGACCGGCCGACTGCTCGTCCTGGCCACCGTGTTCGTCTGCGCCGCCTGTGGACTCGTGTACGAGCTCGAGCTGCTCGCGCTCGCCTCGTACCTGATCGGTGACTCCGTCACCCAGGCCTCCGTCGTGCTGTCCGTCATGGTCTTCGCCATGGGAATCGGCTCGCTGCTCGCCAAACGGATGCGCGCCGCGCCGGCCGCCGGCTTCGGCGCCGTCGAGGCCGTCCTCGCCCTGGTGGGCGGGCTCTCGGCGACTGCCCTCTACGCGAGCTTCGCCTGGCTCGGGGAGTCCCGGCCCGTCCTGGTGGCCTTCTCGCTGGCCATCGGCATCCTCATCGGCGCCGAGATCCCGCTGCTGATGACCCTCATCCAGCGGGTCCGCAGACAGGACGCGGGCGGCGCGGTGGCCGACCTGTTCGCCGCGGACTACGTCGGTGCCCTGGTCGGCGGGCTGGCCTTCCCCTTCCTGCTGCTCCCGCTGCTCGGCCAGCTGACCGGCGCCATGCTCACCGGCATGGTCAACGCGGCGGCCGGCGGGGCCCTGGTGCTCTGGCTGTTCCGCCGGGACCTCACCCGGCGGGCCCGCTGGCTGCTGCTGGTCGGCAATGTCACCGTGCTGGCGCTGCTCGCCACCGCCGGCATCCTGTCGGACGACTTCGAGCGGATCGCGCGTACCGCGGTGTACGGCGGACAGGTGCGGGTCGCCGTACAGACCGGGGTGCAGGAACTCGTGCTCACCGGGCCCGCCGGCGGCTCGCCGCGCTCCCTGGACCTGTACCTCGACGGGCGGCTCCGGGTCAGCGGCTACGACGAGTACCGCTACCACGAGGCGCTGGTCCACCCCGCGATGTACGGGCGGCACGCGCGGGTCCTGGTCCTCGGCGGCGGGGACGGGCTGGCCGCCCGGGAGGTGCTCCGCCATCCGGACGTGGAATCGGTGACCGTGGTGGAACTGGACCCCGGTGTGGTCCGCCTGGCGCGCACCGACCCGATGCTGTCCGGGCTCAACGGGGAGGTGTACGCCGATCCGCGGATCGGGGTGGTCATCTCCGACGCGTTCCGCTGGCTCCGCGATCCGGTCGTGGCCGGGCGCTTCGACGTGATCATCTCGGACCTGCCGGACCCGGGGATCACCGCCAGCACCAAGCTCTACTCCCAGGAGTTTTACGGTCTGGCCGCGCGGGCCCTCCGGCCGGGCGGCCGGATCGCGGTGCACGCGGGGCCCCTCTCGACCCGGCCGCGCACCTACTGGACGGTCGAGGCCACCCTGCGCGCGGCCGGGCTGCGCACCGCCCCCTACTCGGCGAGCGGCCGACTGTCCGGGTTCGCGGCCGGACCGGACCGGACCCCCGGCCCGGCGGGCGGCCCCGGGGCCTTCCCCCAGGACTGGGGATTCGTGCTGGCCGGGGCCGGCCGCCGCGCCCCGGAACTCACGGTCGGGTCGGACACAGGGCTGCGGTTCCTCTCCACCACGAGCCTGCGGACCGCAGCCCGTGCTGCCGAACGCCTCCGCATCCGCGGGCTCCCGCCGTCCACCCTGTCGCACCCGCGCTACGCAGGAGTGTCCTGAGCGGGGCTCGCCGGGCTCGGTCAGGGACGGGTACAAGCGCGGCGAGCCCCGCTACGCTCGACCTCATGGAGCATCTGGTGTTCGTCCCGGCAGCCGCAGACGATCTCCGCGCCGTGCTGCGCGACCCCGTGCGCCTGGCCCGCTGCGTGCCGGGGCTCCAGCAGGACGCCGACGAGGCCTCCGGTCCGCTGGCCGGGCGGCTCAAGCTGCGGGTCGGCGGGCACACGGTGACCTACCGGGGCGCGCTGGCTGTGAGCGAGCCCGCGGACGACACCTTCCGGATCGAGGGCGAGGGCACCGAGGTCCGCGGCAGCGGCGCCGTGAAGTTCGCTCTCACGCTGCACCTGGAGCCGGCCGACGGCGGCACCCGGCTGCGGTTCACGGCCGGTGCCGGCGCCGACGGCAGGGCCGCCGCCTTCGAGCCGGAGGCCACCGCCACCGCCGTCCGGCGGCTGCTGGACCGGGCCGCGGTCCAGCTGACCGGCGCGGCGGCCGGGGCGGCGCCCGCCCCGGCGGCGGAGCCGGACCGGACCGCGCAGCCCCGGCCGGCCGATGCCGACGCCGACGCTGGCACCGACGCCGACGCCGATGCCGGCACCGATGCGGACTCCGGCTCCGACAGCGACGCCGACGCCGGCTTCCGCTCCGTGTACGAGGCCGACGTGCCGCCCCCCTCGCTGGACCCGTTCCTCGACGCCGAGTTCGACGGCGAGTTCGGTGATCAGTCCCGCCCGCCCGCCGAGGCTGCCCACGCCCGCCGCACCATGATCGGGCGGAGCGCCGAGGAGGTCGACCACGCACCGCCGCGCGGTCGCTACGCCCCGGTGCCGGCCCCCGACTCCGGCGTCCCCGGCGGGAACCTGCGCTGGCTCGCCCCCGCCGCCGCCCTGGCCCTCGCCGGGGCCGTGGTCTTCGGCCGCGCGCTCCGCCGCCGCCGATAAGGGAGCCACCCCCTAAAGTCGGATCATGACTACGCAACTGAGCGCCGGTGGTGCCGAGGTGACCGTCGACCAGGAGAACGGCGGCCGGATCAGCAGCCTGCGCCTCGACGGTACGGAGCTGCTGCGCCAGGGGGAGACGTACGGCTGCTTCCCGATGGTCCCCTGGTGCGGGCGCATCGAGCTGGGGCAGTTCCGCAACGGCGGGGTGCGCCACCAGATGCCGGTCAACGCCGCCCCCCACGCCCTCCACGGTTTCGGCCGGGACGCCGCCTGGAAGCCGGTCCGGACCGGCCCGGCCGAGGCCGCCTTCGTCTACGACCTCGCCGAGCCGTGGCCCTACCCCGGCCGGGTCACCCAGACCGTCGAGCTCACCGAGTCCTCCCTCACCCTGGGCCTGGGTATCGAGACCTATGCGGACTCCTTCCCGGCCCAGGCCGGCTGGCACCCCTGGTTCCTGCGGCGGCTCGGGCCGGGCGAGGAGGAGGTGCAGCTCGACTTCCGGGCCGACTGGCAGGAGGAGCGCGGCGAGGACCACCTGCCCACCGGCCGCCGGATCGACCCGCAGCCCGGCCCCTGGGACGACTGCTTCGGCATGCCCTACGGCGTCGATGTCACCCTCACCTGGCCCGGCGCGCTGGAGCTGAAGATCACCAGCCGTTCGGAATGGGTGGTCGTGTACGACCAGGAGGCCGAGGCCGTGTGCGTCGAGCCGCAGAGCGGACCGCCGAACGGGCTGAACACGCTGCCCCGGCTGGTCACCCCGGTCGACCCGCTGGAGGTCACGACCACCTGGACCTGGCGCCGCCTTTAAGCTCATGGGCATGAGTGACGTGCGTGGTGACCTGCTGCAGCAGATCAAGGACAAGGCCGTGGTCCACGGCAAGGTGATTCTCTCGTCGGGGCGTGAGGCCGACTACTACATCGACCTCCGCCGGATCACCCTCGACGGTGAGGCGGCCCCGCTGGTCGGTCAGGTCATGCTCGACCTGACCCAGGAGCTCGACTTTGACTGCGTGGGCGGCCTGACCCTGGGCGCCGACCCCGTCGCGACCGCCATGCTGCACGCCTCCGCCGCGCGCGGCTCCCGCCTGGACGCCTTCGTCGTCCGCAAGGCGCAGAAGGCCCACGGCATGCAGCGCCGCATCGAGGGCACCGACGTCAAGGGCCGCCGCTGCCTGGTCGTCGAGGACACCTCCACCACCGGCGGCTCCCCGCTGACCGCCGTCGAGGCCGTCCGTGAGGCCGGCGGCGAGGTCGTCGCCGTCGCGACGATCGTGGACCGCGGTGCCGCCGAGGCCATCGCCAAGGAGGGCCTTCCGTACCTCACCGGGTACCGGCTGGAAGACCTCGGTCTGTCCTGAACCGGAGGCGGGCGGCAGGGGCCGTTCGGTCCCGGACAACTGGTGACTTAGGTCCCTGGCGCCCCCGCGATCGGTCCTGACCTGCCCTTTTCCGCAGGGGCGGAGTGTTTCACGTGAAACGCTCCGCCACCATGCGGACGGGGCGGGTGGACTGTGTGCAGGAGTCTGGAAAGATGGGCGCGACGGCGACGTCGCCCCCAGGTCAGGGCCAGTAACCAGACACTCCCGCACATCCAAGGAGCGGACAGATGCCCATCGCAACCCCCGAGATCTACAACGAGATGCTCGACCGGGCGAAGGCAGGCAAGTTCGCCTACCCGGCCATCAACGTCACCTCGACCCAGACCCTGCACGCTGCCCTGCGCGGCTTCGCGGAGGCCGAGAGCGACGGCATCATCCAGATCTCCACCGGTGGTGCGGAGTTCCTGGGTGGCCAGTACAGCAAGGACATGGTCACCGGCGCGGTCGCCCTGGCCGAGTTCGCGCACATCGTCGCCGCCAAGTACGACGTCACCGTCGCGCTGCACACGGACCACTGCCCCAAGGACAAGCTGGACGGCTACGTACGTCCGCTGCTCGCGGTCTCGGCCGAGCGCGTCGCCAAGGGCCAGAACCCGCTGTTCCAGTCGCACATGTGGGACGGCTCCGCCGAGACCCTCGCCGACAACCTGGCCATCGGCCAGGAGCTGCTGGCCCAGGCCGCCGCCGCCAAGATCATCCTTGAGGTCGAGATCACCCCGACCGGTGGCGAGGAGGACGGCGTCAGCCACGAGATCAACGACGAGCTGTACACCACCGTCGAGGACGCGATCCGTACCGCCGAGGCCCTGGGCCTGGGCGAGAAGGGCCGCTACCTGCTCGCCGCCTCCTTCGGCAACGTGCACGGCGTCTACAAGCCGGGCAACGTGGTCCTGCGCCCCGAGCTGCTGAAGGACCTCCAGCAGGGTGTCGGCGAGAAGTACGGCAAGACCTCGCCGTTCGACTTCGTCTTCCACGGCGGATCCGGCTCCAGCGAGCAGGAGATCGCCACCGCGCTGGAGAACGGCGTCGTGAAGATGAACCTCGACACCGACACCCAGTACGCCTTCACCCGCCCGGTCGCGGACCACATGTTCCGCAACTACGACGGTGTCCTGAAGGTCGACGGCGAGGTCGGCAAGAAGTCCACCTACGACCCACGGACCTGGGGCAAGCTGGCCGAGGCGAGCATGGCCAAGCGTGTCACCGAGGCCTGCGCCAACCTGCGTTCCGCCGGTACCCGGCTGAAGTAACCGGCTGCCGCGGCCGATTGCTGCGGCGGGTTGCCGCGGCCGGTTGCGCCGCTGTCGCGAAGGGGCCCCGCCCCGCCTGTCCCCCGACGGGCGGGACGGGGCCCTTTGCGTTCTCCACCGTGAGTCAAGGCGCCGCCTGGCGGTCGGTGCCTGCACTCACGATGCGTAGTGAAACATACTTGTGGGTTCGGAACTAGCCTGGATACGGGCGTTTTGCCTGGTGAGGCGGCTGGCAGGCGGCCCGTATGCGGCTGGAACCAGCCGCATACCCTGCCGATTCGGCCAGGATTCACCGGGTCTGTACCACCAGAATGCGTCGCGTGTCTTCCCATCGGACCGGGGCGGCGTACCCATGGGTACTTTTCAGCCCGGTCAGTCCGGCCATACGGGCAGAGGCATGGGGGCGCGCCGCCAGGTGACGGGCCGGGGGCCTTCGGGTGGCCCCGGGGGGTCGGCAGTGGCGCAGCGGTGTGAAATCGTACCCAGGAGTATGTGACCGGGGCACCGAGAGGGACGTGGCGGCATGGGGATGGAACGACCGCAGGTGAAGCAGGACCGGGCCGTGCGGACCCGGCAGGCGATCCTGGAGGCGGCGGCCGTGGTCTTCGAGGACTGCGGATACGAGGCGGCGAAGCTGGCGGACATCGTCCGGCTCGCCAAGGTCACCAAGGGTGCGCTCTACTTCCACTTCGACTCCAAGGAGGACCTGGCGCAGGCCGTCATCGACGCCCAGGTGGCCATGGAGCCCGTCTACCTCCCCCAGGATTTCAGGGCCCAGGAGTTCGTCGACGTCGGCATGATCTTCTCGCACCGGCTGCGGCACGACGTGCTGATGCGCGGCAGCGCCCGGCTCACGCTGGAGAACGCCGGCCGCGGCCTGGACCGGGCGGCGCCCTACCAGGGCTGGATCGACCTGCACACCGCCCTGCTGACGGAGGCCAAGGCCCGGGGCGAACTGCTCGCGCATGTGGACCCGGCCGAGCCGTCCCGGCTGATCGTCGGTGCCTTCGCCGGGCTCAACGTCATGTCCCAGACCCTCGGACTGGAGCTGGACCGGGAGGTGTCGGTGCTCTATAGCAGCGTGCTGCCGAGCCTGGTGATCCCGGCCGTGGCGGTCCGGCTCGACACGGCGCCGGGGCGGGGCGCCAGGGCACTGCACGGGTCCGGAGACGCCCGGGACTGCGCCTGCGCCGGCCTCAGGCTGACGGCCGCGGCCGATGTCGCGGCCGATGCCGCAGCCGGTGCCGACGTTGCCGACGACGCAGCCTGTGGCGCCGCCTGACCCGCCCCACCTGCCCTTTCGCCCCCCGCGTCCACTCCGTCCCCCGCCCTGTGCGGGGGATTTTTCCGTGCTGCCGACGACGGACCCGGCGTAGGTATGTTCCTCGAAAAAAGATAGCGGTATTATTTTTTGGGCAGGATGCGTCCGCGCGTCCTGCCCGCGCATCCCGGGGGAGAGGTCTGTGGACATCGAAGTGCTCGGAGGGCTGCACGTCCGTGAGAACGGCCTGCCCGTGGTTCCTGCCGCGCCGACCGCGCGGCAGATCCTCGCGGTGCTCGCCGCCTACGCCGACCAGCTGGTTCCGGCCACAGTGCTGACCGGCGAACTGGCGGTCCACACTCCGGTCGAGCACACCCGCACCGCGTTACTCGATGCCGTCCAGCAGCTGCGCGGCCTGCTGGCCGCGGCGACCGGCCCGGCCGGCCGGCGGACCCCCGAGACCGTCCTGGTCTCGGTTCCCGGTGGGTACCTGCTGGACTCCGGCGGCGGCCGGAGCGACCTGCACGAGTTCGCCCGGGAAGCAGGGGCGGGCTACCGGGCCATGTCCCGACGGGATTTCGAGACCGCGGCCCGGCGTCTGAGCGGCGCGCTCGGGCTGTGGCGGGGGCCGGCCTTCGACGGGATAGCGGCCGGCCCCCGGCTCGCGGACCGGATCGCCGGCCTGGAGCGGACCCGCCGCTCCGTGCTCGCCCAGTGGGTGGAGGCCCAACTCGCCCTGGGGCGGCACCGGGAGCTGCTGGCCGAGCTGCGGGCGGCCGGCGCCGGCCGGGCTCTGGAGACGTACCCGGAGCTCGCTGCGGTGCTCGGGTTTGACGGGTCCGGCCACGGACGCAGTCCGGCGGACACCACCCGGGCCGTGCGCCGCACGCTCCTGGGCGGGGCGGCCTGACCGGCCGCCGCCCGGGCCGCCGCAGCGGTCACAACCCATCGTGTTCATCCGTCAGTTGGAGGGGTGAAGTGAGTTGACGTATCCGTTCCGGTCACCTGGAATCCGAGGATTTCGGCGGATACTTTTCTATGCGAGATGAGGTGCATGCGGTATGGGAAGCGTCGCAACCGATTCGGGGTGGGGTGTCCATGACCTCGGCCGACGTGGCGAGGAATGGGACGAATGGCAAGCAAGACGCCCCTGATTGCGGTCGTCCACCGCGGCCTGCAGGGCCGGGCCTCTCCGCAGGCCTTCGCGGTCCGCGACGGAGTCGCCGAAGCCGGCGTGCGCAGTGTGCTGATCGGTGCCGAGAGCCTCGGCGAGGCCCAGTGGGCCCTGCTGGAGGCGGCCGACGGCTACGTCTT
The DNA here is from genome assembly GCF_040296685.1 of Streptomyces sp. NPDC002054. Classification (NCBI taxonomy): domain Bacteria; kingdom Bacillati; phylum Actinomycetota; class Actinomycetes; order Kitasatosporales; family Streptomycetaceae; genus Streptomyces; species Streptomyces sp. NPDC002054. The sequence goes on from NZ_JBEOXT010000005.1 coordinate 235,614, forward strand.
CGGCGCGCCGCTGCCGGAATGGGCGGCGGTCCGGCATAACGGCTGGTCGGGCAAGCCGGCGGGCGGATTCGCCGAGGCCCTGCGCGACGGCCTGGAGGCGGGCCCGTATGTCCGGCAGCGCCGGCTGGAGGCCTTCGCGACCGGACTGGGCATGCGGTGGATCGTGCCGGAGGCCGTGCTGCCCAGCTGGTACTCGTCCTGCGGCAAGGAGTCCGCGCTGGACTCCGTACGCCAGCTCGGGGGACTGGTGGCGCGGACGCTCTGCGACGGCCTCGCCCACAGCCTTGCCCACGACCTCGCGGGCCTCGCCCGGCATGCCGGTCCGGCCATGGGGCCGGCCGCCGGCCCGACGGACCTGGCCGACCTGGCCGACCGGTAACCGGACGGTGCCGACCGGCAGTCGACCCCCTGACAGACCAGGCCGCGCCGCCTGTGCGACGCGGCAACCGGAGGCTTCCGCCCATGAGTGCTGCCTTTGCCGAAACGCCCGGTTCCGTGACGCTGACGGTGACGATGCTGCGCGGCCTCGCCGCCGAAGGGGTGAGCCCCTGGCTGGAGGGGGTGCCCGGATTCCGCCCGGACCGGCTGCACACGGCGGCCCGACGGCTCGGCGTCCGCGGGCTGTTATGCGCCCGCCCCGGCACCGTTGCCGAGGCTCGGCAGCTCTGTGACGCGCTGCTGCCGGAGGCCGGCCTGGTCGCCCTGCCGCCGGCTCCGGAGGCCGGCGGGGACTCCCCGTACTGCGCCGCCCGCGCGCTGGCCGGGGCGGTGGACCGGCCCAATCTGGTCGTCTCCCTCCCGGCGACCGCCGAGGGGCTGGCCGCCACCGCCCGGCTGCTGGGGGAGGGGACCGGGGTGCTGTGCGGCCCGGTGACCGGCCCGGCGGCGTACGAGGGGCTGCTGGACGCCTGGCTGTGCGGTCTGGAGCGGGCTCAGGACCGGGAGTTGGACCTGGCGGCCATCCCGGCCTTCGCCGCCGTCCGGATCCGGCCGCTCGGCCCGGCCGCGGCGCCGGTCGCCCGCCGTCTGTACGCCCGGTACGAGGCCTTGCTCGGCACCGAGCGCTGGCGGGCCCTCGCCCGCGCGGGAGCGCGTCCGCACCGGCTGATGTGGACCGCGCTCGGCAGGCGGGCCGCCGCGCTGCCCGAGCTCATCGGCTGGGGCACCGCCGCCGCCCTCACCCCGCGCGCCGTCGACATCCTCCCGGCCTTGCGGGGGGACACCCTGACCCGCGTCTGGCCGGATTCATACGCCTCGCCTCACGGCTCACCTCACGGCGTACGAAGATCGCTTGACCCGAACCGGTCGGGAACCTAGGTTCGCAACGGGGAAGCAGGAAATCAGGGGAGCAGAACGGGGAGCAGGGGGGCATGGACGCGGCACGGGGGGCCGAAGGCACCGGAACCACGGCCGCCGGGCCGGCAGCGGAACGACCGGACCGAGTCCCGTCCCAACGCCAACTTCCCACACCGCAACACTTCCCCGCCCCGGGCCCGGCCCCCGGCCCCGACCCGGGCCCCAGCTCCGGCTGCCTCACCGGCCTTGGCCCCGGCCACAGCCCCGGGCCGGGCCCCGACTCGGGCTCCGGCCCCGGCCACAGCTTTGGCGCCGGCCTCGGTGCCGACCTTGGCCCCGGACCCGGTCACAGCTCCGGCCCGGGCCCCAGCCCCCACCCGGGCTCCAGCCCCGGCGCTCGCCCCGGCTCCGGCCCCGGCCACAACTTTGGCGTCGGCCTCGGAGCCGGTCACAGCTCCGGCCTCGGCTCGGGCCCCGGCCTTGGCTCCGGTTCCGGCCACAGCCCCGGCTCCCTCGCCGGCCTTGGCGGCCACAGCCCCGGCGCTGACCCCGGCCTTGGTGCCGGCCCCGGCCCCGGACCCGGTCACAGCTCCGGCCCGGGCCCCGGCCCCGGCTTCGGCCCGGGCCTCGGCCCGGGACACAGCCCCGGCTCCGGCTTCGGCGCCGGCTCGGGCCCCAGCCTCGGCCCCGACCACAGCCCCGGCTTCGGCTCGGGCCCCAGCTCCGGCGGCGGCTCCGGCCTTGGCCCCGGCCACAGTCCCAGCGTTGGCCTTGGCGCCGGCGCCGGCCACAGCCCCGGCTCGGACCCCGGTCACAGCCCCGGCCAGGGCCTCAACCTCGGCCCCGGCCCGGGCCCCGGCTCCCGCGTCGACGCCGGCCGCGGCCATGGCTTCGACCATGGTCATGACCTGGCTCGGAGTCTGCTTGCCGATCGGGATGCCACCCTGGCCGCGCTCGTGGACACCGTGCACGATCTGGTCACCCCCTACGAGCTGGACACCCTGCTCCGGGTGATCGGGCGCCGGGCCCGCCGGCTGTTGGACCTCCACCTGGTCTGCATCGTCTTCACCCGACCCGACGGCACCTCCTACATCCGCACCTCCGAGGGCGAGACCGTCCCCTACCACCTCGGCATGGACCTCGGCCCCGGCCCCGGCAGCGGGCTGGCCGGGCTCGCCCACGAGCGCCGGGTGCCCGTCTGGACCGCCGACCACCCGGCCGACCCGGCCGTCCCCCGCAGCCCCCGGATCGACGAGGTGTTCCGCGCCGAGGCCCTGCGCGCGGTGGTCGCCGTCCCGCTCCGCCACGGCGACATCGCGCTCGGCACCCTCTACGGCGCGGTGCGCGCGGTACGCCGGTTCAGCCCCGACGAGCTCGGGGTGCTGCTCCCGCTGGCCGATCTGGCCGCGGTGGCCATCGAGAAGGCCGGCCGGCAGGAACGCACCCGGGACGAGGTCACCGAGCTGGAGCACCTCAGCTCCTCCGCGACCACCACCCTCACCCGGGTCCGCCACCTCTGGGACTGCCACACCCGGCTGGCCCGGCTGGTCCTGGACGGCGCCGGCCTCGCCACCGTCGCGCGGGCCGCCGCCGACGCGCTGGACGGCGTACTGCAGGTCCGGGATCCGGGCGGACACCCGCTCACGGCCGCCGACGAACTGCCGGACCTGGACGAGCCGGCCGTCGCACGCGCCGCCCTCCGGGCGCACACCACGTTCCGGCCCGTCGAGCTGCCCGGCAACGTGTGGGTGGCGGCGGTGACGGCGGGCGCCGAGAACCTGGGGGTGCTGGTGCTGCGCGCCGCGGCGCCGCTGACCGAGGAGGACGTACGCCTGCTCCGCGCGGCGGCGCTGTCGGTGGCCTCGCTGACCCTGATCCAGCGCGGCACGGCCGCCGCCGAGGGCGGCCCGGTCCGCGACGAGCTCCTCCAGGACCTGCTGGACCGCTCCGCCTGCGCGGAAGCCACCTGCGGCGACTACAACGACTACGGCGACCGGCACCTGCTGGAACGCACCCGGCGGCTCGGCATCGACCCGGCCGCCCCGCATGTGGTGGTCGTGGCCCGGCCCGAGGGCGGGGACCTGGGCAAGGCGGTGGCCTGGGCCAGCTCGTACGCCTACCGGACGGGCGGCCTGCGGGCCGTCCGGCGCGGGCGCATCGTGCTGCTGCTGCCCGGTACGGACGCCTCCGCCGCCGCCCGGCAGGTGTCGGCGGAGCTGTCGCCGCTGCTCGGCCACCCGGTGTCCACCGGGGCGGCCGGCCCGGCCGCGGACCTGTCCGCACTGGCCCGGGTGTACGAGGAGGCCGCGCGTTGCCTCGACGCGCTGACCGCGCTCGACGGAGCGGGCGGCACGGCCTCGCTGAGCGACCTCGGCTTCGTCGGACTGCTGCTCTCCGCCGACCACGACGTGGACGCGTTCGTCCGCTCGGCGATCGGGCCGGTGCTGGACTACGACGCGGCCCGGCTGACCGAGCTGGGCCGCACCCTGGAGGCGTACTTCCAGTCCGGCGGCAGCCCCATGCACTCGGCCGAGGCGCTCCACGTCCACGCCAACACCGTTTCGCGGCGGCTGGAGCGGATCACGGAGCTGCTCGGCGACGGCTGGCAGAAGCCGGCCCGGGCGCTGGAGATCCAGATGGCGCTTCGGCTGTACCGCACCCGTGAGGTGCTCCAGGGGAGCCGGTCGGGCCGCGGCGCAGTCCGCTGAGCCCGGCCCGGCCCACCCGAAGGCTTCCTACCGGACTACCGGAACTCGGCCAGGGTGCGCGCCGCGTGCGCCACCGAGGCCATGGTCACGTGCCGGTGCCAGCCGGACAGCGAGCGGCCGGAGAAGTCGCGCAGCCCGACCTCCTGGACGCTGTGCCGGGAGGCCACCGACACCCGCCGCGCCTGCTTGGTCATGCGCAGCAGCACGGCCGGGGCCGGCCGCAGCAGGTCGGTGATCCACAGCTCGGTGGGCGGGAGGTTGGGGTCGTTCCACTCGCCGACCAGCCGCAGGTGGCGGCGCCGCTCCGGCGACGGGTCCGGCATCATCACGCGTACCGCGGACACCCAGGAGGTCCGCCGGACGCCCGGGCGGAGCGGGTCGGTCCACTCCACCGGACTGCGCAGGGCCCGGACGTTGCGCAGGATGTCCTGCGCGGCCAGGGTGCCTGCGCCCTGCACGGGCAGCGCCGGATCGGTGACCAGCAGCCGGGTGGCGGGGGCGATCCGGGCCAGGACCGGCAGCCCGACCTGCGCGAACCGGTGCAGGGCGGGCCGGGTGCCGATGCCGCGGATGTCGAGCAGCACCGGGCGCGGCGCCAGCCCCATCTGGAGCACGCTCTCCAGGGCGGCGGTGACCGCACAGTCCTCGTACGACCGGTCGGCGGTCAGGGAGCCGGCGGAATCCTGCGGCAGGTACAGCCGCCAGCCCACCGGGGTGGCCACGTCCACCGAGGTGAACCAGACCCCGAAGGCCTGCTGTCCGCGGAACATCCGCCCGCGGTGCGGATCGAAGCGGTGGCCGGCGCCCACCGACTGCTCGCCGCCCCGGGGGATCGCCATCGGCTGGGCGGTCCAGGTGGTGAGCGGAGTGGTCTGGTCGAGGTACTGGGCGAGGGCGCTCCGGATGGGCTGCCATTCCCAGGTGGAGTCGGAGATGAAGTGGTGCAGGCTCTGCTCGGCACCCACTCCGCCGGTCTGCGCCGCGATGTTGCGGATCGACTTGCGGCCCGGAGCGTCCAGCAGCCCGAAGACGTACTGGCGGCCCTTCTCCCGCTGGTCGCGTCGCCGCAGCGACCCGAAGACCGCTGAGCACAGCTCGTCGGCGACTTCGTGCACGGGATCTCGGCGCCCGGTGCGGCTGCGTTGTACGACGACGTTCTCGGCGATCAGTGTGCTCACGAAACTCCCCCTAGTTCGACTGCCCTTCCACGGTCGTGCGGAGGGGTGGTACGAGGGGAGGTGCGCCAAGCACACACCTGACGGCCCGGGTGGTGGGGAGCCCACACCCGCCACCGGGGGCGGGCCCCGGGGAACGCCCCCGCGGCGGGGGGACCCCCGGGCCACCAGGTGGCGAGACGACACCCGGGCCGACGCCGGCCCGGTCCGGCGGCGACCCGGTCCGGCGGCGGGTCCGGCTGCGCGTCGGCGGGTCCGCCTGCGCGCGCGGGCTGCCTGCGCGCCGGCAGGACCGGCTGCGTACCGGCGGGGCCGCCCGCGCGTCGGCGAGGCCGCCTGCGTGTCGGCGGGCCCCGGCCGATTGCGCTGGCTGGGGCCGGCAAGAGCCGGCTAGCGCATGAGCTCGGCGTACGCCGTTTCGCTGCTGTCCTTCAGGAACTGGCGGCAGCGCTCCGCCTCTTCCGTCTCCTCGATCGCCCCGGCCGCCGCCGCAAGCGCGGCCAGGCAGCGCAGGAAGCCGCGGTTCGCCTCGTGCTCCCACGGGATCGGCCCGTGGCCCTTCCAGCCGGCCCGGCGCAGCGCGTCCAGGCCGCGGTGGTAGCCAGTGCGGGCGTACGCGTAGGACTCCACGACACGGCCGCCCTCGAAGGCCTCCTCGGCCAGCAGCGCCCAGGCCAGCGAATAGGTCGGGTACGCGGCGGCCACCTCGGCCGGAGTCTTCGACTCCGCGCCGAGCAGCCGGGCCGCCTCGTCGTTCTCCCGCAGGTGGGTGGGCTCCGGGCCGCCGAGAAGGTTCTGGTGAATGCTCATGCACGCAGTCTGCCAGTCGGCGGGTCGCAGTGGCCGTGCTCACACCAGCGGTACTCCGGAACCCGGGTTTATGATGCGGGCAGGGGACCGGGGCTCCACTTTTCCCAGTAGGAAGGAGCGGACCGCTACCCGGAAGTTCGTGTCGAGGAGACAGCGATGTCGCACACCCTTGATGCCTCCGGAGCGAGCGGTTCGGACACCCCGAACCTCGACTTCGCCGGCACCACCCCCTACGAGGACTACGTCCAGGCGGACGTCCTCACCCACCTCCAGCACCCCCGCTCGGACGACCCGGGCGAGATGGTCTTCCTGGTCACGACCCAGGTGATGGAGCTGTGGTTCACGGTCATCGTCCACGAGTGGGAGACCGCGGCCCGCGCGCTCCGCGAGGACCGGATCGATGTCGCGATGGACGCGCTGAAACGATCCACCTACGAGCTGGAGTCGCTGAACGCCTCCTGGCGCCCGCTGGCCCAGCTCACCCCCGGCCAGTTCAACGCCTACCGCGCCGCCCTCGGCGAAGGTTCCGGTTTCCAGTCCGCGATGTACCGGCGGATGGAATTCCTGCTCGGCGAGAAGTCCGCCTCCATGCTGGTCCCGCACCGCGGCGCGCCCCGGGTGCACGCCGAACTGGAGAAGGCCCTCCACGAGCCCAGCCTGTACGACGAGGTGCTGCGCCTGCTGGCCCGCCGCGGCCACGCCGTGCCCGACTCGGTGCTGACCCGCGACCTCTCGCAGCGCTACGAGCCCTCGCCGGCGGTGGAGGCGGTTTGGTCCGCCCTCTACGCCGCCGACGACCGGCACGGCGACGACCTGGTCCGCCTCGGCGAGGCCCTCACCGACGTCGCCGAGCTCGTCTGGCGCTGGCGCAACGACCACCTGGTCGCCACCCGCCGCGCGATGGGCGCGAAGACCGGCACGGGCGGTTCCGCCGGAGTGGCCTGGCTGGAGAAGCGCGCCTCGAAGAACGTGTTCCCGGAGCTGTGGACGGCGCGCAGCCATGTCTGAGACCTCCGAGACCTCTGAGATTTCCGAGACCCCCCTCTCCATACGCGCCGACGCACTCGACGCCGAAGACGGCCTCGGCAAGCTCCGCGACCGCTTCAGCCTGCCGCCCGGCCTGGTCTACCTGGACGGGAACTCGCTGGGGGCGCTCCCGGCGGCCGTTCCGGGCCGGGTCGCGGACGTGGTCGCCCGCGAATGGGGCGAGCTGCTGATCCGCTCCTGGGACGCGAGCGGCTGGTGGACGGCCCCCGAGCGGATCGGCGACCGGATCGCCCCGCTGGTGGGCGCGGCCCCCGGCCGGATCGTGGTCGGCGACTCGACCAGCGTGAACCTCTTCAAGGCGCTGGTGGGCGCGGCCCGCCTGGTCGCCGCGGCGACCGACGGCCGGTCCGATGGCCGGGACGAACTCCTGGTCGACGCCACCACCTTCCCCACCGACGGCTACATCGCCGCCTCGGCGGCCCGGATGACCGGACTGAAGGTGGTCCCGGTGGAGCCGGCGGCCGTCCCCGCCGCCCTCGGCCCCCGCACCGCCGCCGTACTCCTCAACCACGTGGACTACCGGACGGGCCGGCTGCACGACCTGCCGGATCTGACGGCGGCGATCCGCGCGGCGGGCGCCCTGTCGGTCTGGGACCTCTGCCACAGCGCGGGCGCGCTGCCCGTGGGCCTGGAGGAGCACGGGGTCGACCTGGCGGTCGGCTGCACCTACAAGTACCTCAACGGCGGCCCCGGTTCGCCCGCGTACCTGTACGTCGCCGAACGCCACCAAGCGGGCTTCGACTCCCCGCTGCCGGGCTGGAACTCGCATGCGGACCCGTTCGCGATGACCCCCGGCTACGTCCCCGCCGACGGCCCCCGCCGCGGCCGGGTCGGCACCCCGGACATCCTGTCCATGCTCGCCCTCGAAGCGGCGCTGGACGTCTGGGAGGGCGTCTCGGTCGAGGACGTCCGGCGCAAGTCCCTCGCGCTGACGGACTTCTTCCTGGAGTGCGTCGAGGCGTACGTACCGGCCGGCCGGGTCGAGACGGTGACCCCGGCCGCCCACGCGGAGCGCGGCAGCCAGGTCTCGCTGCGCACCGAGGACGCGTCCGGCGTGATGCGCGAGCTCATCGCGCGCGGGGTGGTGGGCGACTTCCGGGCCCCGGACGTGCTCCGCTTCGGGTTCACCCCGTTGTACGTCGGATTCGCCGACGCGGAGCGTGCGGCTCGGACGCTGGGTCACATCTACGGGTGATGACCGTGCGGGTGTGGCGAAACGTCACGCCCGGGGGCCCCGGGGGGAGCTGCGGCTCCCCCCGGCGCTTCCCCGGCGCCCGGCCGGGTCCGGCTGGAACGGAACCCCTCGCTCCGGCCTGATAGCGTCCCGCTGCCCGGAACATGTGTCTCCCCTGACCCAGCTGTCTCCCGCGTACCGAGAGGTTGTCGAACCGATGACGGACCCCGCAGTGGAACGGGACGCTGCCGAGGAAGCTTCGGCCTTCTCCCACCCGGCGGTGGCTCCGGACGCGACTGCGTCGTATGGCGAACACCCGGACCAGGTGGTGGACTTCTACGCTCCGAGGGGGGAGGCGGTGGGGGTGCTGCCCGGGCCTTTGGTGCCGTTGGTGGTCGTGCTGCATGGCGGTGCCTGGCGTGCCCCGTACGACCGGCAGCACATCACCCCCTTCGTTGACTTCCTGACCCGCCAGGGCTTCGCGGTGGCCAACGTCGAGTACCGGCGCGGCAGCGCGCTGCCCCACCAGGGCGCGGCCGGCCCGGTGGCGGGCCGCTGGCCGGACACCTTCGACGATGTCGCCGCTGCTCTGGACGCCCTGCCCGACCTGGTCTCCGTACACCTTCCGCAGGCGGACATCCGCCGTATGGTCCTGACCGGCCACTCGGCGGGCGGGCAGCTCGCCCTGTGGGCGGCGGCGCGGCATGTGCTGCCCGCCGACTCCGCCTGGCGGCTGCCTTCCCCGCCGCATCTGCGCGGCGTGGTGGCTCTGGCCCCCATTGCGGATTTCGCGGTGGCGGAGGAGCTGGGGGTGTGCGGGGGCGCGTCGGCCCAGCTGCTGGGTGGCGAGGAGTTCTTCGCCGCCCGTCTGCCGTATGCCGATCCGGCTGCCCTGCTGCCGACGGGGATCGCGACGGCGATCGTCCACGGCCGCGCGGACGTGGTGGTTCCGGCAGCGGTGGCCGAGGCGTACGTGGCTGCGGCGGCGAAGGCGGGCGAGACGGTGGGCCTGACGCTGCTGGCCGACGTCGGTCACTTCCCGCTGATCGACCCGGCGGCGGACGCGTGCGCGGTGGTGGCGGAGGAGATCGCCCAGCTGGCCTGGTGAAGCATCAGCCCGTGCACGAAGCGCTCCTCGGTGCGGGGCGCTGACCGCCAGGCGAGCGGCCAGGTCCCGCCGTCGACTGCGGGGACGGGCACGAAGTCGGGCCGGGTGACGCCGGGTGGCCAGGGGCGGTGGGATGCGCTGCCGACGGGCACAAGGAAGTAGGTGGCGTGCGCGCCGTTGCTTTCGGTGACGATCGGGCCCGGGTCGCCGCTGGTGAGTTTCATCAGCAGGTCCGCGATGTCCCGCCCGAGGACCCCGTTGATCTGGACGGCATCGAACTGGACGCCGGTCTTGTGGAGTTGCACACCGACGATGGGGGTCCAGGAGGGCCTTGCGTCGTGACTTTGGGTGTTCATGAGACCAGGTTGGCGGCGGCGGTCTAGCGTTTTCCATAACCCTGCGTCGATGACCGCGAGACTCTGGGAAATCGACGCTGAGCGTTTGTGATCGTTCAAGTCCGTTCAAGTCCAGGGGTGTTCGAGATGGCCCGAGGGGACAATCAGGAAGACGAGAGGCCTGCGACGCTGTTCGCGGCTGAGATCGCTCGTATTCTGCGGCGCGAGAAGGGCATGACGCAGGAGGAGCTGGCCAGACTCATCGACTACTCGGCGTCGGCGGTCAGCCTGATGGAAACCGGCGCCCAGCCGCCGAGCGACCAGATGCTGGAGGCGTTGGAGCGGACCCTGGGGGAGGAGCGGGGGCTGTTCGAGGCGGCGCGGAAGTACGTGCTGATGGAGAAGTACCCGGTCCGGTTCCGGAAGTTCTCGACGCTGGAGGCGTCGGCACATGCCATCTCGTCTTACGAGACGTTGGTCGTGGACGGGCTGTTCCAGACGGAGGGGTATGCGCGGGCGCTGATCTGTGGCACCTACCCGACGCCCTCGCCCGCCAAGGCTGAGGAACTGGTCGAGGCCCGGATGGCGCGGAAGGCGGTGTTCGACCGCGAGCCCACTGCGCTCATCGAGCTGATCCTGGAGGAGAGCGTGCTGCGCCGTCCCTATGGCAGCTGGGAAATCATGCGCGGCCAGTACGAATCGCTCATCGAGGACGCGAGCCGGTTCAACGTGACCGTGCAGGTGCTGCCCCTGGAACGAGGCCTGACCGGCACCTTCGCGGGCGACCGGGGCGCCATGAAGCTGGTGGAGACCAAGGACCACGACCACGTGGTCTATCTGGAGATCGAGGACGAGAGCCTGCTGATCAGCAACCGGGCCAAGGTGTCTCACCTTTCCCAGCGGTATGCGAAGATCCGAGCGCAGGCCCTGAGTCCTGACGAATCCCTGGGCCTTCTCAAGCAGCTGGCGGGAGAACGGCGATGAGCACGAGCAGCCTCCGGTGGTTCAAGTCGAGCTACAGCGACGGCGGTGGCGGCGACTGCGTCGAGGTGGCTTACGACTGGCGCAAGTCGAGCTACAGCGATGGCGGTGGCGGGAACTGCGTTGAGGTGGCGGCATGTACGCACACCATCCATGTCCGGGACTCCAAGAACCCGGCCGGCCCCACGCTGGCAGTGGCACCGGCGAGCTGGGCTGAATTCACCGGCTGGGCTTCGGCGGCCGAGTAACGGTCGGGCGGGATCAGGTGGTGTCCGGGGGCTGCCCGTCAGTCCTCACTGTCCTTCCGTGCCCGTCCGCCCTGTCAAGGGCGCTCCCTTCGGTCGCGTCGCTACGCGATTCCGCTTCGCTTCACCCTTGACAGGCCGGCCGGTCCCGGAAAGACAAGGACTGTCGGGCGGCCCCCGGGGGAGGGACGGCATGGGGGACGTGTCCCAGATGCGGCCGAGTCCGGGAGGGCCGGTCGGCGGCTGCCGCCCGACCGGCCGCCCTGTCGGGCGGAAAGCTCCGATTCCTCGAAGCCCGAGCCCATTTGGCCCGGCGGAGCCCCGGGCGCGGCAGATCGCTACGCGCTCCGGCCGCTTTAGCGGCCCCCGGCCGTCCTCGCGTGCTGCGAGCTCCGATTCCTGGAAGCCCGGGGCCATTTGGCGGAGCCAGACCATGGGCGCAGCAGATCGCTACGCGCTCCGGTTGTCTCAGCGACCCGAGACCGTCCGTGGCGGAACAGAGGCGGGCCTTGACCTCAAGCAATCTTGAGGTTTTACGGTCGGGTCATCGACGACCAGCAGGAGGCAGTGCCATGACGACTCAGAGCATGACCGACCGGGAACTCGCCGCTCAGCCCGCCGCATACTGGACCGGGATGGCGTACGAGGCCCTCATCGCCTTCACCCGTGCCCGTCAGGCCGAGCACGGCTTCACCCAGCCCCAGTTCTGGCTGCTGCGCAACTTGTCGGCCAACGACCTCTCACCCGACGGCCAGGGCAGGACGGTGGTCGAGCTCCGGCAGGCGATGAGCAGTTACCTCAGGGCCGAGGACGACCTGGAAGCGGAGGCGGAGGTGCTGCTGGAGCGCGGCTGGCTGAGGCGGGACGGTGAGGGCAGGTTGTGGATCACGGAGGTGGGGGAGGTGGCGCGGGTGGATCTCGGCAAGCACTCACCGGCGATCCGTGAGGCCATCCACCGGGGCATCGACGACGCCGACTACGTCACCGTCCTGAAGGTCCTGCGGCAGATGCTGCAGAACACCACAGGAGTCGGTGGAGTGTGATCAGGGCGCCTGCGCTGCGGCCTGGCTCAAGCAGGAAACCGTGGCCAGGGTCGCAGCGCAGTGGTCCAGCCCCCGCGCCGGCTAGCGCTTCGTGACGTTTTCCGCCTGGGGGCCCTTGGGCCCCTGGGTGACGTCGTATTCGACCAGGTCGTCTTCGTACAGCTCCTTGAAGCCCTGGGTCTGAATGGCGGAGAAGTGGACGAACACGTCCGGGCCGCCATCGTCCTGCGCGATGAAGCCGAAGCCCTTGTCCGCGTTGAACCACTTGACCTTGCCAGTTGCCATGCTGTTCTCCTCGAGAGTTGGTCGGCGACACCGTACCGCCCCAGAACAGCCCATATGGGGAATGGCGCCCCATCCTTGTACTCAGGGGGGTGTGAGTACGTGCGCTCTGCCCCGGGACCTGGGCGGCCGGGATGCTGGGGTCATGCGCCAGAAATCACTGGGACTCGCTCCCTGCCTGCTGTTTCTCATACCGGTGGCGGCCTGGGCCGCCTGGCTGGGCTGGGACCAGCATCGTGACGTCCAGCCCGACGGTTCGGTGACCGGTCCGTACGAGGCCTGGCAGGTGATCGGGTTGGTGCTGACCCTGCTGGCCTCGGTGTATTGGGCCGCGTCCCGGGGTCGTATCGCGGAGGCCGTGTTCGCCACCACGGCCGGTCTGACCGCCGCCGTCTACTACGACTGGTCGGATGACGGCAGTGGCCTCTTCATGGTGGGCGTGGGCATGGTCATGATGGCAAGCCTCGTGACGACCTTCGCCCTCTCCACGCTGATCGCCTCCGTGAAGCGATGACACGGAAGGCTGTCTTCCGTCCTGCCCGGCTGTCACGATCACCCGATGGGGGACAACAAGGACCGGAACCTCGTTGAGCGCTTCATGGAGCCGCCGGAGGAGGCGATCCTGGACGACCGGCCGGTCCGGATCCTTCAGGAGGTCCGCTTCTGGTGCGGGATCGGCATCGCGCTCGTCGTGAAGCTGCCCGTGGTGATGCAGGACCCGGAAGGGCTGGTCTACTGGGCCCGGGACGGCGCCCTCAGGGTCGCCCTGACCCCGGTCCTCCTCCTGCTCTCCGTCCCCCTCGTCCTCGCGCTGTACATCACCGCGGCCCGCCCTGGGCACCGTAGGCGGATGATCAGCCGATTACCGGGCCCGCTCACCTCCGTAGCCGCCTTCCTCGGACACTTCCTGCTGGGAGCCGCCGCGGTGGGCCTGCCGTTCTGGGTCATCTCCACCTACGACCACCCGCTGCTCAGAGGCATCGCCGTGATCGTCGGCATCTATCTCCTGGCCCGGGCGGTGGGTTTCGTCCTCTTCGCGGTACCGGCGATATCCCGGCACATGTTCCGCACGGTGGAGGTCCACCAGGCGCTCCCGGCCTGTCTGACCGTCGTCCTCGCCTGGGAACTCGCCCTCCAGGACATCTTCTTCCCCCTGGGCGACCAGTTCGCGGACTCCACCCTGCTGCCCCTCGGCGGAGCGATCGCCACCATGGCCATCGCCGTCTTCGAACTCATCCGCCTCCGCACCCGCCATGGCATCACCCTCCGCTCCCTCCCCCCGGAACGCCCGCGCGGCACGAGCACCGCCAGTCCGGCAAGCTGATGGCCGTGAACGACACCACACACGACATACAGATCAGACCGGGCAGCCTGGCCGACGCACCGGCCATTCTGGACATGCTCGACGCCGCGGTGGCCTGGATGAACGCGCGCGGCAACACCGAGCAGTGGGGCACGACACCGTATTCACAGAAGTCCGGCGGGGTGGCGCGGGTCGAGCGCTACACGACCGAGAACACGCCCTACATCGCGGAGCTGAACGGAACCCCTGTCGGAGCCATGGTGCTGGACTCCGGCCCCAGCCCGCAGATGCCGATCGCTCCGGCCGGCGAGCCCGAACGGTACGTCCGCCTGCTGGTCTCCGACCGGCGCCATGCCGGCCTGGGCATCGGCTCGTCCCTGCTGGCCCACGCCGCCGAGGAAACCCGGCGAGCCGGTGTGGCCCTGCTGCGCGTCGACTGCTGGGCAGGCGGAGGCGGCGAACTGGTCGCGTTCTACGAACGCAACGGCTTCACCCCCACCGACCGCTTCCTGTCCGACTCCTGGCCAGGCCAAGTCCTCTCCAAGCACCTCGACACCCCCTAGTAGCGGCCGTTCCCGCCCACGGCCGGTCCGCGGGCCGCCATACCGGCCGAAGCGCGTAGCGATCTGCTGCGATCGGGGCCTCCGCTCGGCCATATGGGTCCGGGCTTCGAGGAATCGGAGCTCTCAGCCCGCGAGGACGGCCGGGGGCCGCTAAACCGGCGGGAGCGTGTAGCGATCTGCTGCGCCCGGGCCTCCGGTCGGCCACATGGGGCCGGGCTTCGCCAAATCGGAGCTCTCCGCCTGCGAGGACGGCCGGGGGCCGCTAAACCGGCCGAACCGCGTAGCGATCTGCTGCGCCCGGGGGCTCCGCCGGGCCAAATGAGCTGGGGCTTCGAGGAAACGGAGCTCTCCGCCCGCAAGGGCGGCCGGTGGGGGGGCCGCCGCCCCCCCCCCCCCCCCCCGGGGCCGCCTCTGGGGCACGTCCCCCCAGCCCGGGGTCGGGAGAGCGGCGTGG